>JAAEOR010001031.1 GCA_024222895.1 Hyphomicrobiales bacterium | reverse complement strand
TAAGCGTGTCGGGACCAGCGGTGGCGCCGGCAGCGCCGTCCAGAATGTCGTCCAGGTCCGTTCCGTTGACGATAGCCATTGTATTGTTCTTCCGTTTCATCTGCCGCGGCGTCACAGGGGGGGCAAAACCTGTCGCTACAATTGTTTCTATCCTACAAGCGCGACTTCTTTAAGGTCGCTGCCAGGGTATTCGCCCGGTGCAGTCACTGCGCCGGGCGTTGTTCGTCCGTGGTCAGATCACCAGGAAGTCCTGGGAATCGAGATTGAGGTCGGAATCGAGCTGGGCAAACTGGACCTTGTCGACACCGCCTTTTCCATCCTCGTCGTAGAACAGGCGACCGTTGCTGTCGTTGTAAATGACGTAGTCGTTGCTGTCCTTTGCCTTGGCGCCGATCTTAAGCTCGCCATTGCCAATCATGTTTCCAACGCTGGAGAAAATGTCGGAGTCGAGGACGATCTTGTCCTTGTTCACCTTGAAGTCATTGATGGTGTCGACATTGCTGGACGCGTTGAGGGCGGTATCGAAGGTGAACTTGTCCTTGCCGCTGTTGCCGGTGAGGTCGTCGTTGCCCTTGCCACCGCGCAGCGTGTCCTTGCCCTTGCCGCCTTCGAGGAAGTCCCGCTTGCCATCGCCGCGAAGGTCATCCTTGCCTTTGCCGCCTTCCAGCGTGTCGGTCCCGCCGCCGCCGCGGAGCGTGTCGGCACCATCATTGCCTTTGAGGGAATCGTCACCGGCGCCGCCAATGGCGGTGTCGTCACCGTCGAAGCCTTTAAGCTCATCTTCGCCAGCACCGCCATCGAGCACGTTGTCGCCGGAATCGCCATGCAGTGTGTCGGCATGGCTGGAGCCGGCGAGATTCTCGATGCCGGTATATGTGTCGCCGGCGGCGTCGCTGAACTGCCCGAATCCGAGAGTCAGCGAAGCGGTCACCCCACCCGGCGAGTCGATGTAGGATGCCGTGTCGACCCCGGCGCCGCCGTTGAGCCCGTCGGCACCACCTCCGCCTTTCAGCACATCATTGCCGTTGCCGCCAATCAGCGCATCGTTGCCGCCAAGACCGATGAGCGTATCGTTGCCGTCCCAGCCATCGAGGACGTTGGCGCCACCGTTGCCGATCAAGATGTCATCGTGAGAGGAGCCGGTGAGGTTTTCGATGTTGACAAGAGTATCACCCTCGGCGGTTCCGCCGGCTCCTGTTCCGGTGTTGAGATTGACGGTGACACCTTCGCCCGAGCCGGTATAGTTCGCGGTGTCCACACCGCTGCCACCGTTGAGGGCGTCGGCGCCGCCGCCGCCCTTGAGCATGTCGTTGCCGCCGTTTCCATAGAGGAAATCGTCACCGCCGAGTCCGTAGATGTCGTCCGGACCGTTGGTGACGCCGTCGGCGCCATTCAGGGTTTCAGAGTTGTCGGTTCCAACAACGTTGGCCATGGTCGTGCCCTTCCTTCGAGCTTTCGACGTCAGCGTCTTCGCTGACGTGATGAACTCCCCGGTTTGCTACGACCTCTCGTCCCGTCGGGCCGCGCCATTCGGCGTCGGTGTGTTTTGTGTTTTCTATCTAGGCGGTCGGCAGGGGCAGCGCGGTGAACTAGGTCACGCTGTGTCTCCGTTGCCTTTCGAGCGCTGTCGCCGATCGATATGCCCCTTGACGAAATCATTGACCGCCAGGCGCATGGGGCGGGTGGTTCCATCCTTGTAGTGGCGCTTGAAATAGACGGTCTTCTGATCCTTTCCGATCACGCGGATGGAATCGAGAATGAAGCGATTGACCTTCGGGTTGTCGGCCGCCCAGGCGTTGATCAACAGGCAATTGCCCGACCTGGCCTGCTCGTCGGAGAATTCGCCGCGGCCCTCGACCCAGGCCTCGGCGATTTCTTCGGTGGCCAGTGCCCAGCCGAGAAAGCCGACGACCTGGTCTTCCCGGTCGATAACGAAGACGTAGTGATTGCGGTTGATCTGTCCGGTGAGGATACGCGACCAGTGGCCAAATTTGAGCTGACCGAAGGCGGGCTTGGTCATCAGATGGCTTACTGCCAGTCCGAGCGCCGTGGCGGGCGCCTTGGGCCGGTAGAGGCGTAGCTCCGGCGTCGCTGCTTCTTCGGGTGGGCTTGGTGCTGATATGCCTGCCATGTACTGGTCTCCGATCCAGTTTGCTCCGCCGCCGGTTGGCGGTCTTCTAGCCCGATAACAGTAGTTGTGCTGCGATCACCGTCACCCTGCTGCTGAACCGGTGGTGACACAGTCTATAACAAGGCGGGCGATCGCCGATGGTTGCCGCGTCAGGCTTGGTTGGTTAACAAGGCAAAGCGGGGGGCCTGGTATGTTCGACAAGCTGCTGATTGCCAATCGCGGCGAGATTGCCGTGCGGATCATTCGGACCGCACGGCGTATGGGCATAGCCACGGTTGCGGTCTATTGCGACACCGATGCGGACGCGCCGCACGTTGAAGCGGCCGATGAAGCGGTCAACATCGGACCGCCACCAGCCACGTCCTCCTATCTTCTGATCGACGCAATCGTCGGGGCTTGCCGGGAGACAAGCGCGAACGCCGTTCATCCGGGCTACGGGTTCCTGTCCGAGCGCGCCGATTTCGGCGAAGCCTTGCGCGACGCAGGCATTACCTTTGTCGGCCCCAATCCAGGCGCCATTGGCGCCATGGGCGACAAGCTCGAGTCAAAGAAACTTGCGGCTGAAGCCGGGGTGTCCACGGTTCCAGGCCATGTCGGTGCAGTTTCCAACACCGACGAGGCCGTCGCGATCGCGGCGGAGGTCGGTTTTCCGGTGATGATCAAGGCCTCCGCCGGCGGTGGCGGCAAGGGCATGCGGGTCGCCGGGTCCGCGGACGAAGTGAGAGAAGGCTTCGATCTGGCGCGATCCGAGGCTCGCTCGTCTTTTGGTGATGACCGGATCCTTGTCGAACGTTTCATCGAGTCGCCAAGGCATATCGAGATCCAGGTGCTTGGCGACAAGCACGGCAACCTGATCCATCTGGGCGAGCGCGAATGTTCGATCCAGCGCCGCAACCAGAAGATCATCGAAGAGGCACCGTCGCCGGTTGTCGATGCGACCTTGCGGACCGAGATGGGCGATCAGGCGGTGGCCCTGGCACGGGCGGTCGATTACGATTCTGCCGGCACGGTCGAATTCATCGTCGATCCCGATCGGCAATTCTATTTCCTGGAGATGAACACGCGACTGCAGGTCGAACACCCGGTAACCGAATTCGTCACCGGCGTCGATCTGGTCGAGCAGATGATCCGTGTCGCTTCGGGCGAAAGGCTGGCGCTACGCCAATCAGATATTCAGTTCCGCGGCTGGTCTATCGAGTCGCGGGTGTATGCCGAAGATCCCCATCGCGGATTCCTGCCTTCGATCGGTCGCCTGTCGCGATACCGGCCGCCGGCGGAGACTGCCGATATCAGGATCGACGCAGGTGTCGCCGAGGGTTCGGAGATCTCCATCTACTTTGATCCCCTGATCGCCAAGCTTGTCACCTACGGTGCCGATCGTGCTGCCGCCACCGATACGATGCAGGTCGCGCTGGACAACTATCTGATCGACGGGATCGCCCATAACATCCCGTTCCTCTCGGCGATCATGAACGAAGTGCGCTGGCGCGAAGGGCAGCTGTCCACCAACTTCATCGCCGAGGTTTATCCGGCAGGTTTCGAGCCGCTTGATCCCGGCGCTTCAATCCGCGAGGCCTTGGCTGGGGTGATGTTATCGATCGAGATTGCTCGGCAGGATCGCCTCCGATCGATGCATGGCCGGCTTGAGGACCCGAACCCCGAGCCGCGGTCCGACTGGAGCGTCAAAGTCGGGGCCGAACAGGTAGGGTTGCAGCTTGTCGATGAGATCCGTCGATCACCACTCAGGTTCGAGGCGAGAAGCGAGGAAACCGGCCGGACGTTTCGCGTCGAGTCACATTGGCGCCCGGGCGATCCGCTCTGGTCGGGAGCGGTCGACGGGCAGGCGATGACCGTACAGGTCCGTCCGGTTTCCGCCGGCGCCCGACTGTCATGGCGGGGTATCGATGTTCTTGCGCGGGCAATGAGCCGCCGCGTCGGGGAGCTGGATGCATTGATGCCGGATAGAACCGAAACCGACAGCGCGATGCTGCTCCGCTGTCCGATGCCTGGCCTCATCGTTTCGATCCTGGTGGAGGTCGGGCAGACCGTCAGTGCAGGGACCGCCCTTGTGGTGGTTGAAGCAATGAAGATGGAGAACGTCCTGCGAGCCGAGCGCGACGCCATCGTGTCGGTCATCAAAGCGACGCCGGGAGACGTTCTGGCCGTTGACGCTGTCATCATGGAGTTCGCAGCCGAGTAGGCAAACGATTGCGATGCGGGATCAGGACCTGGCAGAGGGCGTCAGGGTCGAGCTCCGGAGCACGAGTTCGCTGTCGAGAATCCTCTGGGTTGGTTTGTTCGTCCGATCAGGGCCGGCGTCCAGAAGGATCTCGATGCCTGCCTCGATCATGGCATCCATGGGCTGCCGGATCGTGGTCAGGTCGTAACTCGGCCACGACGCCGGCGGCGCGTCGTCGAATCCGACGATCGAAAGATCCTCTGGAACGGCGAGGTCGAGGGCATTGCGCGCAACGTCCATGGCGCCCATCGCCATGATGTCGCTGGCACAAAACACGGCGGTCGGCCTTGGTGATTGTGCCGCCAACGCCTTCATTGCGCGGGCACCGCCGTGATAGCTGTATTCACCCCAGCCGACAGCAGGGCGGGCGGCGCTCCGCTCTTCAAGTCTTGAAACAAAACCGGCATATCGATCACGGTCGGTGCCGGCGCCGCGGGGGCCGTGGACATAGCCCAGCCGGACGTGCCCTTCGTCAAGGAGGAAATCGGCAACCGCCCGGCCGGCCGCGACATTGTCGACGGAGACGAATGAGGCGTCGAGGCCGGTCATCTGCGGATTGAACATCAGGACGGTGGTGCCCACGCTGTGGTAGCGACGAGCGAGTTTCTGGGGCATATGCGGGCTGATGACGAAACACCCATCGACCCGGTACTGCTCGAGGGTCGAAAGGGCGGCGCGGACATCGTCCTCGGTGTCGACCGCAATGAGAAGCGGCTGGAGGCCGATCCTGCCGAGTCGTTTCGACAATCGTTCGACGGCCGCGGAAAGGAATGGGTTACCAAAATCCGAGATGACGACACCAGCAATGCCGGAGCGCTGGGTGATCAATCCGCGCGCCAGTGCGTTCGGCTGGTAGCCGAGTTCCGTGGCCACCGCGAGAATCCGATCTCGGGTTTCGCTGGACACCCCCGCGCCGCCGGCGAAGGCCCGCGACACGGCCGACTGAGATACTTTGGCGCGGCGCGCTACCTGCCACGCCGTCACGCGCGCCGGCCCGGTGCCGCGTCCTGTGGCATTCTTCGCCAGCAGCTTCACTCCGCTTGACTTGTCTCCATCGACGGTGCGACAGTAAGTCTAACGCATACGTATGCGTGCGTTCAAAGCTTTTTGCGCTAATGGGCCGGAACGACCGGCCGCGTCGTGGCGTAATCGGCGATGTTTCAGTCAGAGGGAGGAGCAGATGAAAATGCGTTTTCTAAAGGGATTGGTACCGGTTGCCGCAGCGGCGGCCGTGATGAGCGGTGGAGTCCAGGCGCAGGATTTGACCATTGCGACGTCGCTGCCCAGTCTCGGTTTCCCGTTCTTTGTGCACATGCAAAAGGAACTGGCAGCCGGAGCGGAAGCTCATGGCGGGATCACCCTGCTTGAGACCGACGGTCAGAACCAGACACCGAAACAGACTGCTGATGTCGAGGCCGCGATCATTCAGAGCGTGGACGGCATCGTCATCAGCCCGATTGACGCTGTCGCAATGGCGCCAGCACTGCAGCAGGCGGTGGACGCCGGCGTGCCGGTGGTCACCATCGACCGCGCCGTCGAAGGCGTTCCCGGAATCCTCGCCCACGTCGGTGCGGACAACGTCAAGGGCGGCGAGGCGCAGGGGCGGCTGATCGTCGAATTGTTCCCGGATGGCGCCAATGTCGTCAACCTGCAGGGCCAGCCCGGCGCGAGCCCGGCGATTGACCGTAACAAGGGCGTCCACAACGTGCTCGATGGCATGGCCGACAAGTACAAGTTTGTTGCCGAGCAGACAGCCAACTTTGCCCGCGAAGAGGGCGCGACCGTAACCGAGGCGATCCTCGCCGGTCTCGACAGCCCGCCGGACGTGATTGTCGCCGCCAATGACGACATGGCGCTGGGCGCGCTGCAAGTAACCCAGGAGCAGAATCTCGACATCCCGATCATCGGTTTTGATGCTCTGCCGGAGGCGCTTGGCAGCGTTCGTGATGGCGGCCTTGCTGCGACGATCGAGCAGTTCCCGGGCGGCCAGAGCCGCGGTGCGATGGACGTCCTGGTCAACTATCTTCGGGATAACAAGAAGCCTGAGAAGGTGATCCTGCTGACGCCGATCGCCATTACCAAGGACAACATCGACGCCGCCGAACGTCTTGGTGAGCTCGAATAGATTGGGCTAGACTGGATCGTGGGCCGGGCGTTCGCGCCCGGCCCATATTCGTTTCAGGGGAGGGACGGCACCCCAACCGGTGCTGATCGGGCTAACCATGACCAATTCTGTTCTGCCCGATTTTGAAGAACCGGAACGCGGCTTCGACGCGCTCCAGTTTGCAGCCAAATATGCGGCGCCGATCTTTCTGTTGCTGCTGATTGCCGTCTTCGCAATCCTACACGAGAATTTTCTTCATCCACTCAACGTCTTTAACGTCCTGCGTCAGGTCTCGATCGCCGGCCTGATCGCGATTGGCATGACGTTCGTCATTCTGACCGCCGGCATTGATTTGTCGGTGGGTTCGCTGATGGCGTTTGCAGGGGTGGTCGGCGCTTATGTGGCCAAAGGTGGCCTTGCCGATCGGTTTTCCATTGGAGCGAGCGCGGACGCCGGGTATCCGCTTTTCATGGCGGTCGGTGCGGCGATTGCGGTCGGCGTGGCCGGCGGGCTGATCCAGGGCCTTGTGATCACCCGGCTTCGGGTGCCGCCCTTTGTGGCGACGCTTGGCGGTCTGACGTCATTTCGCGGCGCCCTGCTGTGGTTTGCCGAGGGCGGGCCGATTAGCGGGTTCACGCCGGAGTACACCTGGTGGGGCCAGGGACGCGTGCTTGGCGTCGTTCCGGTCCCGGTAATCATCTTTCTCGTCGGCGCGATCGTCGCCATCTTCGTGCTCAAATACACGCGTTTTGGTCGCTACGTTTATGCGGTCGGGGACAACGAGGCGGCGGCCGCGATGAATGGCGTCCCGACCCGGCGCATCCTCGTTTCGGTCTACGTCATTTCGGGCTTCACCTGTGGACTTGCCGGTTTTCTTCTCTCGGCGAGACTGAATTCCGCCGAGGCGGTGGCCGGGATGAGCCTGGAACTGACCGTGATTGCCTCGGTGGTGATCGGCGGAACCAGCTTGTTCGGCGGCGTTGGCGGAGTGTTCGGTACCGTGGTCGGTGCCCTGTTGATCGGGGTTCTCACCAATGGACTTGTTCTGCTCAATGTCTCCTCGTTCATCCAGCAGGTCATCATCGGCATTATTCTGGTAGCGGCCGTTGCATTCGACCAGTTTGCCGCCTCACGACAACAACCGGGCTGATCGCCGGGTTGCATCTCCGTGGTCAAGCGCCGAAATAGGCATCGGCGCTCACTGATCGACCGTTGGGGACATCGATGATGCACATTGCGCAGATCAACATTGCCCGACTGCGATTTCCGCCCGACGACCCGCGCGTGGCCGATTTCATCGACAATATCGATGCGATCAACGCCCTTGCGGAGCGCAGCGAAGGCTTCGTCTGGCGTTTCATGGAGGATGGCGACAACCCCTCCGGCACCGAAGTGTTCGGGGACCCGCGGTTGCTGGTCAACATGTCGATCTGGGAGTCCGTCGAAGCGTTACAGAGGTTTGCCTACAAGACAGTTCATCGTCGTTTCGTGCAGCGCAGCGCCGAATGGTTCCGACCGTTAGGCGGACCGCACCTGGCGTTGTGGTGGGTGCCCGTTGGAGACATCCCGGATCCAATCGAGGGGCAGCGCCGACTGGACCATCTCGAAACCCATGGCCCGTCTGCGTACGCGTTTACGTTCCACGATCTGTTCGACCCGCCGATTGTCGGCTCCGGGATGGCACCGAGCGTGTCGCCATCGACGATCCATGGGTGAGCGGCGGACGGCCCAACTGGCAATCCGCGGCAGGGTTCAAGGCGTTGGCTATCGGGCGTGGCTTGCCGAGCAAGCGGTCCAGGACGGGCTGGATGGCTGGGTGCGCAACCGATCGGACGGCTCGGTCGAAGCGGTGGTTTCGGGGACGAAGGTGGAGGTTGAGGCTCTCGTCGCCCGCTGCAAAGTTGGACCGCGATCGGCCGTCGTAAGTGATGTGCAGACAAGTGGATCCGACGAAATCGTGACAAACGGGTTTAATATTCGCCCGACTGTCTGAGGGTGTTTCCGAACAGAGTTTCGAACTCCTTGCGCATCACCATGTCGACTTCCTCCATCGAGACGGGAATGCCCAGATCAATGAGGCTGGTTACTCCGTGGTCGTGGACGCCGCAGGGAACGATTCCACTGAAATGGTCCAGCACCGGGTCAACGTTCAAACTGATACCGTGATAGGTCACCCAGCGTCTGACGCGCACACCGATCGCTGCGATCTTGTCTTCGCGTCCGACCCCGAGCTCCGGCCGCGCCACCCAGACACCAATCCGATCCGCGCGCCGCTCGCCGCGGACATTGAACCCGTCCAGGACCCGGATGACCCATTCCTCAAGGGCGCGGACATATTTCCGCAGATCCCGGTTACGTTGGGTCAGGTCGAGCATGACATAGGCTACGCGCTGGCCGGGGCCATGGTAAGTGTATTGGCCGCCTCGACCGGTCTGAAAGACGGGAAATCGATCGGGTTCGAGCAGATCCCCGGGGTCGGTGCTCGTCCCCGCCGTGTAGAGCGGTGGGTGCTCCACCAGCCAAACCAGCTCCGGCGCCGAGCCATCCCGGATCGCTGCCACCCGATCTTCCATCGTGGCGACTGCATCGGGATAGGCGACGGGGGCCTCGGCGACTGACCAGTCGACGGGGAACCGGCCGTTGCCGCGCGGCAGCCCGGCATCACCTTGATTGCGGTCGTTGAGCATCGTCGAGACCTGTTTGCAGAGACCTGAAGATAGGAAATGTTGGCCGAACCGCCAAATATCCGCCACGCGGAGGAGCTATCCCGTCCCATGCTACGCGGCCGCTTGTAAGGGCCTCGGTGATTTGCTAAACGGGCGGCGGTTTTCATGCGGTCGTGGCGGAATTGGTAGACGCGCAGCGTTGAGGTCGCTGTGGGGTAAAACCCGTGGAAGTTCGAGTCTTCTCGACCGCACCATCTCACTTTCATCGGACAAGCGTGGCCGTCGCCGGCTCCGTTTTTGCTTTGTCACCCAAGGTGCCGCCCGGCTTTTTGCTCACTTGACAGACGGTGAGGCCAACGGCAACGCGTTATGGTCCACGAGACGCCCGTCACTGATGATGGTTCGACTGCGGGGCCGGCTCTTCGCAACCAGCGGGGCGACCTATCACTGCGGTTCGTTGCCGCGGTTCGACGGGCTCTTCGCCACGATGACGCCGATCGACTGAGGCAGCTTGTCGCTCCCTTGCACCCGGCGGATGTCGGCGACCTGTTGGAGGCGCTGCAGGCTGACGAGCGCAGCAAGCTGGTTCGGCTGCTCGGCGGCGATTTCGACTATACCGCACTCACCGAACTCGATGATAAGCTGCGCACGCGCCTGCTTGCCAACCTTTCCCCCGAGGAGGTTGCAGAGGGTCTGAGCTCCGTCGATTCCGACGACGCAGTCACCATCGTCAATGATCTGACGCTAACCCGGCGGGCGCGGGTCGTTGACCTGTTGCCGCTTGCCGTTCAGGTGGCTGTTGCCCGGGGCTTGGAATACCCCGACGAGACCGCTGGCCGCCTCATGCAGCGAGAGCTTATGGCTGTCCCGCCATTTTGGGATGTCGGTCGCACCATCGACTATATGCGTGACGAGGAGGACCTGCCGAACGCATTCTATGAAGTGATCGTTGTCGACGCTGGCTTTCATCCAGTTGGCACCGTTGCACTCGACAAGCTGCTGCGCAGCAAACGACCGACGCTGATCAGCGACATAGCCGAACACGACACCCATGCAGTTCAGACGAGCGACGACCAGGAGGATGTCGCTCGTCAGTTTGAACGCTACAATCTGCTGAGTGTCCCGGTGATCGATGAAGATGGACGGCTGGTCGGCGTTATCACGGTCGACGACATCGTTGACGTCATCGAGGCAGAGGCGGACGAGGACATGCGCCGCCTCGGCGGTGTCGGCCGCGAGGAGACGACCGATACGGTGACGACGGTCGCTCGCAGCCGCATCCCCTGGCTGATGGTCAACATCGGGACGGGTTTTGCCGCGGCGGCAGTGATTGGACTGTTCGACGGCACAATTGAGCAGATGGTGGCTCTGGCCGTTCTGATGCCAATCGTTGCCTCCATGGGCGGCAATGCGGGAACTCAGGCCATGACGGTGACGGTGAGGGCGATCGCCACGCGCGAAATCGCTTCTCGCCCGGCTCACATGGTCGTCGCCCGGGAAATCCTCGTAGCACTCGTCAATGGGGCAATCGTAGCCGCCTGTGTCGGCGCCGGCGCGGCGCTCTGGTTTGACGAATCGAGCATCGGCATCGTCATCGCAGCCGCGCTGGTGATCAACATTCTGGTCGCCGGTCTGGTTGGTGCGTTCATTCCGCTTGTCCTCGACTACCTGAAGATCGATCCGGCAGTTGCGTCGGGGGTTATTCTGACGGCAATCACCGACGTGACGGGGTTCTTTGTATTCCTGGCGTTGGCAGGCTGGTGGTTTGGCCTTTTCTGAGTGCCCCCGTGGTAGCCAATCGACGTCGCACGGGCTGACGGTCGCTCGCGTGATGTTTCACCGGAATGCAAATGTTTAATTCTTCAGCACGGTTGTCGCGACTACATTCCCCCGAATCGGGGTCGACGGAACTTCAGGGGCGGCAGAGTTGAGTCAGATCGACGTAGGCGTGGTCGGACTGGGCCATTTTGGCTCACATCATGCTCGCCACCATGCAGCTCACCCCGACGCCCGTCTTGTGGCCATCGTCGACGCGGACCTGGCGCGGACTGGTTCAGCCGCCCGGGACTTCGGAGCCGAGGCGTTTGCCAGTCACCGGGCGCTGATTGGCAGGGTGACAGCCGCCTCGGTTGCCGTCCCGACCAGCCAACACTACGCGGTTGCCGGCGACCTCATCGACGCGGGCATTCACGTCCTGGTGGAGAAGCCGCTGGCCAGCGAGGTCGCGGAGGCAGCCGACCTGGTCGAGCGGGCGACCCGCCGGGGCGTTACTCTCCAGGTTGGCCATATCGAGCGTTACTCCCCGGCCTTCGCGGCTCTCAAGGCACAGGTCTCGGCGCCGGCGGCGATCGAATGCGTCCGCCATGCCATCTGGACCGGCCGTGCCACCGATGTCGATGTTGTTCTGGACCTCATGATCCACGACATTGATCTGGCTCTCACGCTCGCTGACGCGCCCGTCATATCAGTGGCTGCCACGGGTGCGTCGCTCGCCACCGACTACAACGATATCGCCGAGGCAAGGCTCACCTTTGCCAACGGGGTCATTGCAACCCTCGCTGCCAGCAGGGCGGCAAGTACATCCGTGCGAACGATTTCGGCGACCGAGTCGGGTCGGCAACTCACGGCCGATTTATCGAAGCAAACCCTGGCAGTG
Organism: Hyphomicrobiales bacterium; assembly: GCA_024222895.1. Lineage (GTDB taxonomy): Bacteria > Pseudomonadota > Alphaproteobacteria > Rhizobiales > Kaistiaceae > Bauldia. The sequence continues at coordinate 9,154 of JAAEOR010001031.1, read as the reverse complement.
GCCACCGGAGTCGAAGGCGCTGTCGAGATGGAACGAACGGCGTTTGCGCCGTCTGACAATCTTGCAGTCGAGATCGACGCATTCCTGGACAGTGTCGCGACCGAGACGCCGCCAGAGGTAGACGGCAAGGCCGGCCTCGACGCCCTCGTCGTCGCCGACATGATCCTGGAAAAGATTGCTGAAGCGCGTATCAAGTTGCTGCGCCGAACCGATGGAGTACCCGCGTAATGGCACAAGTTCAGCCCGCTGCCGTGTTGCCGCCCGCCAATGACGACCGCATTGCCTTCTTCGACCTGCAGCGACAGCGGGCGCGGCTGGAGCGCGAAATCAAGGCAGGGATCGACACCGTCCTCGGCCATGGTCAGTTTATCCTTGGCCCCGAGGTCGATCAGCTGGAAGACCGTCTGGCGCAATTTGCCGGCGTTGACCATGCGATTGCCGTCTCGAGCGGTCGGGATGCGCTGATGATTGCCTTGATGGCCATGGGCATCAAGGCAGGGGATGCGGTGTTTGTCCCCGCCTTTACGTTTGCCGCAACGGCCGGGGCGGTGGTGTCTGTCGGGGCCCGTCCGGTGTTCGTGGATGTCGATCCGTCGACCTTCAACATGGATGCTGAGGATCTTGAGCGAGCCATCACGGAGGTCAACGCGGCGGGCGCGTCTACTCCACGCGCGGTCATGCCGGTCGATCTCTACGGGCTGCCGGCCGACTATGTCGCAATCGGCGAGGTTGCCGACCGTTTCGGCATCACGGTTCTGTCGGATGCGGCCCAAAGCTTCGGCAGCGTCCTGGACGGACGCGGTGCCGGCGCCATGGCTCCGATATCGGCGACCAGCTTCTACCCGACCAAACCGCTCGGCTGCTACGGCGATGGCGGTGCGGTTCTGACGACGGATGCGCGACTGGCCGAATCGGTGCGCATGATTCGTTCCCATGGTCGACAAGGCACAGGGGACGAAGCATCCGTCCTTGGTATTACCGGTCGCCTGGACACGATCCAGGCAGCCGTCCTTCTCGCCAAGCTCACCGTTTTCAGTGATGAACTTGCCCGCCGCCGCGAGATAGCGGCGCGCTACGATGCGGCGCTGGCGCCCGCCGTGACGGTCCCGTCAAGACCGGGCCGAGCCAAAAGCGCCTATGCGCTTTATACAATTCGGGTGCACAATCGCGATGCAGTTCACGACCGGCTCGCCGACGCTGGTATCGGCACCGGCGTATTCTATCGCCTGGCCCTTCACCAGCATCCGGCTTTCCGCCACTTCGATGGGCGTCACCTGCCGGTGTCCGAGGCACTGGCCGGTGACGTCCTCAGCCTGCCGATTCACCCCGATCTGAGCGATCGGGAGGTCGACCGGGTCATCCAGGCGCTGTTGGACTCGGTCGGCTCGGACTGACCGGGCGCATTTGCCGGTTGGCTGAACTCGGCCAGCTTGTGATGGTCTTCACTGCGAGAACGGCTTTCTCTGTGTATCCACTCTGCACGACACACGGCTCGCCTTGACGGGCGTTCGAACAGGGCAGGAGACAGGACGATGACACCGGTTTCGAGAATCAAGCAGTTCGCAATGAAGGTCGGTGAGGCGCGGCGCTGGAGGCAGACTACGATCGCGGTCGCGCGGCTGCCGGTGCACATGCGCAGGGATGTCGGCTGGGGCGGCTGAGCCGCTTCACTCCGAACACTCCGCCGGCATCGAGGTCGATGATGAAAACCCTCCGCCCCACGGTCGCTTTTGTTTTCGACCCGGTTCAGCCTGTTCGCACAGCATACAAGAGACAGCGCACGAGCACTTCCGGGTCGCCGGCCTGACCGCACGGAACCGCGGCATCCAGCTATAACGAGAACAACGGCTGTCACCTGGATCCCATCGGACGGACGCCGCTTGCAGTGGCGGCCGATTTCGGTGATTGATGTCCACCCTGCCCGGGCGGTTGGCTGATCGAAAGGGAGAGCGTTTTTGCATAGTGTCGCTGCTCACGACGCCAGCATGCCCGCCATCGGGTTCGGGACCTGGCAGCTCACCGGTGACACCTGTGTCGACGGGGTTTCGCAAGCCCTGAAAGTTGGATATCGCCACATCGACACGGCTTCCGGCTATCAGAACGAGGCTGAAGTCGGGGCAGGGATCCGCGCATCCGGCGTCCCGCGGGACGACATTTTCCTGACCACCAAGGTCTCGCCCGACAACCTGGCCGATGACGATTTCCAGAGATCTGCCGATCGCAGCCTGGCGCAACTTGGCGTCGATCGGGTGGACTTGCTCCTGATTCACTGGCCCAGCAAGACCATCCCCGTGAGCCACACGATCCGGTCGCTCAACAAAGCGCTGGAGCGTGGTGCGACCCGCCATATCGGCGTGTCGAATTTCACGTTGGCGCTGCTCGATGAAGCCTGGGCGGCAACGGATGCGCCAATCGTTACCAATCAGTGCGAATATCACCCCTATCTCGATCAGGATAAACTTCTGACCGCCTGCCGGGAGAAAGGGATGATCTTCACGGCATTCTCTCCGTTCGCCCGCCGGGGCGTGCTGGCTGATCCGGTCATCGGCGCAATCGCAAAGGAGCACGCGCGGACGCCGGGGCAGGTGATTCTGCGCTGGGACATCCAGCAGGCGGCGGTGGTCCCGATCCCGAAAAGTACTCGGCCCGAAAATATCGCGGCCAATTTCGATGTCTTTGGCTTCGAATTGAGCGACGAAGAAATGGGGTCGATCAACGCCTTGTCCCGGACCCACCAGTTACGGGTTGCTAACCCGGCGGCTGTCGCACCGCAATGGGACACCTAGTGGAGCGAATTTGACATTTGAGCCCCGCTCGCCGCAAGGCTCTCGTTCAAATGTCAAATTCAAAAGCTCCACGATAATCAGATGGTTGCTAGCGGTCCTGATGACTCCGACATTTGCTTGGGAGGGTGCTGCAGGGGGGTAGCAAATGTCGGAGTCGGACCACTAGTAGCGGACCCGCCAAACGACCACCGGAAACCGTTGGTGTCGGCCAACGGCACGTCTCGCCGCTGAGAGCGGGCAGGGGGCTTCCTGCCCGGCGCGATCAAAGGTACTTAACGAACTGCGACACCGGACACACACACAGCAGAGCGGGGCGATACCCATGACGATCGAATTCACACCGATCAACGACGTTCAGTGCGAACTGGGGGAGGGCCCTGTCTATGACGATCGGCGCGACGCCTTGTGGTATTGCGACATTCTCGGACGACGGATTTACCGTGCCGATCTTGCCGGCGGAGAAGCCCGCCATTGGGACTTTGACAGTGAGGTCGGTTCACTCGGGTTGGCAGATTCCGGCAAGCTGGTGGTGGCGTTACGGGACACCGTCGGATTGTTCGATCCAGATGGCGGCCATTTCGACGCGATTGCAACCATTGAAGCGGATCGGCCGGAAACGCGATTGAATGACGGCAAAGTGGGCCCGGACGGGGCATTCTGGGTCGGGACCATGGATGACCGGCCCGAGAAGGGGCCGATCGGCGCCCTCTATCGCGTCGATGCGGCCGGCTATGTAGAACGGAAGGTGACGGAGGTCATTGTTTCGAACGGGATGGCGTTTTCCCCGGACGGACAGACGATGTACCACGCCGATTCCCGTGGCCCGTGGATCGACACCTGGGATTTCGATCCGAATACCGGTGCGATTTCGAACCGCAAGCGCTTCGCAACTCTCGATGACGAAGTAGGCCGCCCGGACGGCGGTGCGACCGACAGCGAAGGCTTCTACTGGAGCGCCGGTGTCTCCGCCGGCCGCCTCAACCGCTTTTCGCCGTCCGGGGAACTGGCGGCGTTCTATCCGGTTCCGGTTGTTGCACCAACCATGCCCTGCTTTGGAGGAGAAGGGCTGGACCGCCTGTTCGTCACCAGCCTCCGCGTCGGGCGGGACCCCGCCCAGCTCGAGGCGATGCCGCTTACCGGCACGGTGATCGTTGGCGACAGCCCGGTCGCGGGATCCGCTGTCAGCCGCTTCCGAGACGTTTGACCGCTCGTGCCGTGTGGCTTGGCCGGCGGAGCGAGGCCCGCCGGCAATGATCATGGGCCCGATCCTTCGGGGGGGCGGCCTCCGAAAGCCGCCAGGTAAAGAACCAGCGGGTCGATTACCGACATGAGTTGGACAGAGCAGTACTTATGCCAAGGGCGCAATGCCCCCGACGCCACGGATACCGATCCACCGGAACGGCTGAACGCGATCGGCGAAGATCGCTATGGTGAGCCGGCGCTTTTCCAGCGGTTCACGGCGCCACGGAAGAACAGGTACGGCAGGATGGCGAGGATGGTCGCCACCACCACGGCACCGACGAAAGCCACCGTTCCGGAGATCAGGTACTGAACCACGCTATCGAGAACGATGGCGATGACGAAGACCTTGCCGACACTCTCCCAGCCGTGCCGGATCATGGTTTTCCGTTCTTCCGGCGCCACCTGAGTGGCGTTCCAGAAATACGGCGGAGCGCCGTTGGCGGCGTCTTTCGCACCATCGCGATAGCCGAAGATCGCGGCGATCGTGGGCTGTAGCAGCAGGCGCAGATTGAGCGGCCCGCCGAGCCGGCCAAACCATTCAATACCTTCGTTTTCCATTGTGATGTTCCCGGGGCGGGGCCGCCCCATTCAGACGGCCCACATCCCTTTATTCAGCAGCGTCGATCGCAACGCCGCGAGGTGCGCCGCGACACTCCAGCCACGCTCGTGGGAGTCAGCGGCCGGCCTACTCTGGCCTGGGCTTCGGAGACAAGCCCGAGGCCTTTCAGCGCGGTGACGGAACCTGTCGTTTCCAGAGCAAAGGCCAGCGCGATGGCCATGCTGATGCTTAATGCGAGTGTGCGAATCATGGGTTTCCCTCTTCTCAGCTTTCCGGCCGCATGTTGGGCGGCAGTTCGTCAAAGTCGTTGAGATCACCGGGTTCGAGCTTGGTGGCACCTTCGGGCACGTTGAAGGTGAACCTGTCGGTGACCATCTCCGCGCCGGCCTGCCAGTTGCTCAGTTCGATGGTGTATTGCGGCAGGCCTTCCACCGCACGGGTGGTGATCGTATAGCGGCAGGGATGGGGCTCATCGCCCTGGGCGATCCAAAGCTGCCAGTCTACCTGATCGGTGCGGAAAGCAAGGTGATCGCATTCCTTGCCGTTGATCACGCCGGAACCCAGGTCCCTGATGTCGATGACTTCGGGCATCAGTTCATCATAGACGTTGGACAGCAGCAGGTCGGCGCCGGGCAGCGGCAATCCATAGTCGTCGCGCAGCGCATTGATCAGCTCGTCGAGGGTGCCGGTCATTTCCGCCTGGACATAGGCATTCCTGTCCTTGCCCAGAACCGACAGCATCTGGCCATCATAAACCATCTCGACATTGGCAAAGCCGCCATGCCGATTGGCGTAGAGCTTGCCACTACGCTCTATCAGGATTTCGCCGGAACTGGTCAGCGCGAGTTTCTGGTCCTGGGTCGTCACCACCTCCAACGAGGCATTGAAATCGAACTTTATGGCATTGCTCGCCCCCAGATAATCCGACATCGCCTTGACCATCATCTTCGCGTTCTCGGCGATCGGATCGGGTTCAGTCGACGCTCTCATGATGGGAACGGGCACCTCTTCACCCCGGATCACGGCCATGCGCACCAGTTCGACCCGGCGGTTGAGTGCCTTTCCTTCTTCGGTGTTGTTGCGGGCGATCGGCACCAGGAAGCCGGCGCCGGCCGGATAGAGCCGACCGCGTTCTATTCCGTGTCGGCCTACGATCGCGTTGACCACCGCATTGGCGCGAATCTTCGACAGGTCGAGATTGTGTTCGTGCGGGCCGGTGATGTCGGTATGGCCGATGATGGCAAGTTCGAGGTCCGGATTGTCAGCAAGCAGTTGGCCGATCGCATCCAACACCGGATCTGATTCAGGCTTGAGATCAGCCTTGTCGGAATCGAAGTAGATGCCGTAGATGGCCACCCGGCCATCGCGGGTCAGCCGGTCGCCGATGGTGATGGTATCTTCCATCACCATGGTCTCCTGGGCGATGGCCGGAAGCGCCAGCGCCGACGCCATCAATGCTGTCGCCAATGGCGCAAACAGTGCGCGCCGGGCCCGCTTGGCGTGAAACTCCATTTCCCCCTCCTTACCGGTCAATGCGAACGCTGCAGTCGCGTTTCCTGCTGAACCTAACTCATCTTGTCGACGACCATAAGACACCCGATCTCCGATGCCCTTCAGTCTTTTCAGAATTTACCTGGCGCGATCGATTTGCCGTAGGCGATCGGCTCATCCGGGTGGACCACTTCATTCTGTCCGGCGTAGACCTCCCACCTTTGCGACAATCGTGTCGTCAGGCCGCGATTGAGGTCAGCGACATCGGTCGTTTCTCCCGGGTCGTTGTCGAGGTCGTACAATTGCCACTCGCCGGTCCCGAAAGGCGGCGGGAGACGAACCAGTTTCCAATTGTCCTGTCTCCACGCATCCATGCCGTACGCCTCCCAGCCAGCGCCGCGGCCCTGCAAGCTGTCATCCTCGGATGTTTCAAGCAGGCGCAGCAGGGACCTGCCGTAAAGCTCGGCCAGCGGGAGCCCATTGTAGCTTTCGGGATAAGCTACGCCTGCGGCCTCCAGCAAAGTCGGCACCAGATCCGTAATGTAAATCGGAGTCGTGATCCGCGTGCCCCGGGTCTCTCGCTGCCGCGGAGCCTTGACAATGGCAGGAACCTGAATGCCGCCCTGCGTCACATACCCCTTGAAGAGACGCAGGGGCGTAGCACTCGCAAAAGCCCAGCCTGGTCCGATATCGGTCGACGATCCTGGCCGTCCCTTGTTGGCCAGACTGTTGTCGAAGCCGCGCGCAAACTCCGCCGCGTCGCCACCGAGGGCCAGGTAATCCGTGATCGCTGTCTTGCTGGGACCATTGTCGGAGAGGAATACGGCCAGTGTGTTCTCGTAGACTCCAAGGTCCCGGAGGTGGTTGAGCAGTCGGCCGACGGAGTGATCCAGATAGTCGATCATGCCGGCATAGATTTCCATGTCCCGCGCTCTGTGCGCCTGTTGTTCGGCGGTGAGGGCGTCCCACGGCAGGATCCAGCCGGAGCGTTCGGCGGCCGCCGTCTCGTCACCCACCAGACCCAGATCAATCTGGCGGTCCAGCCCTTTCTCCGGCCAATACGTCCCAGCCCCTGTCGTAGGAACCTCTATATTTAGCGATGCTGGCGTCGGGAGCATGGAGCGGATTGTGCGGCGCGGTGAAAGCCAGATAAGCGAAAAACGGCTTATCGGTTTCCAGTCCCTCGTCGATGTACTCAATAATGCGATCGGTGAAGTAGGTCGAAGAGTAGAATTCCTCCGGCAACGTTCCTACGATCTCGTCATTCCGGGTGTATTTCGTCTCTTCGCCCGGGATGATCGGCAATTGATCGGCCCAGTGGCTGGCAGCCCCGTTGAGAAGGGCGAACGACTGATCGAATCCCCTTGCACCCGGCACGTTGCGGGGATCGTGGCCCATATGCCACTTGCCAGCCATTGCGGTGTGATAACCAGCGTCACGCAGCAGTTCCGCCACCGCGACGACATCCTCGCGCAGATACCCCTGGTAGGCCGGTAGATCTCTCTGATTGTCGGCCGTGGCCCCCTCATTTCCGCCGACGCCCGCGCGGTGAGAGTCGACTCCGGTCAGCATTGCCGCCCGACTTGGTCCGCAATTGGGCGCCGCGTGGAACTGTGTCAGCAGATACCCTTCTTCCGCAAGTGCATCGAGATGAGGCGTATCGATCTCGCCGCCAAAGGCGCCCAGATCGGAGTAGCCCAGGTCGTCAGCTACGATCAGAAGAATGTTGGGTTGTTCGGAGTCCGCGCCGCCGGCGGCGAAACCAAAGGAAACTCCGAATGTGGCGAGCAGCGCACCAACCGCGAACCGTAGAGTCACCTGTGCCCCCGCCTTTAATCCGGCTGAAGAAGGCCGCCACCGAAGCGGCGGCCTTCGCACCGAGCTACTCTCCCGGTCCCGGCTCACCCAACTCGTAGGGGAGCTGGTCCAGGTGGGTGATGAACTCCAGCGGGTCGAATGGAAGTGACTCAAAGTCTGCCGGCGGGTTGGTCAGCGCCAGAGTTTCCTCGCGCGCATTGGAAATGTTGCCGTATGCCGGCCCGCGGCTGTGGTGGCGGTCGGGATATTTCTGTTTCCACAACTCATGGCGGGCGCGCATTCGCTTGAATGGCTCCTTGAAGTGAAAACCGCCTACGACAATTGGGCTTACTTCGCGGTGGTCATTGTAGAGGTCATAAACCGCTGTTATGCTGGACTTGGCTTGCCCCGGATCGTCCGAAGTCCAGTGAATCTTGTATTGATCCTTCACCGTCGCGGCGAGGTCCGGCCCCTGATAGATGAACACGTGATCCCGGCGACCGTGGGTATCTCCGTTCAACAACAGGGCAGTCTGGTCGATGCCGTCGATGATCCGGTCCGTAGGGATATGCGGCGTTGCCCCCGCGAGCCGGGCGAATGTCGTATAGAGGTCGGTTTCGTGGATCATGTCGGCAGCATACTGACCGGGTTCGATCACCCCGGGCCACAACGCCGCGGCAGGCACCCGTACGCCGCCTTCAGTGAAATCGCCCTTCCCGCCACGGAACAACCCTTCGCCCAGCCCCGCTCCTGCAGGAGGATTGTGGGTCATCGGTCCGTTGTCTGCCATCGCCACAATCAAGGTGTTTTCGGCGATTCCCAGTTCGTCCAGGGTTTCACGCAGGATCGCGATATCCGGTTCGATGACACGTTGATAGGCTTCGCCGACCAATCCACGCTGCAACGTGCGCTTTTCCGGCTCAGGTATGAACGAGATCCATAGAGGCCACCAAGCGACGTAGAAGGGTTTACCCTCCTCCGCACTCTCACGAATGAAACTGATCGCACGCTCCCGGCTCTCGATGTCGAAGTCGACATAGTCCTGAACTTCCTGGGAACCATCGCGCCACTCTGCCGCTTGCTCTCCTTTGCGGCCTTCCATGTAGAACACAAACGCCTCGTCGTTTACAAAGGTATGATCGCGTTGGTGACGGTAGCGAGTTCGGGTTAACGGCAATTAAGAATTAACCATGGTGGTGATTCCGTTGTTCCTGACCTGATTCGGAGCTGACCATGGACCTACTTTCTGTCGAGAAGCCGCGCGTCGCCAGTTTGTTGC
>JAAEOR010001030.1 GCA_024222895.1 Hyphomicrobiales bacterium | reverse complement strand
GCGTACTTGGCTTTGAAGTAGCCGATTTGCAGGACGCAGTAGACCTGCGCGTGTAAACCGGTACGACAGCAGGCGAGCGCCAACTCCGCTTCTGACAGGGATAGAAACTCCAATTGCTGCCCGTGGTCGAAGTCGGGCAGGCCGTATAGGGCGAATTGCTCGGCGTCCGACAGGACAGTCAGTAACTTGTTCTTCGTCGCCATCCTCGCTTCTACCTTGTCGAGGGGATGGGCCAAAATGCCCGGACTACTATCGGCATTAGGACTTGGCTCGGTGAAGCGCCCATACCCGCTTGACCTGGCTGATGCTGCACCCAGCCAACTCGGCAGTGCGCTCGATGGTTTGACCAGCACGGCGCAGAGCAACGATTCGCTGATGGGTAGCGGTGTCGGCCTTGCGACCGGTGTACTTGCCAGCCGCCTTGGCGAGCTGGACGCCTTGGCGCTGGCGCTCGCGCCGCGTCTCGTAGTCATCCCGGGCCATCTGCAAGGCCAGCTTCAGCAGCAG
>JAAEOR010001029.1 GCA_024222895.1 Hyphomicrobiales bacterium | reverse complement strand
TCTCGGACGAAGCGCATCACGTTGAGCGTTCTGCGCTACCCCGGCGGCGCCATCAGGATGATCTTGTCGAAGGGAGTCTGTTCCGGCCAACGCTCCGTCCCACGTCCCCGACTCGACGTCAGCGGAGATAATTTCGAGCCGAAGTGTCCAGAAGCGGTCGATGGTGTAAGCGTGTTGGCCTTTTCTTGGTTCTTCCCGTCGACGACCAGATGGAGCTGCGCCTAATCGTCCCCGAACACGACCAGCAGGTCCTTGGCGTCGATCTGGCTGCCGGCGTGAATCAGCACCTCGACGATGGTGCCGTCCCGCTCGGCGTGGATGGCCGTCTCCATCTTCATGGCCTCGATCGACAGGAGCACATCGCCGGCCTTGACGGACTGGCCGGCATGAGCGGCCAATGTCGAGATCACGCCCGGCATCGGAGCCGCGACATGGTCCGGGTTGCCCTCATCGGCCTTGCGCCTGACCGCCGTCTGGGCGGCCATCCGGTTTGGCACCTTGGCGACCCGGGGTTGCCCGTTGAGTTCAAAGAAGACCCGCACGAAACCGTCCTCGTCGGTTTCACCGATCGCCTGGTTGCGCACCACCAGCGTCTTCCCCGGCTCGATATCGACAAGGATCTCTTCGCCGACCGGCAGTCCATAAAAGTAGACCGGGGTTGGCAACGCCGACACCGGTCCATAATGATCGGCAGCGCGGGCAAACTCGATGAAGACTTTCGGATACATCAGATACGAGGCCAGTTCGCGATCGTCGATGGGGTGCGCGAGTTGCTCGGTGGCCGCATCACGCTCGCCGTCCAGATCGGCCGGCGGAATGAGCGATCCCGGCCTCACGACGATCGGCTCGGCGCCTTTGAGCACTTTCTTCTGGACCGTTTCCGGCCAGCCACCGGGCGGCTGGCCAAGATCGCCATGCATCATCTGTACGACCGATTCGGGAAAGGCGATCTCCTTGTCCGGATCCGCCACGTCTTCCAGCGAGATGTCCCCGGCGACCATCATCAGGGCAAGGTCACCGACGACCTTCGACGACGGCGTCACCTTGACGATGTCGCCGAACAGCATGTTCACCTCGGCATAGGTGCGTGCGACCTCGTGCCAGCGCGCCTCCAGCCCGAGGCCGCGGGCCTGTTCCTTGAGATTGGTGAACTGGCCGCCCGGCATCTCATGCAGATAGACCTCCGATGCGCCGAAACGCAGGTCGGATTCGAAGGCAAGATACTGGGCGCGCACCGCCTCGAAGTAGAACGATATCTGGCGAATGGCATCGACATCCAAGCCTGTCGCCCGGTCGGTATCGGCCAACGCCGCGACCAGGGATCCGAGGCAGGCCTGCGAGGTAAGGCCGGACATCGAATCGATCGCGGCGTCGAAAGCGTCGACCCCGGCGGCAACCGCGGCAACCACCGAAGCGGCCGCAACGCCGGAGGTGTCGTGGGTGTGGAAGTGGATCGGCAGG
>JAAEOR010001028.1 GCA_024222895.1 Hyphomicrobiales bacterium | reverse complement strand
CAGAACCCGCGGCCGATGCCCCTGCGGCCGATGCGCCGGCAGAACCCGCGGCCGATGCCCCTGCGGCCGATGCGCCGACAGAACCCGCGGCCGATGCCCCTGCGGCCGATGCGCCGGCAGAACCCGCGGCCGATGCCCCTGCGGCCGATGCCCCGGCAGAGCCGGCGGCTGACGCCGACCAGGCCGATGACGCAGCGCCCAACTAGCCGTCAAACGCCCGCCTTCGCAGGTAGGCCGACGCGAACCCGACCGGCGCCCCAGGGCGCCGGTCTTCGTTTTGCGCGGATTAATCCAGCAGAATATGCGCTTCGGCAGTGCTTCATCGGAATTGTCGCACTATTATGGGTTCATGTTGACCGGCCGTACCACGCTCCCCTCTCTCTTTGGATGGCAGTGGGTCGCCTGTTCAGGCTTCGACGCGCAACCCTATTTTCGCATCTTCAATCCGATCCTCCAGGGTGAGAAATTCGATCCGAACGGCGACTATGTTCGCGCCTTTGTGCCCGAGATTGCAGGTCTGCCCGATCGGTTTATCCACGGACCATGGCAGGCCTCGCCCCTGGAGGCGCAGGCCGCTGGCTTGAAGCTCGGCGAGACCTATCCTCGCCCGATTGTCGATCACGCTGCGGCACGATATCGGGCTCTTGAGGCCTAAAAGTCCATGCGTGACGGGCGTTGATCTGGCCACCGACGCAATTCAATTGCCCCGGTCACCAGATGGTGAGGCAAACTTTCTACGGACTTGACCGGGCACGCCGAGGGCATACTTGAAGCACTCCGAGGCAGCCGGTAGCTTCCGCAATCCCGGCAGCGCAACCACGCTGCCTCACCCATGAGAAGCCGCTTCATGGACATCAACAACACTGTCGTCGACGCTATCGGCAACACGCCGCTGATCCGCCTTGGCCGTGCCTCTGAGGAAACCGGGTGCGACATCTACGGCAAGGCCGAGTTCATGAACCCCGGTCAATCGGTCAAGGACCGGGCGGCGCGTCAGATGATTCTGGCGGCCGAGCGGCGCGGCGAACTGAAACCCGGAGGGCTGATCGTCGAGGGCACTGCCGGCAACACTGGAATCGGATTGGCGCTCGTCGGTCGGGCGCGGGGATACCGGGTCATCATCGTCATACCCGACACCCAAAGCCGGGAGAAGAAGGATACGCTGCGCCTGTCCGGCGCGACTTTGATCGAGGTCCCGGCAAAACCGTTTCGCGATCCCAACAACTACCAGAAGGTCGCTCGCCGGATTGCCGATTCCCTTCGTGACCGTGAGCCGAATGGCGTGCTGTTCGCCGACCAATGGAACAATCTCGACAACCGTCGGGCCCACTTCGAGACAACGGGCCCGGAAATCTGGGCGACGACGGACGGGAAGGTCGACGGTTTCATCTGCTCGGTCGGAACCGGCGGAACCCTGGCGGGTGTCTCCACATATTTGCGCGAGAAGAACCCGGCGGTCGCGATAGGATGCGCCGACCCGGAAGGCGCCGCCATGTACAGCCTGTTTGCCACGGGTGAGGCTAAGGCGAGTCCGGGCAATTCGATCACCGAGGGGATCGGACTGGGCCGCTCGACAGCAATCGTCAGCGATATCTTAGTCGGCCACCCCTATGTCGTGCCGGACACTGAGGCTATCCCGCTTGTCTTTGACCTTGTCCAGGAGGAAGGTCTCGTGCTCGGCGGTTCATCGGGTATCAATGTGGCGGGCGCCATCCGCCTGGGCAAGGAGCTTGGCCCCGGGCACACGATTGTGACCATCCTCTGCGATCTCGGGACGCGCTATCAGTCGAAACTGTTCAATCCGGAGTTTCTCAGCGGCAAGGGACTGCCTGTGCCCGCCTGGCTTGAATCCCAGGCCGACTTCGACATTCCCTTCGAGACCGCTGAAGCCTGAAGCATCGACCAGGCTGGATCCGTGGTCTTCAGCGGTCCGCCAATCCAACCCATCCCTTGCACGAATAAGATTACCAGCGTCGAGGAGAACGGCGCGCGGTTTCCGCGATGCCCCTTGGGTGCCGCAGACCTGCCAGTAGCACGACACGCCTTACCTGGATGGCAGCGACGGGCTAAGATCGGATCGACGTATACACCGATCAAACGAGGACTTGCGACGTGTCCACCCAGCTCATATTCCGCGACGACGCCTATCAGCCAAGCGTCGAGGCGAAAGTCATCGCCATCAACGACCGACGCGGCATCATCCTCGACCGCACCGTGTTCTTTGCCACGGGAGGCGGGCAACCCGGCGACAGCGGTACGCTGCAGCGGGCTAACGCCGTTCCTACAACTGTAGCAACCGCCGTCTATGGCGATGACAAGAGCGAGGTCGTTCATGTGCCAGGCGAGGACGAGCCGCTACCGGAACCCGGCGAAGCCGTGACAGCCGCGATCGACTGGGAAAAACGCCACCGTCACATGCGCATCCATACCGCGCTCCATCTTTTGTCAGTGGTGCTGCCCTACCCGGTCACCGGTGGCCAGATCCGAGCCGACGAGGGCCGCCTGGATTTCGACATAGACGGCAACGTTCCGCCGAGAGACGAGATTGAGGCGCACCTCAATGAGCTGGTCACTGCCGACCATCCTGTCAGCGAGACCTGGATCACCGCCGAAGAGCTCGCCGCCAGCCCGGATCTGGTCAAGACCATGAAGGTCAAGCCGCCAATGGACAGCGGTCGGGTACGACTCGTTCGGATCGGCGATATCGACCTCCAGCCCTGCGGCGGCACCCATGTGCGCTCGACTGCGGAAATCGGCGCATTGGCGCTCGGCAAGATTCAAAGCAAGGGTCGACAGAACCGCCGCGTACGCATCCGCCTGGCCCGCGAAACATGAGCACCCGCGAAGACCTGTTCGTCAGTCCGAGCTGGCTCGCCGGTCACCTTGATGACCCCGACATGGCGGTCGTGGATGGCTCCTGGCACCTGCCATCGGCCGACCGTGACGCGCGCGCGGACTATGAAGCGGGACACATTCCTGGCGCCGTGTTTATCGACATCGACACGATCGCGGACACGGAAAGCCCCCTGCCCCATATGCTGCCCACACCGGAGGAGTTTGCGGCGGCGATCGGTGGCCTGGGCATCGATGAGGCGCAGATGATCGTCGTCTATGACTCCGTTGGCCTGTACTCTGCGCCTCGGGTGCGGTGGATGTTCAAGATCATGGGTGCGCGCACGGTCAGGATTCTGAACGGTGGGCTTCCGGCATGGCGCGCGGCAGGCAACGATATCGAGAGCGGTACGGCTCATCCGCGGCCCCGTGTTTTTCGAACCGACTTTGACGCTGCTGCGGTGCGCGATCTCGCGGCAATCCGCTCCCATGTCGATGGCCGCGATGTCCAGGTGGTCGATGCCCGCGCGCCCGAGCGCTTCGCCGGTACCGCATCGGAGCCGCGCCCGGGGGTTTCATCCGGCCGCATTCCGGGCAGTTTCAACCTGCCCGCAACCGATCTCATCGCCAATGGGCGGTTGAAGGATGCCGACAGGATCGCGGGGCTCTTTGTTCAGGCCGGCATCGACCCAGCCAAACCGATCGTTACAAGTTGCGGTTCCGGTGTCACGGCGGCCATCGTTAACCTCGCACTGGAAACGATCGGGGTGGAGAAAAGCGGCCTTTACGATGGGTCCTGGGCCGAATGGGGTGGTCGCGCCGACACGCCGAAACACTCCGGTTCCGCCTAGTTGAGCGCAGCCGCCTGGTCCGCGTCCGATCCGAGGGTCCATGTGATCGATTGGGCAAATGGCGTCCAGTAGCCGGCCGAAACGCCGGCGCGACGCAGGCCCTCGCTTGTCCATTGATTGCAGGTGCGGATCGGCGAATATCGCCCGTGCGCCTGATAGAATGCATCGCCGTACCCATAGGTCTCTCCGGGGAGGACAATCGCCCTGCCTGTATCGTCAAGTGCGAGACTCTCAAGAACGTGCGACTCGAGTTCCCGTAGCCCTGCTTCAGAAACCCATAGGGTTATGCGTTGGTTTGACGGAATACGCGCTGGATCCGCAACCGGGCTGACATGGACGACGGTTCGGTCGAAGAACATGGCTGTGGCAATCACGCCAGGCGTGATATCCGCCGTTGTCGGCACGTCCTTGTAGAAGCTCTCGGATCCCCAACCGAAAGCAAAGTAATCCACCATTGCCAGGCTCCCGGCGTCAGACCCCAGGACTTCTTTCCAATTCACCGCACGGCCGTCAGCGGGAAGAATGATGTCGGTGTGAATCTCACTCCAGACGATGATGACAGGGCGCCGGTCTTCACCGGCCAGCGCCCCGCCACCCGGACGCCAGATCGTGCCGATGAACGCGGCCAGCAGGTAGACAGCTCCGACGACGAAAACCGCCGCGAAGCCGAACAATGTGAGCCTGAGGATTCTCCGGACCATGGCCCTCGCCGGAAGGTCGAGTGCAGCTAATGGAGGATCTGGCTAAGGAACAATTTTGTCCGTTCGTGGACCGGCTTGTTGAAAAACGTCTCCGGGTCTGCCTGTTCGATAATCTGGCCGGCATCCATGAAGATGACCCGGTCGGCGACCTGACGGGCAAAGCCCATTTCATGGCTCACCACCAGCATCGTCATCCCCTCATTCGCAAGGTCGACCATGACCTCAAGGACTTCCTTGATCATCTCCGGATCGAGGGCCGAGGTCGGTTCGTCGAAGAGCATGATGCGTGGATTCATGCATAGGGCGCGGGCGATGGCGACGCGCTGTTGCTGGCCGCCGGAAAGCTGGCCGGGGTACTTGTCCGCCTGCTCGGGAATCCGCACCCGCTCGAGATAACGCATCGCCACCTTTTCTGCTTCGCGTTTCGGCAAGCGCCGGACCCAGATCAGGGCAAGCGTGCAGTTTTCCATGATCGTCAAGTGTGGAAAGAGATTGAAATGCTGAAAGACCATCCCGACCTCGCGTCGGATTTCGTCGATCCGCTTAAGATCGTTGGTCAACTGGATTCCATCGACGATGATCTCGCCTTGCTGATGCTCCTCCAGGCGGTTGATGCAGCGGATCATCGTCGACTTCCCGGAGCCCGACGGTCCGCAGACGACAATCCGCTCGCCGCGCATGACTCGCAGGTTGATGTTGCGCAGGACGTGAAACTCGCCGAACCATTTGTG
>JAAEOR010001027.1 GCA_024222895.1 Hyphomicrobiales bacterium | reverse complement strand
GCGCACGCCACGCGCACCATCCTCGACCCCGGGAAAATCCAGCGCCAACGGGTTGGCGTTTTCGCCGGTGCGTCGCGCCGCGATCGCCTCGGCAGCGTCGGCGTAAAGGTTGGCGAAGGCTTCGTGGAATCCTTCCGGATGGCCGGGCGGCACACGTGTGGCATGTTTGGCTGCATCGGCTAGCACCGGTAGCCCGCGGGTG
Source organism: Hyphomicrobiales bacterium (assembly GCA_024222895.1). Classification (GTDB taxonomy): domain Bacteria; phylum Pseudomonadota; class Alphaproteobacteria; order Rhizobiales; family Kaistiaceae; genus Bauldia. Next base: position 4,778 of record JAAEOR010001027.1, on the reverse strand, counting down.
AGCAGGCGGGCCGGCGACAACTGAGCAGTATGTTTGAGTGTATTCGGGTCGGCATGCTGCCAGACCAGCCCGCCCTTCGATCCGTAGACCTGGATGCGCAGGACGTTTTCCGCACCTGAGGCGGCCTGGGTCAACCACATCACGCCACGCGCGCCGTTCTCCATGCGCATGAGGAGCGCGGCATAATCGTCGTTGGTACGATCAGGCACGGTCGCGCCGACATCGGCGCTGAGCCTCGTCACCTGCTGCCCGGTGATGAAGGTCACCAGTTGGTGCGCGTGGGTGCCGATGTCGCCAAGCACTGCCGACGGTCCACCGCGTGCAGGGTCGAGCCGCCACTTCAGGCGCTCCGGTGCCTCCGGTTCGACAAAGGTTGAGAGCTGCCCCTGTGCATACTCCACGTGGACCTGTCGCACATCGCCGATCTCGCCCGCCGCGACCATGGCGCGCGCCTGCCTCACCATGGGATAGCCCGAGTAGTTGTGGGTCAGGCAGAAGACAGCACCGTGACCGCGAACCAGCGTCACCAGTTCCAACGCCTCGGTCAGATTAGTGGTGAGCGGCTTGTCGCAGATGACATCGAGCCCAGTTTCAATCGCCCGGCGACATTCCGGCAAGTGCAGGTGGTTCGGCGTCATGACTGCCACAGCATCGATGCCGTCGTCGCGGGCCGCTTCTTCAGCGATCATATCGGCGGCCGAACCGTAGGCGCGGGATTTCTCCAAACCGAGCTGCCGACCGAGCGCGCGTGCCTTGTCAGGCTTCGATGACAGGACACCGGCCACGACCTCGAAGCGGTCGTCGAGGCGCGCTGCAGCGCGATGGACCGTGCCAATGAACGACCCATCGCCGCCGCCGACAACGCCAAGGCGCAGGCGCCGACCGAGCATCTCAACGACCGGATTGGCAAAAGCCTTCATGCGGTTCTCTCCCTTCGGTCGTTGTCGGCAGCCGCAGCAGCGAAGACCTGACGTCGGAGACGCATGGCGCGCGCGTGAGCGGCGGCCGCATCCGGTGTAAAATCGCGGGTCGGCCGCGGGTCCAGCGTGAATTGACCGTGGCGGTCCTCGCCGCGCACAAGCATGGCTGAGTCCTCACCATATGCCTGGGAGACGACGGGCGCGATGTAGGTCACGACCAGGTTGATGCGTGGCTCCGCAGTACCGTTCGCACCGGAAGCGTGCGGAAGATGCAGATGATGCATTGACGCTTCGCCGGCTGCCAGTTCCACCGGCACCCGCTCGAACCGATCGATGTCGATCTCCGCCGTCTCTCCCTTGGTCAGCAGGTTGTCCGCCGCATCGGCCGGGCGATGCGGGCGCAATCCGAGCCGGTGGGCGCCGCGCGCGAACTCCATCGTACCATTGGCCATCGTCGCCGGGGTGAGCGCGATCCAGACCCGGACAACGCGGTCGACCGGCGAGAGGCCATAATAGACCGCGTCTTGATGCCACGAAACGTAGCTCTGCGAGTGTGGCGCCTTGCGGAACAGACCGGCCGACCAGCACAGAATGTCATCGCCAAGCACCGACACTGCTGCGTCGATGACGCCGGGTTCATGCACCAGATCGTCCGCCCACTTCAGAATGAGGTGGGGCTTGAACAGATAGACATCATTGTGGATGTCGGGCATGGCAGCCGCGCGTGGGCTTTCATCGAACGCCTCGAACCGGCGGCGATAGGCTTCAGCCTGCGCGACCGAAAGTACGCGAACCGGCAAGTGATAGCCATCGTCGAGGAAACGGTCGCGCAGAGCAGAAGCCCTCATGTGCCGGTTCAACTCCGATCCGGGTCGAAGAATCGCGAGAACTCGGCCATTTGGCCCAGCGCCATCGGCACGCCGCCGACCACCTTGCAGCCTTTCGCGCCAGCGGCCTGCATCAACTCGGTTTCGCGTACGGCGATGATGTCGACCACGTCGGTCGAAGGCCCAATCCTTTTCGGATCGGTGGGAAGTTGATCGCCTTCGTGCAGGCCGAGCGATGTGCAGTTGACTACAACGTCATAACCGCTGGCATCGTACTCTCCCGCGGAGACCGAGGCATTCGGCAGGGCAGCGGCGATATCGTTGGCAAGTTTCTCGCTGCGTTCCGCCGTCCGGTTTGTGATGCCGAGGCGTGCAGGTTTCTCTTGCGCGAAGGCGAAGGCGATCGCCCGCGCCGCGCCACCGGCACCAACCAGCAGCACCTTGCGGCCGCCAATACCGATCCCTGCCTCGGTCACGGCACGCAACAGGCCCATGCCGTCGAACATGTCACCGGTCAGGCGACCGCCGGCAAAGCTCACCGCGTTGACGGCACCGATGAGGCGGCCGTTGGGGCCAAGTTGATCGCACATGGCGGCCATGGCTTCCTTGTGCGGGAGGGTGAGGATGACACCGAGATAGTTGTCGAGCTTGCGGAGCGCGGCAACCACCTGACCCAGATCGTCCGGCTTGACGTGCATCGGCGTGACGAACCAGTCGCGACCGAGTTCCTCCAGTGCCGGATTCATGAAGGACGGTCCCTTCACGTGATCGACAGGATGCGCCAGCAATGCCAGCATGCCGGTCTTTCCGGATGGATGTTGCACCATCGTAATACCCCTTATCCCTTGAATCGCGGCTCCACGAGACCCTTTACGCCGGGGTCAGTGACAAAGACCGAACCGGCCAGCGGCGCATCCCGGCGCTCTTGCTCGCTCAGCGCCTCACAGCTTGTGGTGATATACAGCCGGTCAAGATCCGGGCCGCCGAACGCGATCATGGTAATGTCGCGAACCGGCATGAGGATTTCCCGATCGACCGTGCCGTTCGGCGCTATCCTGAGGACCCGGCTGCCGAGATAACAGGCGCTCCAATAGAAGCCCTCGGCATCGACCGTCGCGCCATCGGGACGCCCTTGCTCCTCGGTCAGTTCAATGAACAGCCGGCGGTTGGTGATGTCGCCGGAAGCCGGATCGAAGTCGAAGGCGAAGACCTTCGACCGGCGCGAATCCGACCAGTACATGACACGCGAGTCCGGGCTCCATGCCAGGCCGTTGGCGACCAGCACGTCACCGGTCATCGCGGTGCAGGTGAGATCGGCGTCGAGCCGATAGAGTTGACCGTCGCGCACCTTACGCGGCTCATGCATGGTGCCGGCCCAGAACCGCCCCTGTCGATCGGCACGGCCATCGTTGAAGCGATTCTCCGGCCTGTCCGATTCAGGATCGGTGATGAAATCGACCGTCCCGGCATCGAGATCGATCATTGCGAAGCCGTTGCGCAGCGCGCCGACCAACCCGCTCCCTTCGCGCAGAGCAAAGCAACCGACTTCCTCCGGCATCGGCCAGCTTCGATGTTCATCGGTCTCCGGTTGCCAACGATGAAGAGCCTTGCCGGGAATGTCGGTCAGGTACAGTGCGTTTTCTTCCGGCACCCAGATCGGGCATTCGCCACAGATGATGCCCGCGTCAAGAACCGGTTCAGGCGCCGTCATCGATAGTCCGCGCACCAGTTGCGCGTCTTGTACAGGCTTTCCTGGTACCAGTTGAACAACACCTCGCGCATTTCCCGTTTGGTTTCGGCATGGTCCGGATCGTCCCAGAGATCGCGCTTTTCCTTCGGGTCATTCTCCAGATCGAAAAGCTGACCAGCGTCGTCGCCGACAAAGGTCACCAGCTTCCAGCGATTGGAGCGAACCATGGTCTCCATCCGGGTGCCGGTGAGATTGGTATCGCCGACCTGCTCGCAGAACACATAGTCGCGCGGATTCCAGTCGCGGTTCTGGGCCGCGTCGAGCAGTGACATCGCTTCAAAATCATCCGGCACCTCGCACCCGGCAAGTTCCAGAATGGTCGGCCCGAGATCGAAGAGTTGGCACAGACCGTCCTCCTTGCGGCCGCCCCCGGCAATCAGGGCCGGATTCTTCGACCACATGATGCAAGGGGTGCGGATGATCTCCTCATAGAAGGTCCATTTCTCGATCTGACCGTGGTTTCCCATAGCGTCACCGTGGTCGGAGACGAAGATCACCACGGCGTTGTCCAGGTAGCCCTTGTCATCCAGTGATTTCAGGATATCGCCGATCTTCTCGTCGATCATGGTGACATTAGCGAGGTAATAGGCCCACAGCCGATGGAGTTGTTCCCTGGTCGGATCGAGGCTCCACAGCACGCTGTCATGATCGACCTCGGCGTTGTGCTGGCGGAAGATCTTGTAGGCCGGCGGCAATGCGTCCAGCTCCTCCTGGGTAACCTCCGGTAGCGGCAGTTCCTTCTTGAGGTAGGGCTCGGCATAGCGCGGCGTCGGATCGTAGGGCGGATGAGGCCCGGGGAAGCCCACTTGCAGGAACAGCGGCTCCGCCTTCGGTTTGTGGTCGACCCACCACTCCGCCATGTTGCCGACGAACACGTCGGAATGCAGATGCTCCGGCAACTCCCACTCGAAGGCGCCGAGGCGTTCGCCGTAATCCTCGCGCTCTCGGTACTGGATCCGCTGTTGCTTGACCAGACCATGGGCGGCTAGCGCCTTGTCCCATTCGTCGAAGTACCAGCGGCCCTCCATGTAGCGGTCCTTGTTCTCCACTTCATAGCGTTCGTGGAAACCGGCCGGTGCGTCATAGGGTATGGTGTGCATCTTGCCAACATTGATGCAGCGGTAGCCGGCATCGGCCAGGCGCTCGATCCAGGTATGTCTCCACGGGTCGCCATTGCGCATCACGCCCGTGGTGTGCGGGTAGTAGCCCTTGAAGAGACTGGCACGCGCCGGCACGCAGGAAGCTGCGGTGATGTGACAATTGGTGAACGTCAATCCCTCG
>JAAEOR010001026.1 GCA_024222895.1 Hyphomicrobiales bacterium | reverse complement strand
CAAAAACGGTCGTATAAGAGCACGGTCAAAACCCCCGCCAAAACTGGCTGAGTTTTGGTCGGCAGACGCGGGAAGCACACGCAGAAGCGGTGCTGGAAACCGCTGCCTTTGCCCCGGTAGCGGTCGTCCGCTCCACTTGGGTTAATGGCTCACATTGGGAGGGGTTTCAGATGCCGGCCCATCTGGACGCTGCCGCCGGCCCCGGGGCCGGCGGCGGAAAGCCCCCAATGAAGGAAACCGTGATGGATGACTACTCCCAAACTCATCCGTGGTCTAAGCTCAGTTGGGTGTTGCGCGGAGCTTCGCCCCCCATGGGACGAACGAATGCCCGCGATTCGGGAGGTCGCACATGAGCAGGGTCTTCATAGTGGTGCTTAGCTTAGGTCTAGCTTTGGTTCCTGCATTTGCCGGCCCGCTGCACGACGCCGCCAACAACGGTGACGTTGAACAGGTTCGCCAGCTTATTGCCGATGGCGAAGACGTCAACGCGATCGATCAACGCGGCACGCCGCTCCATGGAGCAGCACTCAATGGGCATCTTGAGGTCGCGGAGTTGCTCGTCGCCGAGGGCGCCAAAGTCGACGAGGCGGTCGGAACTATAGGGTGGGCGCCGTTACACATGGCAGCATTCGGAGGCAGCGAAGGCGTGGTCGCCCTGCTGATCGCCAACGCCGCGCAGATCGACGTCCGAGACTCGTCTGAAAACACACCACTGAACCTGGCCGCCCAAAAGGGCCACGGGGCGGTCATTAAGCTCTTGAGCGCCGGCGGTGCTGATGTAAACGCAATAAACAAGCAACTCGAGCGTCCGGTCCATTCCGCAGCGGTCGGTAGACATTTTGATGTCGTGGAACTCCTCTACGAACTTGGCGCTGCGGCTCCACCGATCGAGCCGGTTTCCCCGTTGCTCAATTCGGCCAGCGCCCAGGAGGGTCAGAGTGCGTTTGGCCGTTACTGCTCTGCATGTCACACGACCGAAAAAGGTGGCCGTCACTTGGTTGGACCGAACCTGTGGGGCGTGCTCGGCCGCGAAAAGGGGAGCAGCGATGGGTTTAGCTATTCCGGCGCGTTCGCCAGGCTCGGGGGCATGTGGACTTACGAAGATGTCAACGCCTTGATTGCCATTCCCAAAGATTTTGCACCGGGCACGACAATGTACGTGACTGGCACAGAAGACGTCTTCAGGCGCGCGAATCTGATCGCATACCTACGAGAGAACAGCGACAACCCACCGCCCCTCCCGGCGGATTAGAGCTCGCAGTCACTGCTCAGACATCGCCCCCGATCTGAAGGAGACGAAGGCGCGTCAGTCAACGAGCTTCTATTGACCGCGCGGAAGTTGTGCCGCTCGACTCGGTGGCATGCCTCGGTCACGGGAGCTAAACCGACATCGACCGGTCTGTCGGTATTTGAGTATTTGTACATTGCACGCCAGAGTAGGTGAGCAAAAACGGTCGTTTTTGGCGCGAAAGCAAGCTCTCGCGGTTTCGCTGGAAATTCGTGGGTCACAAACCCTTGGCGAAACCTCGTTTGATTTTGTCACGTTTCTGGCCGCATGGAGAAGCTGCCGTTCGCCGCGTACCGACGAATGAGCAGGAAGGCTCGAAGCGGTCAAACCGCGGGAGTCGCAGGACCGCCACCACAACCCAGCATGCCGGCTATCAGGCAGGCCATCCTTGATCTCT
>JAAEOR010001025.1 GCA_024222895.1 Hyphomicrobiales bacterium | reverse complement strand
GCGCACGCCTGCGATGGAGGAGAATTCGTGCAGCACGCCGTCGATCTGAACCGCCTTGACCGCCGCCCCTTGGAGCGACGACAGCAACACACGGCGGAGCGCGTTACCTAGTGTCAGCCCGAATCCGCGCTCAAGCGGTTCGGCGACCACCGTGGCCAGGCGCTTCGCATCGGCGCCGGTATTGATATCGAGTTTGTTAGGCTTGATAAGCTCTTGCCAGTTTTTTTGGATCACGAGCCTCGTCCTTTCCTTTTCCAGCCGCTCCGGGGAGGAGAGCGGCGCCGCGGCCTGGTGCGATGGCCGCGGTCAGTTGTCTTCTTGTCGATCGATCAACGCAGCGAGTCACACCCGGCGGCGTTTCCTCGGCCGACATCCATTGTGAGCGATCGGTGTAACGTCGCGGATGGACGTGATGGTGAACCCGCCCGACTGCAGGGCACGCAACGCGGACTCCCGTCCGGACCCCGGTCCCGAGACCTCAACTTCCAGCGTCTTGACGCCGTGCTCGGCTGCTTTGCGGCCGGCGTCCTCCGCGGCCATCTGTGCCGCATACGGAGTCGACTTCCGGGAGCCCTTGAATCCCATGAGACCGGCGGACGACCAGGAGATCGCGTTGCCCTGGGCGTCGGTGATAGTGATCATCGTATTGTTGAAGCTTGAATTCACATGCGCGACACCGGAGGTAATGTTCTTCCGCTCCCGGCGGCGCACGCGGGTTGCATCCTTCGCCATAGTCAACCTTTCACTTCCGCCCGCCAGGTGCGGGCACCGTTCTGTCGGCTTTACAGCCGTCTGCTCTTTTCGGTACGGCGCTGCGTTTGCGCGCTATCCCGGCTACGCCTATTTCTTCCGGCCGGCGATCGGTTTTGCCGGCCCCTTGCGCGTGCGGGCGTTCGTATGGGTCCTTTGGCCGCGCACCGGAAGTCCGCGACGATGGCGCAGACCGCGGTAGCAGCCGAGATCCATCAACCTCTTGATGTTCATCGCCACATCACGGCGAAGATCACCCTCAACCATATAGTCCCGATCAATCGTCTCACGAATCTGCATAATCTCGGCGTCGGTCAACTCGTTGACCCGGCGGCTTTCCGGCACGTTGACCTTGTCGATCACTTCCTTGGCCTTGGTCTGGCCGATGCCGTGAATGTACTGCAGCGCGATCACGACTCGCTTGTTTGTTGGGATATTGATGCCTGCGATACGGGCCACGCTCGCTTCTCCTGTTGTCGGGGTCTCCGCGGCACCCCGATCCGTTCAATTCAATCAGTCCAGCGGCCGGCAAACACAAAAAAGGCCCGGCCCACCATCTTCTGGCTCACCGACGCCGTCGATCTGTCTTTATACAGAATTCGTGCCGGTAAATAGTCATTTGGCGGCGCTTCGTCAACGCCTGTAGTCAGAATTACGCCTCCACCAGGGGACGAAGATGCGCGTCAATCGACGCAGCCACTTCGTCTACGGTACCCATGCCATCGACTCGCTTGAGCGTCCCCTTGCTCCGATAGTGATCTGACACAGGCGCCGTTTTCTCGCGGTAGTTCTCAAGCCGCTTTGCTGTCGATTTGTCGTCGCCTCGACTCCCGCCGGTCTCTCTGGCGCGCGTTTCGATGCGTTCCATCAGGACGTCTTCGTCGACGGCGATTTCGACAATGGCGTCGATGGTTACGCCACGCTGCTCAAGCAGCCTGTCGAGGGCCTCGGCCTGGGCGAGCGTCCTTGGGAAGCCGTCGAGGATAAAGCCGTTCCCGGTGTCCGGCTGGCCGATCCGCTCGGCAATGATCTCCACCATGATATCGTCCGGAACGAGGTCGCCGCGGTCCATGATCGTCTTGGCTCGAACACCAACGTCGGTGCCCGCCGCAGCCGCCGCCCGGAGCATATCACCCGTCGAAAGCTGAGGAATCCTGTATCGATCGACCAGCAGCTGGGCCTGCGTGCCCTTCCCCGCGCCCGGAGGGCCGAGCAGAATCAGCTTCATCGGGTGCGCCCCCTCAGCTTCGCCTTCTTGACCAGCCCTTCATACTGATGGGCGAGTAGATGCCCCTGGACCTGGGCCACCGTGTCCATGGTCACGCTGACCACGATCAGCAGCGACGTGCCCCCAAAATAGAACGGCACCGCCGTATAGCTGATCAGGAACTCAGGTAGCAGACAGACCACAACCAGATAGATCGCACCGATGACCGTTACCCGGGTCAAGACGAAATCGATATACTCCGCCGTCTTGGCGCCAGGCCGCATGCCGGGAATGAAACCACCATGCTTCTTCAGGTTGTCCGCTGTGTCAGTCGGATTGAAGACGACTGCCGTGTAGAAGAACGCGAAGAAAGCGATCAGCCCGGCATAGGCGACCATATAGAGCGGCTGCCCATGGCCGATCATTGTCGTCACGGTACTCAGCCATGACGGTCCGCCGGTGCCGGAGAAATTGGCAAGGGTCACCGGCAGCAGCAACAGTGACGATGCAAAGATCGGCGGAATGACACCCGCGGTGTTGAGCTTCAACGGCAGGTGCGAGGAATCGCCCTGGAACATGCGATTGCCGACCTGCCGCTTCGGATACTGAATCAGCAGTCGCCGCTGCGCCCGCTCTACGAAAACGATGAACGCAATCACGACGATAACCATTATAGCGACGAAAAGAATCAGCGGAGTCGATAGCGCGCCTTCTCGGCCAAGTTCCAGTGTCCCGACCAGTGCCGACGGCAGTTCTGCAACGATACCGGAGAAGATGATCAACGAAATACCGTTGCCGATGCCACGGCTGGTGATCTGTTCACCGAGCCACATCAGGAAGATGGTGCCGCCGGTCAGCGTCACTACAGTCGTGAAGCGGAAAAACAACCCCGGGTCGGCCACGATATTGGTGCCGCCCTCGAGTCCAACGGCGATCCCGTAGGACTGCAGCACCGCCAGCAGAACCGTACCGTACCGGGTGTACTGGTTGATGATCTTGCGGCCTTGCTCACCCTCTTTCTTCAACTGCTCGAGGGTTGGCACGATCGATGTCAGGAGCTGGATAATGATCGACGCTGAGATATACGGCATGATGCCGAGAGCGAAGATCGCCATCCGGCCGACGGCACCGCCGGAAAACATGTTGAACATCCCGATCAGGCCACTCGAGTTGGCGTCAAACGCCTGCGCAAGCGCCTCGGGATTGATGCCGGGCAGCGGGATGTATGTACCCAATCGATAGATCAGCAGCGCACCCAGCGTAAACCAGATGCGCTTCTTCAGTGCTTCCGCCTTGGCGAATGCTCCGAAATTTAGATTGGCTGCGAGTTGTTCTGCTGCCGATGCCATGGCAATCCCTCCGGCCTATTCGGCCGTTTTCGCCTCCGCCCCAAGGAGCTTGACCGAGCCGCCCGCCCGTTCCACTGCAGCGATTGCCGACTTCGATGCTCCGGCAATTTCGAACGCCACCGATGCCTTCAATTCGCCATTGGCAAGGAGACGAACGCCGTCGAGTACCCGACGCGTCACACCAGCCGCAACCAGAGCTTCAACCGTAACCGGCTGCTTGGGATCCAGTTTGCCTGCATCGATGGCTTGCTGTATCCGCGCGAGGCCGACTTCACTGAACTTCTTGGCGAAGATGTTGGTAAAACCCCGCTTGGGAAGGCGCCGATGCAACGGCATCTGGCCGCCCTCGAAGCCCTTGATGGCCACGCCGGATCTCGACTTCTGACCCTTGAAGCCGCGCCCGCTAGTCTTGCCCTTGCCGGAACCGATTCCGCGGCCGACCCGCACTCGACTCTTGGTCGCCCCGGCGTTGTCGGTGATTTCGTTGAGTTTCATCGGCTTAACGTCCTTCGTCGACAACACGAACGAGGTGGCTCACCTTGGCGATCATGCCGCGAATCGCTGGCGTGTCGGGCAGAGTCCGCCGTCGATGCATCTTGTTGAGTCCCAGCCCGACGAGAGTTGCGCGCTGGTTCTTGGGGCGGCGAATCGGACTACCGATTTGCTCAACAGTGACGGTTTTCTCGGCCATGTCCTGTTCCTTGCCCTAATCAGGCTTCCACCGGTTCGGGATCGACATCGCGACGTCGCGCCTGAAGGGTCGAAACCTTCATGCCGCGTCGAGCAGCAACGCTGCGCGGGCTGTCTTCCTTTTTCAGCGCCTCGAATGTCGCCCGCACCATGTTGTAGGGATTCGACGACCCGAACGATTTCGCGACCACATCCTGAACACCGAGCGTCTCGAAGACCGCACGCATCGGCCCACCGGCAATAATCCCCGTGCCGGCCGGCGCCGCGCGGCAGATGACCTTTCCGGCACCATGACGCCCGGTCACATCATGGTGAAGGGTCCGTCCTTCACGCAGCGGAACGCGCAACATCGACCGTTTCGCCGATTCCGTTGCCTTGCGGATCGCCTCCGGAACCTCACGCGCCTTGCCGTGCCCGAAACCGACACGGCCTTTCTGGTCACCGACGACGACAAGTGCCGCGAAGCCAAAGCGCCGTCCGCCCTTGACGACCTTGGCCACCCGGTTGATGTGGACAAGCTTGTCGACGAATTCGCTGTCGCGGTCGTCCCTGTCCCGGCTTCGTTCGCGGTCTCTTGCCATACTTGCTTCCGTTCATCCGATATTGTTGTCGAGGTCCGGCGGTTCAAGCCGTCCTTAGAAATCCAGACCGCCCTCGCGAGCGCCGTCGGCCAGTGCTTTCACGCGACCGTGAAAGAGGTAGGGCCCGCGGTCGAACACGACCTGCTTTATCCCTGCCGCGGCGGCGCGCTCGGCGATCAATTTACCGACGTGAGCTGCCGCCTCCGCGTCAGCACCGGTCTTGAGCTGCTCTCGCAACCCCTTGTCGAGCGACGAAGCCGCCGCCAGCGTTCGACCCGCACCATCGTCGATAATCTGGGCATAGATGTGCTTGGATGAGCGAAAGACAGACAGGCGCGATCGCCCCCTGGCGCTCGCCCGAATGGCTCGTCTGACGCGAGCCGCCCGTCGATCTGTTGTTTTTCTTGCCATGTCGCAGCTCGCTACTTCTTCTTGCCTTCCTTGCGGTGAATATATTCATCCGCGTATTTGATCCCTTTGCCCTTATACGGCTCCGGCTTGCGATATTCGCGGATCTCGGCAGCAACCTGGCCGACCCGCTGCTTGTCGATACCCGACACCACGATTTCGGTTGGCTTCGGTGTGGCGATGGTGATTCCGTCGGGAATCGGAAAAAGCACTTCGTGGCTGTAACCGACATTGAGCTGCAGGTTGGAACCCTGGACGGCGGCACGGTAGCCGACACCGTTGATCTCCAGCTTGCGCTCGAACCCCTTGGTAACCCCCTCGACAAGGTTGGCCACCATGGTGCGCGACATGCCCCAAACGGCGCGCGAGCGATTGGTTTCCTCACGCGGCTTGACAGAAATCAGGCCTTCGTCAACCGCGAACTCCACATCGTCGGTCGCGACAAATGCGAGCTCGCCCTTCGGCCCTTTCACCGAGACCTTCTGACCGTCAACCGAAGCAGTCACTCCGGTCGGGACTTCTATCGGCTGCTTGCCAATACGCGACATTTTCCGTTTCCCCTATCCCGCTTTCATCAAAAGACGCGGCAAAGAACCTCGCCCCCGACGTTTTGGTCGCGGGCGTCTGAATCTGACAGCACCCCCTTGGAGGTCGACAGGATGGAAACCCCAAGGCCGTTCGCGACTCGCGGAATCGTTCGGACCGACGAATAGACACGCCGCCCGGGCCGCGAGACCCGCTCGATCTCTCTGATGACCGGTTCGCCGTCGTAGTATTTCAACTCGATCTCAAGCTCCGGACGACCGTCCTGCTCCAGCGCCGAATAGCCGCGAATATAGCCTTCGCTCTGCAGCACGGCGAGTACGCGCTCGCGCAGCTTGGAGCCTGGTGTCGAGACCTGCGACTTCTTCCGCATCTGCGCATTGCGGATGCGGGTCAGCATGTCGCCGATCGGATCGGATATCGTCATCGCATTCGCACTCCTTATCCTACCAGCTCGATTTCACCAGGCCGGGGATTTTCCCCTCCGAGCCCAGTTCGCGCAGCGCGATCCGCGACATTCTGAGCTTGCGGTAGAACCCACGCGGCCGCCCCGACACTTCGCAGCGATTGCGGACGCGCACGGGCGCCGAGTTTCGCGGCAGCTCGGCGAGCTTCATCCGTGCTTGGAAACGCTCCTCGAGTGACATGCTCTCGTCACGCGCGAGACGCTTCAGTTCCGCTCGCTTTTCAGCGTAACGGGCGACCATTCTGCGCCGCTTTTTGTTTCTCTCAATCGCGCTGGTCTTTGCCATCTGGCTATCCCTGTTGGCGGAACGGAAATTCGAAGGCCTTGAGCAAGGCACGCGCCTCGTCGTCGCTCTTCGCCGTCGTGCAAACGATAACGTCCATTCCCCAAATCTGATCGACCTCGTCGTAGTTGATCTCGGGGAAGACAATGTGTTCCTTGATGCCCATGGCGTAGTTGCCATGGCCGTCGAAGCTCTTTGGATTGAGCCCTCGGAAATCCCGGACGCGTGGCAACGCCACCGTGACCAGGCGGTCGAGAAACTCGTACATGCGGTTCTGACGCAACGTCACCTTGCCGCCAATCGGCATCCCCTCACGCAGCTTGTAACTGGCAATGGACTTCCGCGCCCGGGTCATGGCCGGCTTCTGCCCGGCAATCTTCGCCAGGTCCGAAAGCGCCGACTGAACCTTCTTGGAATCCGCGACCGCCTCGCCGACACCCATATTGAGAACGATCTTGTCGACACGCGGTATCTGCATCGGGTTCTTGTAACCAAATGACTCGGTCAGACCCGGTCGAACCGCGTCCCGGTAATGCTTCTTGAGCCGGGGCTCGTATTGCGCCTCAGCCATCGATCAATTCTCCAGTGCGTCGCGAGAAGCGCTCTTTTGCCCCGTCTTTATTGAAGCGGAAGCCGACCTTGGTCGCCTTGCCGTCACCCGGGTCGGCGATCGCGATGTTTGACAGATGGATGGGCATCTCCTTGGCGACAATGCCGGCCTGCTGGCTCGCCGTCTGGCGCTGGTGCCGCCGTACCATGTTG
>JAAEOR010001024.1 GCA_024222895.1 Hyphomicrobiales bacterium | reverse complement strand
TCGCGTTCCTTCCAACGCGCCAGAGCGTCCGCATAGTCGTCGGGCGTCTCGGTTTCATCGTCAAACAATCCCGTACAGGAAATCAGGTCGGCCGCGGCTTCGTCGACCAGACCAATGTCTATACCGTCGTAGATGGGCAGATCGCGCTCGGGTCCGAGATGAAAAACCTTCAATCCTGGTCGCCTGGAAAGATACGCGCACGCGACATCACCCGAGGTGACGACATCGTCAAAGGCGTCATGATCCACTCCGAGGCGAGTAAACAAGTCCAGGACACGTGACTTCGGTCGCGGCGCGTTAGTGATGATGATCACGGTCCTGCCCGCCTGGCGAGCACGGACCAGCGCATCGGCCGCGGCGCAGTATGCCTTGACGCCATTGTGGATCACTCCCCATGCGTCGCAGAGGATGAACCGATAGTCGTCAACGATCTCTGATAATCCGGCAATCCGGGGCAGGCGGGCGATGTTGTTCATGGTACCGCCGGCTATCCGGTCTCAGCCATCTGGTCAAGCGGAGTGACGGTCGCCGACGGCGGAGCCAAACGGGAACTCTTCGTTTACCCTATTTGCCGATCATACCCGAGCGCACATCCACCACTGAACATCAAGGCGGGGTCGCCGGTCGTGGCAAACGACACATCTGTATCGCTGCCCATCGATGTCTTCGTCGTCGACCGGGACGCCGGGCAGCGCCGGGTTCTGACCGCGATGATCTCCGACGGCGTGGAGGGCCGGTTCCGGGTCGCCAGCTGCGAGACCGCGGATGACCTCATCACAGCCGGGCGCGATATGTCCGACGCCGTGCTGATAGCGGACATCGACACGGTCGGCGGGGCGGCGCGTATCGCCGATATCGTACGGACGGCCCCCCGGGTGATCGCCACCAGCGCCACCGGTTCGCTGAATGTCGCGGTAGCCGCCGTCAAGGCCGGCGCCGTCGGGTTTCTTCCCAAGCCGATTGGTGCAAAAGCACTGCTGGAGGGCCTGGAAACCGCTGTTTCTTCCTGGAACGATACACCTCGCGGGCACCGGGGAGACCTATCGGCGGCGAAGCCGAACGACCAAAAGCCGGCCGATGACGTTGATTTTGCGGGGTTTGTCGGCCGTTCGCCGGTCATGCGCGATGTTTATCAGCAGATTCGTCGCGTCGCGTGCTCTCGAGCCCCGGTCTTCATTACCGGTGAAAGCGGAACGGGGAAGGAGATCTGTGCGGAAGCTGTCCACGCGGAACCGGGCGAGGACGAGCGTCCCTTTGTCGCGATCAATTGCAGCGCGATCCCCCACGAACTCATCGAAAGCGAAATCTTTGGCCATGTGCGCGGCGCTTTCACCGGCGCTTCGGACAACCGGCGCGGGGCCGCCGAACTCGCCGATGGCGGCACCCTGTTCCTGGACGAAATCGCCGAGATGGACCTGTCGTTGCAGGCAAAGCTGCTGCGGTTCATCCAGACTGGAAGCTTTCGCCAGGTTGGTGGAAACGAGCTGAAAAGCGTGGACGTACGAATCATCGCGGCGACCAATCGAGCCCCGGAGACCGAGGTCGAGGCGGGCCGCTTCCGGGCTGACCTTTTCTATCGGCTGCATGTGTTGCCGATCACCCTTCCTCCGCTGCGCGACCGACGCGAGGACATTCCCCTGCTTGCCGGCGCGTTCCTGGCACGTTTCTCCGCCGAAGAGGGTCGAGGCTTTCGGGGATTTGAAGCTGCGGCACTGGACCAATTATGCGCCGCAGCGTGGCCCGGCAATGTTCGCCAGCTACAGAATACCGTTCGACGGATCGTTGTTCTTCACGAGGGCACAACCGTCACCCGCGCTATGCTTCCCGACGGGCTGGCGCCGTTCGCACCCGCCGAGCGGGCGAGCGCTCGCCATGCTGCAGCCACGCCGAGAATCGTGCCGTTCCGCGATCAGGAGCGCCGGATAATCGAAACCGCGCTCGATGCCTTTGAAGGTAACATCCAGCGCGCCGCAGCGGCGTTGGAGATCAACCCGTCCACTATTTATCGCAAGCGACAAGGGTGGCTCGGCACGACATCCGAGTGATCAGCGGCCCCAGTTTTTTTTCCCTTGATGCTTGCAGACTGCTCCGGAATTAGATGAATTGGCTATGGTTTTGGGGACGGGCACGGGTGCATCCGGGGGATTTGCTGTGAGCGGAAGTGGAATAACGCGCGTCTCGGACACATTGTCAGCGGTTTTCCTGCTGGCACTGGTCGTGCTGCTCGCCGCACCGCCCACGGCCAGGGCCGGGGAGATCGCCGACCAGGCGGCACGCGCCGAAAACCTCATGGAGAGGGGGTATCCCGCGCCGGCGCTGACCGCGTTCGATCAGGCGGCGGCAGCGGTCTGGTCCGCGTCGCCGCTGCAACTACGAACCGCGCAGTTCGTCGAATCGGTCTCCGGATATGCTGAATACACGCCCCGCCCGGATGAGCCCTATCAACCGGGCGACACCCTGACGGTTTACCTCGAACCGTTCGGGTTCGGCTTCATGCCCACCAGCAACGGCTTTCGCTCGACAATCGTTGCCGATATCCGGATTCGGACGCCGGGCGGTCTGGTCCTTGCCGCCGCCGATGACTTCGTTCGTCTCGAATGGCTTGGCCGAAACCGGCGGCGGGAAGTTCACGCCGCGATCAAGATGCCCTTGCCTGATCTGAAGCCCGGCGCGTATGTACTGGACCTGACCCTTCGAGATCAGGGGTCGAAGAAACAAGCCAAGACAGCGCTGCCGTTCTCGGTTATCGAATAAGCCGTCAGCCCGCCGAAACGCCGGAAAACTGCGGGCAAGAGACGGGCTACTAGCCATCCTCAACGATCCGATCTTGACAAGCCGAAGCGGCATAATTACATGCCTCCCGCGAGCTTGGCACTCAACCAACTGGAGTGCTAGCAGACCTCATCTGGAGCCCGGAACCGGGCCTATTGTCCAAAAAAGAAGGAAGAGAAAACTCGATGAAATTCCGTCCTTTGCACGACCGTGTGGTCGTACGCCGGGTCGAATCCGAGGAGAAGACCGCCGGCGGCATCATCATCCCGGATACCGCCAAGGAGAAGCCCCAGGAAGGCGAAATCGTCGCTGTCGGGCCTGGAGGCCGTGACGAGGCCGGCAAGTTGACGCCGCTCGATGTCAAGGCCGGCGACCGCATCCTGTTCGGCAAGTGGTCCGGTACCGAGGTCAAGATCGACGGCGAAGACCTTCTGATCATGAAGGAATCCGACGTGATGGGCATCCTGGAAGGCAAGCCCAAGGCGAAGGCCGTCCGGAAGGCCGCTTAAGCCCTCGTAACGCCAAGACAAGATATCGAAGGAAAGACAGCAAATGGCTGCAAAAGAAGTAAAATTCTCTACCGACGCGCGCGACAAGATGTTGCACGGCGTCGATACACTCGCGAACGCCGTCAAGGTAACCCTCGGCCCGAAGGGCCGTAACGTCGTTCTCGACAAATCGTTTGGTGCCCCGCGCATCACCAAGGACGGTGTCACGGTCGCCAAGGAAATCGAGCTTGAGGACAAGTTCGAGAACATGGGCGCCCAGATGGTCCGCGAAGTTGCTTCGAAGACCAACGACATCGCCGGCGACGGCACCACGACAGCAACGGTTCTGGCCCAGGCTATCGTTCGCGACGGTGGCAAAGCGGTTGCCGCCGGCATGAACCCGATGGACCTCAAGCGCGGCATCGATCTTGCCGTCACCGAGGCGGTTTCCGACCTGCAGCGCCGGTCCAAGAAGATCAAGACCTCGGACGAAATCTCCCAGGTTGGCTCGATCGCCGCCAACGGCGAGGGCGTCATCGGTGAGAAGATCGCCGAGGCCATGCAGCGGGTCGGCAATGAAGGCGTGATCACCGTCGAAGAGTCCAAGGCGCTCGAGTTCGAGCTCGAAGTCGTCGAAGGCATGCAGTTCGATCGCGGCTACCTGTCGCCGTATTTCATCACCAACGCCGACAAGATGGTGACCGACCTGGAGGATCCCTTCATCCTCCTCCACGAAAAGAAGCTCTCCAACCTTCAGGCGATGCTGCCGGTCCTCGAGGCCGTCGTGCAGTCGTCCCGGCCGCTTCTGATCATCGCCGAGGACGTCGAGGGCGAGGCCCTGGCAACCCTGGTTGTCAACAAGCTGCGCGGTGGCCTCAAGGTCGCTGCGGTCAAGGCCCCCGGCTTTGGCGATCGTCGCAAGGCGATGCTTGAGGACATTGCCGTCCTGACCGGCGGACAGGTCATCTCCGAGGACATCGGCATCAAGCTCGAGAATGTCTCGCTCGACATGCTCGGTACGGCCAAGCGGGTGAACATCTCCAAGGAGAACACCACGATCGTCGATGGAGCCGGGAAGAAGAAGGAGATCGAGGCGCGCGTTAACCAGATCAAGCAGCAGATCGAGGAGACCACCTCCGACTACGATCGCGAGAAGCTGCAGGAGCGTCTGGCCAAGCTCGCGGGCGGCGTCGCGGTTATCCGCGTCGGCGGCGTCACCGAGGTCGAGGTCAAGGAGAAGAAGGATCGCGTCGACGACGCCCTGAACGCGACCCGTGCAGCGGTCGAGGAAGGGATCGTTGCCGGTGGCGGTGTTGCGCTTCTCCGCGCCAAGAAGGCGGTGAAGAAGATTTCCTCCGAGAATGCCGACGTCATGGCGGGCATCAAGATCGTGCTCCGCGCGCTTGAGACGCCGATCCGCCAGATCGCGGAAAACGCCGGAGTCGAGGGATCGATCGTCGTCTCCAAGGTGCAAGAGGGCAAGGGCGATACCTTTGGCTTTGACGCGCAGGACGAGGTCTACAAGGATCTGGTCAGCGCCGGCATCATCGATCCGGCCAAGGTCGTTCGCACGGCCCTGCAGGACGCGGCATCCGTCGCCGGTCTGCTGGTGACCACCGAGGCCATGGTTGCCGAGACGCCGAAGAAGGAAGCCCCGCCGGCCATGCCTCCCGGAGGCGGAATGGGCGGAATGGGCGGAATGGACTTCTAAGGTCCATCGTCGAAACGATACTGCTGAAGGGCGCGGGTTCACCCCGCGCCCTTTTCTCTGCGGTCAGCGGCCGATATGCGCGTCGCCGTCTGCAACGCCGGCGACGATGGGATTGAGACCCGGCTCGGCGATCTTCCCAGCGGGAGCCGGGTCCAGCCGGGCAAAGGCGGCGCGGAGCCGGCGAACCATGAGAGCGGTAACGGCGGCCGCGAATTCGGGATCATCGCCGACCAGAGTTTCCACTAGCGAGCGGCTCAGTGGAATGAGTTCGGTTTTGCCGACAGCAATTGCCGAACAGAAGCGCACCCCGCCATCGAGAACGGCAGCGAGGCCGAAGATCTCGCCCGGCCCCAACACCTCGACAGTGTCATCCATGCAACGCAAATCGACCGTGCCGCTGTGCACGACATAGGCCCGGTCACCCGGGTCGCCCTTGGAATAGACGGCGCCACCGTCGGCGAGTGCCACGACTCCCAGATCGGCCCCCGCCAAGACCCCGAAATCGAATATCGTTTTGGGCATTGTTCGCTCCCTGTCTGTTGTATCTTCTGATCCGGCGCATGATCTGCTCCGCCACGCAAGAAAAGCGATGGCCGGATCGTTCGAATGAACTGGCTCTTTCTTTTCCAATGAATCGCTCAGAACCATCCCCCGAACCTGCCGGATGCATGCCAAGATCGTCGAGAATTTGTGGTTGAAACGTGGCGTGCAACACGGGAACCACCGGTAACCTTGCTGTTTTGATAACGATAGGCTAGTGCCACGCCGCAGGCAGCTCTGCGCGCCGTAATCCAGCGACCCCCAGGTTGAACCCATGTCGGCCGACAAGACCCTTATCAAGGCGCGCCTTCCGCGCGGTTTCGCCGATCGCAATGCGGCTGACATCCGGGCAACCGAGACGATGGTTGCCAGGATCCGGGCGGTCTATGAGCGCTACGGCTTCGAGCCGGTCGAAACCCCTTTTGCCGAATACACCGAGACGTTGGGCAAGTTCCTGCCAGACCAGGATCGACCGAATGAAGGCGTGTTCTCCCTCCAGGATGACGACGAACAGTGGGTTTCGTTGCGCTACGACCTGACCGCGCCCCTCGCCCGCTTCTTCGCAGAAAACCACAAACAGCTCGCCAAACCGTTTCGCAGCTATCGGTTCGGCTGGGTTTTTCGCAATGAGAAACCGGGCCCGGGCCGCTTCCGCCAGTTCATGCAGTTCGACGCCGATACGGTCGGCGCCGCCTCTCCTGCCGCCGATGCGGAGATGTGCATGATGGCCGCGGACACGCTGGAGGCACTGGGTATCGAACGCGGGCAGTATGCCATCAAGGTTAACTCGCGAAAGGTGCTCGACGGGGTGATGGAAGCCATCGGCCTCGGCGGATCCGAGAACGCCGGTCGCCGCCTGACAGTGCTTCGCGCCATCGACAAGCTCGATCGGCTGGGTGCTGACGGCGTGCGGGCCCTGCTGGGACCGGGCCGCGAAGACGACAGCGGCGACTTCACGAAGGGCGCAGACCTCGCGGCGGCGCAGATCGAGAAGGTCTTCGGGACCATTACATCAGGCCTGACCGGGGACATCGGCGAGCCGTCGGGCGCCGCATCAGATGACAACGCTGGCGACGGATCCCTGCCACCCGGAGAAGATATCGAACGCCAGGGTTTGCAGGAATTGTTCAGTATTCAGCAACTCGTCCGTGCCGCCGGCTATGGTCCGGAGCGTATCCGTATTGACCCCTCGGTCGTCCGCGGCCTCGAATACTATACCGGCGCCGTCTACGAGGCGGAGCTGCTCGCCGAAATTCCGAACGAAAAAGGCCAGCCGGTCGTGTTCGGTTCAATTGGTGGCGGCGGCCGCTATGACGGCCTGGTTGGCCGATTCCAGAAGGAAGACGTGCCGGCGACCGGCTTCTCCCTCGGTGTATCGCGGCTGCAGGCAGCGTTGGCCGCCCTGGGTCAGATCGATACCAGCCCGGCACTCGGTCCCGTCGTGGTCACGGTCATGGACCGGGACCGGCTTGGCGACTACCAGGCCATGGTCGCGGCGCTGCGCAATGCCGGCATCGCGGCGGAACTCTATCTCGGCTCCTCCGGAGTCCGCGCCCAGCTCAAATATGCCGACAAACGTAACGCGCCGGCGGTAGTTATTCAGGGCGGCGACGAAAGAGAGCGTGGCGTCGTCCAGATCAAGGATCTGGCGCTCGGTAAGCAACTCGCCGAGGGCATCGCCGACAACAAGGAATGGCGTGCGGAACGGCCGGGTCAATTCGAAGCGCCGGAGGGCGAGCTTGTCGCCCGGATCAAGGACATCACGACGGGTTCGGGCGACTGACCCGATGTCACGCCGCGACCCGCGCACTTCTCTTCACATCGCAAAGACCCGAATCCGGTGACCGCTTCCTACGACCCTCTCCGCACACTCTTTGCTGAGACCGGCTACGACCTGGTTGAGCCACCGGTCCTTTACGACGCCAACATCTTTGTCGAACTAGCCGGCGAGGATCTCAGGCGGCGGCTCTTCCTGACGATGGGCGCGGACGGCGCCGAAATGGCGCTCCGGCCGGACTTCACGATCCCGGTCTGCCTCCACCATCTGACCACCGGCGGAAGCAAGCGTCGCGGCGACTACGCCTATCTCGGCCCGGTGTTCCGCCAACGACAAGACGAGCGCCTTGAATTCCTCCAGGCGGGCGTTGAATCGCTTGGCCGTCGCGACCGGCACAAGGCCGACGCGGACATTCTCAAGCTGGCTTTGAGTGCCGTTGCGAGGCTCGGCGTACGCCGCCCTTCCGTCCGGATTGGCGATGCCGCACTGTTCGACGCGCTGCTGAAGCCGCTTGATCTCTCGCCTCTCTGGCGCAAGCGCCTTGCGCGGACCTTCGGCGAGGCCGACAGGCTGCGGGCGATGATCGA
This sequence comes from Hyphomicrobiales bacterium, assembly GCA_024222895.1. Lineage (GTDB taxonomy): Bacteria > Pseudomonadota > Alphaproteobacteria > Rhizobiales > Kaistiaceae > Bauldia. The sequence goes on along the minus strand of JAAEOR010001024.1, from coordinate 3,088 downwards.
CCAAGCGTCCACGCCGGCGCGGCGTCCTCGCGGCCCGTCCCGTCACCTGGGGCGATCGGAGGCTCGGCGCGAGGCGGCCAATCTCCTTGCTGCGTCCGGGCTGGCCACCATCGGCGGTCGCAGCGCGGACGAAATCGCTTCCCGCTATGTCGAGAAGACTGCCCTTGCCGCCGGGATCGGCGCGCGAGCGGCAAAGCGGCTGACCGGGTTCCTCGAGATTTCCGGCCGGCCGGCGGACGCGCTCGACGCCATGCGAACCTTCAGCCGCAGCCATCGCCTCGATATCGAAAAGGCAATCGACGCATTCGAAGCTCGACTCGACGCCTTTGCAGATCGCCACATTGATCTCGACAAACTGACCTTCGCGGCCGAGTTCGGCCGGCGGCTCGACTACTACACCGGCTTCGTTTTCGAGATGCATTCTTCGAAACGGCGCGGGGCCAAGCCGATCGTCGGTGGCGGCCGATATGACCGCCTGGTTGCGCTGATCGGCAATGGACAGACCGTGCCGGCGGTTGGCTTCGCCATGTGGCTTGACCGGATCGGAGGGGCGCGATGAGCGAACCTTTGGTTATCGCTATTCCGTCCAAGGGCCGACTTCAGGCAGACACCAAGGCCCGGTTCGCGGCCGCTGGCCTCGACATCACCCAGGCCGGCGCCGAGCGCAGTTACCGCGGCAGCATGACCGGCCTCGCCGGCGTCGAGGTCGCTTTCCTCTCGGCGCCGGAGATCGCCAGGGAGATCGGCGCCGGGGCGGTTCACGTCGGTGTCACCGGCCGCGATCAGATAGAGGAAACCGTCCCCGACTTTGCCGAGCGGGTGGACTTCCTGCTGCCGCTCGGATTCGGCCAGTGCAGTGTTGTGGTGGCGGTGCCGGAGGCCTGGATCGACGTCACGACGATGGGAGACCTCAGCGACGTCGCGGCGGATTTTTTGCCGCGCCATGGCCGACGCCTGACGCTGGCGACCAAATACATCAACGTTACGCGCCGATTCTTCGCCGGGCACGGCATCGCCGATTACCGGATCGTTGAAAGCCTGGGCGCCACGGAAGGTGCCCCGGCAACCGGTGCCGCCGACCTGATCGTCGACATCACCTCCACCGGCGCGACGTTGCGGGACAACGGTCTCAAGATCATCTCCGACGGTGTTATCCTGCGCTCCGAGGCCAATCTGATAGCCAGCCGCACGGCGTCGTGGACGCCCTCGCACCGGCGCACACTGAACGCACTCAAGAAGCGAACGGCCTGATCGGCCGAACAGGTCCTGCCCGGGAAAGCCGGTCCGGTTCATGACATCGGACACGGCGCACGGCTGATTGCAGGGGCGGCGCTCGCTTTCGCTGGTCCTTTGCGCCGGGCAAATCCCACTCCCACGAGGCCAATGAAGGTCTCTGAAAATCGCAATGCTGCATTGCAATATACGCTCTTTTTCGCCGCCACCATGAGCCTACGTTCCGCGCATCAAGGAGTAGCAATCATGTCCCGATTCTCAGACTTCCTCACCGGTGTTTCCGAGCGCTACAAGGCGGCTCGCTACAATGAAGTGCTCACGCGCATGAGTGACCGTCAGCTCGTCGACATCGGCCTGTCGCGCACCGATATCCCGCGCCACGCGCGCGATATGGCCCGCGGCCGCTAAACCCCAAAAGGAGCCAAACCAATGTCCGGACTCAGCACATTCTTCGGCGGCATCGCCGACGGCATCCGTGCCAAGCGTCTCCACGGCGAACTCGACCGGATGAGCGATCGTCGTCTCGCCGATATCGGCCTCACCCGGCACGAGTTGCCGCGCAAGGCGGTTGAGTGGTCGAGCCGTCGGTAACTCCGACGTGGTTCCGATCGCAGGTACTCGAGGGGGTGGCGTCATCGCCGCCCCTTCTTTGTTTTGGGCCGTTTCAACCGAAGGCGGGTCAGCGCGGAGGTGCGAATACACGTGCGTGCTTCGAGGCCCGGCTACGCCGGACACCTCAGCATGAGGTCGTTGTGGTTCGTGTTGAGCCGTCGTGCGCAAGACTCTGCCGGAACACCCACCGTCCTCATCCAGAGAGCCTGCCCTCGGACTTGATCCGAGGGTGCTCGGGCGAAAGCCCGAGCCTCGAAGGACGCACGCGGGTTTGTCGAAAGGACAAGCAAGGCCAGCCGGATCGGGCGCGGCAATCTCGTCCCAGATGAACGGGCGCGCCCTACCCCGGCCGCTTGAACTGGCGGCGTTCGCGTTCAACGGCTTTGCGGCAGAAGCAGCCGTCGACGTGGTCGTTGACGATGCCGACACCCTGCATGAAGGCGTACATGGTCGTCGGACCGACGAAACTCCAGCCGAGCTTCTTCAGCGCCTTCGACAAAGCGATCGACTCAGGCGTTTTCGCCATCGTCTTCAGTGTGTCCCAATCGAGTGATTTCGGCCGGGTTTCCGGTTGCGGCTCATACCGCCAGACGAAAGCGGCGATCGATCCCTCGGCGGCCACCATTTCCTTCGCCCGGCGGGCATTGTTGATCGTCGATTCGATCTTGCCGCGATGGCGGACAATGCCGGCGTCCGCGACCAGCCGCTCGACATCCGATTCGTCGAATTCGGCGATCCGGCTGAAATCGAAGCCGGCGAACCCTTTCCGGAAATTTTCCCGCTTGCGCAGGATCGTCAGCCAGGACAAGCCCGACTGAAAGCCCTCCAGGCAAATTTTCTCAAACAGCCGTTTGTCGTCGTCGACCGGTCGGCCCCACTCGCCGTCGTGATACACGGCATAATCGTCGGTGCTGCCGCCCCACACGCACCGTCTCCTGCCGTCCCCGCCGACCACCAGACCTTTGGTTTCCGCCATTTTCCGACCCTCGTGCCTCGATCCCTGTTTCTCCCATGGCCAATATGTCCAGGGAAGACCTGCGGTCCCACCCTACTGACGCATTCTGGCAACAACAGCACCGAAGGACCTTCCGAGATCCGATCGGACCAGCCCGCTCACCGCATCTTTATCAGCCCCCTGTTGCCTGTCGGCCCGGAGTCCCGCTAATCTCGGGCTTGTGTTGGGAGAAAGCCGGCCCAGGCAAGGTTGGCGGTGTGGGGACCCCATGTTGATCAAGAAAATGGC
>JAAEOR010001023.1 GCA_024222895.1 Hyphomicrobiales bacterium | reverse complement strand
TTGGGAAGCCGCAAATCGAGCGCTTCCTCGATAATCGAGAGAGTCACGGCATTTCCCTCTACTGGCGAGATCGTGTCGCCACTCGATCATCGCGTCTTCAACCTATTGATATATAACGTCTTTAGTTTTGAGTCAGACTCTTAGATTCACAAACGAAGTGCAACACCGGTATGCTCCGGAGTTGCACTTGGTTTGTGAATCTAAGGAGGGATAAAATGCTCGAGGTGTTCATGGCAGGATCCTCATTGTTTGAGCCGATGGGCGATATTGAAAGTAAATACCGGCGGTTAAGAAACACTATCCCAGTCCAGCTCGACACGGTTCCGGTCTTGCGCTGAATGCTGGTCTAGACCTCAATTAGCGAATTAACGAGGCCTGACCATGCAAGTTGCCATGACGACTACCGTAGTTGTCGTCCGTTTCGATTGGGTGCAGGGATCGTTGCACTTTTTCACTGACACGCCAATTCGCACTCCGGAGGATTTAGCGGGCTTGCAATAAGCGCCAAACTTGCACTCGACTTACACGCATGCGGGACAAAAGATGTCTCAAATCCCACCTGGAAATATCAAGAAAATCAGAAGTTAACCGGTCGACGCCCTAGTCGGTGAAACGCGGCATGAGCCAACGCGGCAGTGCCATGACCATGTCGGGGAAGAAGATGATCAGGATCAGCACGACCAGCATCGGTCCAAGGATCACCGCCACGTCGCGCAGGGCATGAATCACCTTGATCTGGCCGATGGCCGCAGCGATCAGCAGACACAGGCCGTAGGGCGGCGTGACCAGGCCGAAGGCGAGGCTGACAATACCGATGATCGCGAAGTGGATCGGGTGCATGCCGACGTGCTGGGCAACGGGGAAGAGCACGGTCCCCAGAATGATGATCGCCGGGATGGCATCGATGAACATGCCGATCACCAGAAAGGCAAGCGCGACCATGATTCCGGTGCCGGTGAGGCCGAGGCCCATGGATTCGATGAAGGCGACCAGCGCTGCCGGGATCTTGAAATAGGCCAGGCACCAGCCGAAGGCCGAGGCGGTACCGACGCAGAACAAGGTGATGGCGGCGAAGCGGGCCGAGTCGTAGATGATGCCCGACAGGTGGTGAAAACTGATCGATCGGTAGATGACGAGACCGAGCACCAGCGAGTAGACGACAGCCACCACCGACGCCTCTGTCGGTGTGAACAGACCGCCGACGATGCCGCCGACAATGATGATTGGCGTGAACAGGGCAAGCGAGGCGCTGGCCGCCGCGCGCATCAACTCCATGAACGTCGAGCGGCTGTAGACCGGGTAGCCGCGCCGGACCGCGTAGACATACACGGTGATCATTTGTGACAGAGCGATGAGGATCCCCGGGACCACGCCGGCCAGGAACAGGCCGCCGATTGAAACGGACATCAAGCCACCCCAGACCACCATCAGGATCGACGGTGGAATGATGACGCCCATAACGCTCGAACAGGCGGTGAGCGCCACCGCGAACGACGTGTCATAGCCTTGCTTCTTCATCTGCGGGATGAGCAGCGAGCCGATCCCGGCGGAATCGGCGGTGGACGAGCCCGAGATGCCGGCGAACAGCATCGACACCACTACGTTGACGTGGCCAAGGCCTCCGGGGAGATGCCCCACCATCGCGCGGGCAAGATTGGCAAGCCGGTCGGTTATGCCGGCGCCGTTCATCAGGTTGGCGGCGAGCAGGAAAAACGGCACCGCCAGCAATATGAATGCGTTATAGCTCTTGAACATCTCCCGCAGGAGGAGCACCGGGGTCAGCCGATCGTCGATGAAGAATACCGGCACCACGGCAAGCGCCAGCGCAAACGCCACCGGCACCCGCAGGACCACCAGGAGGCCGAACAGCCCGAACAGGATGGCGGCGACTTCTCCGGGACTCATCAGGCCGTCGACTTGCGGTAATCGGCAATCTCGCGCGCGACGTTCTCCAGCCCGAATACCAGCCAGGTGAGGCCGGCGATCGGCCAGGCGATGTAGATCGTCAGCATCGGCAGGCTGGCGATCTCGGAACGCTGTCGCGAGCCGAGGACGGCAAAGTCGTAGCCCCAGATCACGAAAGTGATGGCCACCAGCAGGATGGCCGCGTGAACGATCAACCGCGAGATCAACTGGCCGATCTTGCTCGACGGGTGCGGAAGGACGTCAACGTCGAAGTGGGTACGGTCCCGCACCGCGATCATCGCGCCGAGCAGGACAATCCAGACAAAACAGAAGCGGGCGATCTCCTCCGTCCAGATGTATCGGGGGATCAGCCCGGTATGTCGACTGAGGATCTGCAAGGCGACCGGCACGATCAGCACCGCCATCATCACGCCGAGCAGGATCTTCAGCAGCCGGTAGTAGCCGTCCAGCAAGGCGTGCATGGCCCGTCCGTCTTGGATTTGATCAAAAGGACAAGGGCATGCGGAGGGCCGGGCTGGCGGCCCTCCGCATGGAGTTCAGATCGCTACTCGACCGCTCGGATGGATTCCAGCACTTCCGTGGCGCCCAGTTCGGCGGCGTAGGCATCCTGTACCGGCGTCGCGAGCTCCAGCAGCTGATCGCGCTGGGTGAATTCGTGAGTCCTCAAGAGGCCCTTTTCCTGCATCGCTGTCAGTTTGGCGGCATCCTGGCTGCTCTCGATTTCGCGCCCATGGGCTCCCGCAGCCTTGCCGGCCTCGAGCACGCAGGCCTGCAATTCCGGCGACAACCGCTCGAACGTCGCGTTGGAGAAAGCCAGCGGCCGAACGGTTATGGCGTGGGCGGTCAGCGAGATATCCGGCCCGACCTCGTAAAACTTCATCTGCTCGATGCCCGCGGCCTCGTTCTCGGCACCGTCAATCACTCCGGTCTGGATCGCGTTATAGACCTCGCTGTAGGCGATGACGGTCGGCGCGGCGGTGATCGCCTCGAATATCCGCGTCTGGATCGGTGCGCCCATCACCCGCATCTCCAGGCCCTTTAGTTCGTCCATATTGGTGATCGGCCTATTGACAATAAGCTGACGCGTGCCGCCGCCGGCATAACCGATCAGAAGGACATTCGCCTTGTCCAGCACGTCGTCGGCAAGCGGCGCGAGCGCGTCGTTTTCCATTACCTGATTCCAGTGATCGAGATCGCGGAACAGGAACGGCATGTCCATCAAAGGAGCCATCTGCGAGAACGTCGCCATGTGTGACGGAGCCACGATCGCATAGTCGACCGCGATGCCCTGGCTCATGTTTTCGAAGTAGTCCTTTTCCAGACCGAGCTCGGAATTGAGGTGGAGGTCGAACTCCAATTCGCCGCCGGAGCATTCGCCGGCCAGTTCCTCGAAGCGCCTGAGCGCCTTGGTGAATGCGTGGTTCTCGTCGAATTGGACAGCTCCAACGAGTTTTGTGGCCGCCTGTACCGGTGCCCCGGCGACCGCGGCCACGGCGCAGCCGACAACCAGCAATCCGATCTTCTTCATCGTTCTTTTCCTCCCCGTTTGGCATCTGGCCGCCGCACTCCGGACCAGGCGGCCGAAGCCAGGAGTAGACAGCGAAGCCAGCGGTCGCGCAAGTGGATCAATCCGCGCCCTCACCCTTGGCCTATTTCTTGATCCTGCACTCGCTTCCCGACATCCCGGTCGTCGCCCTGACTTTCTGATGCAGGATCGCCGGCGTCGCTGGCAGAGCCGATTTGACGGAAATCTTCAGCAGCGAGTCCCTTCGTCATTGCCCTGCCACTACGTATGCATTGAGCTTGTTTCCATCCAGGTCGCGAATATACCGCCGTAGAAGCCTGATCGCCAGGGGGACCGGGTTCCCTTCGTCCAGACCACCCAATTCGAGGCTCCTGGCATGAACCGCGTCCACGTCTTCGCGGCTCTTCATCTTCAAAGCAATCATATTGCCGTTTCCCGGAGTCGCCGGCTGACCGTCGAACGGGCGGGCGACGCACAAGTGCGACCTCGTCTCTCGATGCGGCCCAGGCCGCCACTGAACCGTGTTTCCACAATCGACGGATTCCAAATGTTGCGAGCAGAGCATCGTAGAATTCAATCGCATCATCGCGGCGGTTCGTCCCAACCGTTACGTAGCCGATCAATTCAGCCCTCCCACTCTGGCAATTCCGGATTCTGATACTTTTCGCGTTGCCTGCGTCACACCGCTGTCAGTCGCGCCCGTGCCGCGGTTCACTTTGCTCGCGAGGATGGGATCATCCAGCCAAACAACAGTGTCGGTATCCCCGACGGTTCGATATGTTTGGCTCGACCACATCATAAGAGGTTGACCCATGCATGCCACGCTTCCGGCCGCCGCCGTCCTGCTCGCCGCTTCGCTCGGAACAGGTTTTGCCCAATCGCCGCCCGACTGCGCCAACGCCACAAGCAATGTCGAGATGACCGATTGTGCCTGGAAGGCCTACAAGGCCGCCGACAAGGAGCTCAACGTTGTGTGGAAGCACGTGATGGCGACCATCAAACCGGAGGACTACCTGCCGGCCGACGCGGCCAAGACCTGGAAGGACGATCTTCTGAGCTCCCAGCGCGCCTGGATCACCTTCAAGGAGAAGGACTGTGATGCGGTCGCCTATGAGTGGTACGGGGGTACAGGTGCCAATCTTGCGGTCGGATCATGCCTTTACAACCACACGGTCCAGCGGACCAACGATCTGAAAGCGCGCTACCTCAATCGATAGAGCGTTTTCAGGAAAAGTGCTGGCACTTTTCCGCCCGGAAAGAGCGAAGAACTACAGCCGAAAGCAGCGATGCCCAGCTGATCTGGGCTAAGCCTATGCCGGTTCGGCCACAACCGGCTGCGCGTCCGCGCCGCCTCGCGGCAGCGACCAGAAAGCAGCGACAGCCGCCAGCAATGCCCCGATCGCTACAGACGCCATGCCGATAGAATAGGCGGACAGAAAAGCCGACTCGGCGGCTAGCCGTAGTGGATCGTCGCCTGCGGGCAACAGCCCGAAGCGCGGCGCACCTGCAGGCGCACCGGCGAGATAGACCCGGCTCGCCAGCGCCCCGATGATCGCGACGGCGATCACGCCCGCAAGCCGGCTCGCGGCATTATTGACGCCGGAGGCCGCGCCGGACTTGTCCTCCGGTGCGGCGTTCATCACAGCTGTCGTCAAAGGCGAGACGACAATCCCCATGCCGACCGCCAGCACCATCGCGGGTGCCATCACGCCCAGCCAGAAATTCGTCAATCCCAGCGCCAGGACACTGGTGGCCGCGGCAACCAGCAGCGGCCCGACGATGAGAAATGGCCTCGGTCCGTGCTTGTCGGCGAGTGCGCCCATCGCACGCGACATGAAGCCGATGATCAGACCGAAGGGCAGGATTGTCAGTCCAGCCTCTGCTGTCGTCAGTTCGCGCCGCACCAGCAGGTCGAACGGCAGCAGGAACAGGGAACCGCCCAGCGCGCCATAGAGAAGCACCGTGACGATGTTGCCACCGGTGAAGACCCGGGATCGGAACAGAAGAAGCGGCATGACCGGATTGGTCGCGTGGCGCTCGACCGCCAGGAACCCCGCCAGGAGTGCGATCCCGATGGCCAGTACGCCGGCGTCGACGACCGGGCTTCCACCGGGTTCACCCAGGGCGATCAGCCCGTAGGTGATGGCGCCGAATCCGAGGGCGGCCAGCAGCGCACCCTGCCAGTCGACGGCCCCTTCCGCCGACTCGTCACGGCTCTCGGGGATGTGCTTCAGCGCAAACCAGATGGCGACCGCCGCGATCGGCAGGTTGATCCAGAACGCGACCCGCCAGGACATGAGGTCAATCAGCAATCCTCCGAGCGGCGGACCGATCGACGTCGTTACCGCCGAAGCCGCCGCCCAGGTGCCGATGGCGCGACCCCGGATTTCCCTGGGGTAGTTCGCCGAGATCAATGCCAGGCTCTGCGGCACGAGCAGTGCGGCACCGACACCCTGCGCGATCCGGGCAACGATCAACAGGGACACGGTTGGAGCGGCCGCGCAGGCAACTGAAGCGACGGTGAACACCACGATCCCGATGATGAAGATCAGCCGCCGGCCAACCCGGTCACCAAGCCCGCCGCCGACCAGCATGAGCGCACCGAGCATCAGGAGATAGCCGTTCAGAACCCACTGCAGGTCGCCGATGGTGGCGTCGAACCCCTCCTGAATGGCGGGCACGGCGATGTTGACCACCGTGCTGTCGATGAAGGCCATGGCGGAGGCAAGGATCGCCGCAGCCAGCACATAGGGGCGTGAGGCCGGGGCGCATCGTTTGCTGTCGTCGATATTCGCGGACGACCGGAGAAACGCTCGTCCCTGCGGCGCAAAGGGTCGATGGGACATCGTCCGAGCTTACCGGTTCCAACCCGGCGATCAATACGGGCGTAATACCAAGGGCCGCAAGCCGTTGCGGAGGACCGGCCTGCCCTTCCGCAGTCCAACGTCCGGGTTTTCAGGCATGGAACGCGGGATCGTTCGAGCGGCTGAAATCGCGTCGGCCCCACCGCCTCTTCCCCACAATCCCCGGAATTCCCAGTCCGGGCTATTGTCGCTTTTCATTCGCGCCGACCTGAGCGATTATTCCTTCGCCGCGAGAGCTGGTCGAGGCCGAAAGGGCAAATCGGGCGTTTGAGATCAGGTTTCCAGCGGACCGCTTCGGTCAGATTGGCGAAAGCCGAGCAGGCCGGTATGCCCAGCGGGACCGCTTCGGGTCACTGGCTACAGCAATGTGGCGCGGGATGAGAAGCGGGCCGATGCCTCCGCGAACGGCGGCGAAACCGTTCGGCGGGCACCACAAGCGCCGCGAGGTCTTGTGGTGGTGTGAAGGGCGAGATGCTCAGCAATGGGTGTCGAACGCTGAACACGCATCAGATCGGCCGGATCGGCCGCGCGCCCTCGGGCTGCGCAGTGGGTGAGGCTGAACTGACAGGGGGGCGTCGATTGGGGAAACCCAAACGACGCCTTTCTGCCGTTCGGGCACCCGTCCGACGGGACGCCACATCTTTCGCCTGAAGATCGACAAGAGCATCTCGCGTCAGATGACGCGAGCCACGCCCGGTATCTTCCTCAGCGCCACCACCAATGCAAAACTCATGAGCAACCCGATTGCGGTGACCAGGACAAATTTGACGATTGGCGGCAGTGGTATCGGGAGAAATGCGTAATTGAGTCCGACGATGACAAAGATATGGATCAGGAACACACCATAGGCGGCCGCGCCCAGATGGCTCAGCCACGACGATGAATGGTTCCAATGCTCCCGTGCATAGACCAGCAATCCGACGCTGAGCCCGACGCAGACAAGGGCCTCCCATAGCGGGAAGAGGACGCCCATGGGCAGGACACTGGTCACATCGACACTGCCGTAACTGTCCAGGTAACGCAGGGCATACCAAAGCGCCGCTCCGGCGAGACCAACACCAAGCCAAAACGATCCCGTCCGACGCGGGATCGTCGCAAACCAGCCATGACGCCCCGCGACCGTACCGGCCGCGAACATGAGCACATATTGGGGCACATGCGCCGGTTCGGCCGGCACACCAAGCACATTGACCCAGGTGTCTTGCGGGTACACGCTCCGTGCCAGACCGCCGACGATCCAGATCGCAGCCACCAGACCAAGAATCGCCGCGAATTGAGGCGGCGGTGTTTTGTCGGAGGTTACGAGGACCGGAAACAAACGTGCGAGACCCGCATAGAGGACCGAGTATACGAGCAGGTGGAGAACGAACCACAGCGGCCCGAACTCGACGCTCCATTCGCCGATATAGGTGTCCCGATAGTAGGCCACGAACCCCGCTTCGCCTTCTGCCGATCCATATCCGATCAGCGCGAACACGCCGAAGCCGATCACGGCCACGGGAACTCCGAGGCGGATCAGCCGGTCGCGTATGAACCGCGCAGCTCCCTTTCGCGCCAACGACGCCGGCACGAAATAACCCGAAATAAGGAAGAAAAAGCCCATGAAAAAGGCGGCATTGACGCCGAAGAAGGGGCCAAGCAGAGCGGTTCTTTCAGGCTCAAATACCGGCCAGGCGCCACCGGTGGGGCCATAGGCCTGGGCGGCGTGATGGGCGACGACCAGCGACACGAGCAAAACCCTAAGCCAGTCGATATAGAAAAGCTTAGGGCGCCCAACGGCAATCGCACGCTCGCCTGGGTTCGTGCTCCCGATTGTGCTCACCTGCTGCCCCCAAAATCAGCTCCAGACAGATCCAAGGAAGGGGATACCCCAAAAAGCCTGGACGATCACGCCAGGTGATCGTCATCTGGTCGCTGGTCGAGGGATTCGCCAACCTCATCCTCGCCGGCCAATTCGCCAGACGGCTTGATCTGAAACCGGAAGCGTTGGCGGATCAGTTGATCCTGGCGATGATCCGTCCGTACTTTCTCGGACCGCGGACCGGGAGCGCGGCCCCTGCGAACTGAATCGGGCCACAGTTCATCGGCATTGCCTTTTCGCTCCCGAGAAAGCTCTGCCTAGCCACCCTGGTCTTGACCGATGGTCAACGCTTCCCGCGACAGCGCGATGATCCGTGTCCAGTTGCCGTTGCTGACGGCATCGCTGGGGGCCACCCATGACCCGCCGACGCAGATGACATTGGGAAGCGAAAGATAATCAGCAGCATTGGCCGGCGTGACACCGCCCGTCGGACAGAATCGGATGCTGGCCAGCGGCGCCGCAAGGGCTTTCAGATAGGCCACGCCGCCGGCCGCCTCGGCCGGAAAGAACTTCAGGGTCGAGAAACCCTTCTCGGCCAGCGACATCGCCTCACCGACCGTGGCGACGCCGGGAAGGAATGGTGTCGGAGCGTCCGTGGCCGTCTCCACCAGGTGCGCTGAAGCTCCCGGACTGACGATGAATCGTGCGCCCGCATCCACCGCGTGGGCGAACTGGATCTCGTCGAGGACGGTTCCGGCCCCGACGTCGCAGTCCTCGACCTCCGCCGCAATTGCACGAATGCAGTCGAGCGCGGCGGCCGTCCGCAAGGTCACCTCAATTGCCTTCAATCCGCCGGCGACAAGGGCCCTGGCCAGCGGAACCGCCACGTCGGTCGACTCGATCGTCAGGACAGGCACGACCGGCGCTGCAGTCAGGATTCGCTGAAGGTCTGATTCACGCTTTTCCATGGCCGACTGTGTAACTGAGGACATCCTGACTGGCAAAGAAGAATCACATGACTGCTTGTCCCCGCCACCCATTCTCCGTATAGCTGGCGGCGTCGATGATAGCCGAACCGGGAGCGCGAAAATGTCTATCTCAACCAGCGGAGCGGGCCGCGCGGCCCTTGCGGAGACCCTTCTTCCCGAAGGCGCGACGCGCTTCCTGGGCGCCGTATTGCTCGTTGTCGCCGGGACCGTCGTGCTGGCAATATCGGCGAAGATCAAGGTACCGTTCTGGCCAATCCCGATCACGCTGCAGACCCTTGCCATCATGGCTATCGCAGCCGCTTACGGCTCGCGGCTCGCGGTCGCCACCGTGCTGTTGTACCTGGCAGAAGGCGCCCTCGGCCTGCCGGTCTTCACCAACACGCCGCCGCTGGTGGCTGGCCCGGCCTACTTCCTCGGACCGACCGGCGGATTCCTGGTCGGCTTCGTTTTCCTGGCATTGATCGTCGGTTGGGCCGCGGACCGCGGATGGTCGCGGTCCTTCGCCAAACTGTTCGCCGCGATGCTGGTGGCCGATGTCATCGTTTTTGCCCTGGGCTTTGTCTGGTTTGCCTTCTTCGCCCAGATGTCAGATGGGTCCGTCGGCCCGGGAATGGCTTTCGCTTTTGAGTGGGGCGTTGCGCCGTTCGTCCTGGGTGATCTTCTCAAGATCGCACTTGCCGCTCTGGCGGTGCCGGCGATCTGGGGACTGGTCGACCGGAAGGCCTGAGACGCCCCGGTCGGCCCTAGTTCCTCCTCCGCTCGTCCTCCGCGAAGGCGGAGGACCCAGATTCTCTTGTGGATTCCCGCCGTTTCTCTTCGCTCCGCCCGGGCGGAAAAGTGCCAACACTTTTCCTGGCGGAGCTTCCGCGGGCATAAGCGCTTTGGACGTGACGACAAACCACCAACGCTGAATCCAACCCCTGCCCGGCCATTTCCCCGAGCGGGAATTCCAAACAGTCAAAACCTCTGTGTCGAGACACGCTAGCCCGCATTTCTCACACTCGATGTGATCTGCGCCCGCTCAAGCGCACGACAGGGCAGGAGAAGCGCGAAGATCGTATCGGGATACGGTCGAGTGCTTCGACACACCCTGTCGTGCGCTTCAGCCGGCCCAAAGGGGTTGCATTTCGGAGGGCATCTACGGCGTCATGCGGCTCAACCGCATGATATCATACGCTTATCGCCACCCGACACCGTATCTGCACCCCCGAAGATGCAACGCAGACCGCGTGGAGTGTGAGAAAGGCGGGCTAGCCAGTCGAGCGAAACTCACCCGGCCTCATTCGAAGCAATTCGTCGACGTGCCCCTGACGTCATTCTTTGACGCGATTGATATCGGGCAGGACGAAGCTCTGGTCGAAGAACGCCTCCTCCGGCCCGTACAATCTAAACAGGACGAAGAACTCCTCTCCTTCGATAACGGGCATGCAATTTTCCTTGCCCTCGCAAGCGCTTGACCAGCGCAGAGTCGTGGTCCCATCACTGTTTGCCACGGTCGCCTCTTCATTCGAGGCGATACCAATGCGGTTCGATTCAAAAATATAGGAGCCGTCCTTGGTGGCGTAGGTCAGCATCGACCAGAAGCGTCGCGCCGGAACATCTGCAGGAATGGTGATCGCATAATCATTCGTGCCGTCGAGTTTGCGTCCCTCAGAGTCCAATGCGCCCTTGATGTACGTTGTCGACTTGCTTTCAGATAGCGACGCAGGCGGAGCGAAATAGAAATAAAACGTTGCCCCCCTCGACTGATAATCGTTCCAGTTCGGGCTGGCATAGCTCGCTTCCGTGACCATCATTTCGTTCGGAACGGGCAGTGTCCAACGCGACTTGCCAGGCCAGAGCTCAGGGGCAAAGTAGACGACGTCGTTCATCATTTCGGCGTGTAACCGCCGGGCGGAGGCCTCGAGCATCGCGCTTTCCTCGGCGTCGGGTTCGAAGGGCCGGCCCTTCTCAATGCCGATCGACCTCAGCATCCCGTAGAACGCCTTTTCGTCGTCGCGGATGACCTCTGCCTGCACCATAGCGTTGGCCGCGTCCCAAAAACGAGCATCGAACGGGATCGTCGCCTCATAGATCTTTCCGTCGAGTTCGACGAAATTCGTATCCGTTGACTCCGCACCCAGCGGGTAAAACTTTAACTTGCGGACATACTTCTGGTGCTTCTCCATGTCCTCAGGCGAGGTGGACCCTGTAAGCGACCGGAAGGAGATGTATCCCTTGTTGGTCTCCTGCTCGACAACGATGTAACCTTCCTTTTCGCCGGAGTACCCTTTCGGAACAATCAGATACTTTGCCCCCTTGCCCTCGTCAGCGCCGTCGGAACCGACATCAACGATGGGCCGGTGCCATGAATCGAGGAACGTGCCAAAAAAGGAATTGGATTCGGTCGCGGCAGGCACCTCGAGGACCATGGGTCCGGTTTTCGACAGATCGTGATAGGTGTGGACGTAGGGTGAGTTGTTGTTGCCGGTGACCATCCGGGCCTTCCAGGTCATTGGATAGCCGAAGAAATAGATGGTCTTCTCATCGCCCCCGAAGGTCGAGAACGCGCCTTGCTCCATCTGTTGGTACATCACCTGTGGCATGATCCAGGTGCCCGCTTCAACGGCACGTCGAAGAAACCGCTCCCGCTCGATCTCTGCCTGATCAATCGGTTCAGCTGGCGGGGCTTTAGTCTCGGCCGAAGCAGGGCTAGCCAACAGGACGCATGAAAAGACTGAAAGGATGACACTCCTGGTTCGGCTCAATTGTTAAAGATCCTTGTTCTTCAGTTTACGTTCCGAACCCTTGGCCAAGCCGGAACGATAGTCGCTATCCACAATTCCGTGCTTGGCCGCCGCGGCCGGTTTCATTGCTGGCTGGCCCGGTCGCCGGGGTCACTCACTCCACTTTCTCAAAGTCGTTCAGGACCCATGACTTTTTGAAATAGGGTGCTTCCGGATCATACAGTCGAAAATAGGCGAACCAGTTTTGCCCGTTCTCGGTCTGGATCCAGTTTTCTGTCATGCCCTCCTGTGCTTCGGGCCCGACAAAAAGTGTTGTGCTGCCGTCCGAATTGGCGACGATGTCGTTCAGGGAGTTGACTTCGGCGTTCCGCTGTTCGTTACGGATCAGCGTCCGGGTATGGCTGTCGTATATTGTGAGCGCCCAGAATTGGCTGGCGGGTACATCCGCCGGGACGTTAAGTCGGTAGGTTGCCCCTCCCTCAAACCCCTGGCCCTCCGAATCTTCATATTGACCGAGATAGACGGAACCGGGCCCAGGGGCGTCCAGCTTCATGGCGTACGTTGAACCAATCGCCTCATGGAACCACGAGGCGCGTTCAAAAAGTTCGCCATGTGTCGCCTGAATCTGATCGGGAGAGTTGATCAAAGCGACAAACCACCGCCTGTCGTCATAGAAACGCGCACCGTCAAAACGCTTCTTGAAGGCGTTGTTGACGGCCATCATGTAGCCAACCCTCTCCGCTTCTATGAGCAGGTCTCTCTGTGGCACGGACGGTTCGAAGGGCTTGCCCTTCTCGATGCCGAGGTTCTTGAGGATGGCAAAGAAGAAGGCATCGCGCTCCTCCATCTTCTCGCGTTGAATGATGCTGTGCAGGTTTTCCCAGAATTCAATGCCGTGGGGTTGCGCCTGCATGAACACATCGGTTGTTTTCCGGTGTTTCTCACGACCGGCTAGATCCGGCTTCAGAAAAGGGTACGAGTCGAATTCCGCATTGATCCGATCATGTTCCGGACCAGGGGGTGCAAGATTTCGCGTTCCAAGCCAGACGACATGGGTTGGCGAGTGCACCACAGTGAAAGAGCCATCATGTTCCGGAACCTCCTGGTCCGGACCGACAATAAGGAGTTTGAGACCGTTTCCTTCGTCGGCGCCGGTCACGCCGGTATCGAGGATCGGCCTCTGCCACTGGTCGCCGACATAACCGGCCGTGGGGCCTTGGGGGATCTCCCAAACCGCAGGCCCATGCACATTCGTGTCCACGAAAGAAATGACGTAGGTGACCCGGGTGTTGGGCGTTAGAATGCCGGACACCTCGTCGTAGCCTTGGTAAAGTGAGATCTGCCCGTCCAGGCCCGCGGAGGCCCCCATATCGACGTTGGCGTTTTCCCAGCCTTTCAGTCCCATCGCTGGCATTGACCAAAGGTAGGTGAGAACCGCCCCGTAGAAGTCCATTGCCTCGAAGAGTCTCTCCGACGACTCTGGTGTCGGAACGCCATTCACCATCTCGATTCCGGACACACCATACCGCTCGACTTCCGGTGCTGTGTCATCGGCGCCAGCGGTGTGGCCTGCCAATGAAATCGTGCAGGTGAGCGCCCACACTCGGAAGATGCGGGCGTATTGGATCTTAATGTTCATCATTCCTGACTTGCTTACGCGGCCTGAGCCGGTGTCGTCACTGCAACTGTCATCATAGCTCTGATTGCAAGAAAATACGGTTCATTGTGCTGATACTTTAACGGTGTGGTTCGACGTGGATCACAGTTTCAGGCACAGCGGGCCTCACTCGCCGACTGGGACGATCTCTGGCATCTGGTAGTCGTAGAAAGCCGCCACATCGGGTTCGTAGGCCCGCATCAGGAAAGTCCAGTCGTCTTCGGTCGTCAGAATGAAATTCTTGATGCCTTCCACCCCGGCGCAGGCTTCACGTGACCCGAAGTGAACTGTGAACGTGCCATCGTCGTTCAACTTAGCGTTCCCCGTGTTGACGATATTGTTCTCATTCGCCATCAGGTACTTCTCATTGTTGTAGGCCGTGATGGACCAGAACTGGTCAACGATCGGCTGAACGTAGGTGGCGACATAGCAGGTGTCGGCCTTTGCTCCCGAGAGGGCGTACGGCGCGTACATCGCATATTCATTGGCGGCCAGGCCCCAGGCGCCTGCCGTGGCATAGGTGAACCGCTCCCAGTCTTTGACCTTCGTTACGTCGTCGGTCATGAGGCCGAAGGTATTCGACATCTTGTCGTACTCCTCCATCATGGCATCGCGCACACGCAGCATCGCCTCCTCGTCGTGGGCTGGAACCGGCCCGGATGCCGAGGCCTCCACCTTCATCTTTGTGTGGAGGTTCTCAAGGATAAATTGCACATCCTCGTCCGTTGCGTCCGTTCCTATCCTCACGCCAATCGCCACGTGGCTGCCCGGGAATGAATCGGCCTCAAACTGGTACACCCCGCCGCCCACGAGCTGACGACTCATGTGCTCCTCGCTGACAATCTGCGCTGTGATGAACCGGTCCCCGGTATCTGGCAGCGTGAGCGTGAAACCGTCGGAGGCATCGACGATCGCCATCGAGTAGATCACGTCGTTGTTGGGGCTCACGACCCACCGGTCCTCGGCCTGAGCAAGAGACTGGAAATGGAAGAAATTGTTGATTCCCTCCCGTCCCACCATGTTGGCCATGAAATGAAGTGATTCCGCTCTGATGAACTCTTCGGGGCTCATGCCTTGGTCCTGAGGGTCGGCGGCCCAACCGTCTGACTGGATTGGCTGGATCGACGCGAAAGGCTCGGCTGCCAGGACGGCTGAGGGCAAGGCGAGAGCTCCAATCACCGCGGCGCTGAGCAACGAGCAGAGTTTCGACATTTATTTCGCTCCTTTAGGTGGTGCGTCCGGCGCGGATCAAAGCTTCTCGGGTTGGATGTCCCGGATCGATTCGATGTAGTCGATGGTCTCCTGCTCATCGATCGGCAGGTACATGCGGACAATCCCGGTCCAACCTTCCTGCACGGTCAGGCTGCCGGGCTGGTCCGGGCAGTTGAGGTAGATCGAATAGCTGTCGCCGTTGTCCTGCATCTTTTCGTGACCGATGTAGAAGTCGTCCTCGACGATCCATCCGGCCGTGTCATAGGTGGTCAGCGAGAAGAAGCCGCCAGCGTCCCAGTCCAGGTTCGGTTTCGGCAACGTATATCGCTGACACGATATATCGCCCTGTCCAGCAACGGCTGAAAGATACTGAGCTGTCGTAGATGGCAGTCCGCCCCAGCCGACTGCCGCCGCATAAATGTAACTGGTCGGGTCCACGTCCTCCATCGTCTTGCCGAAGGACTCGTGCTCGATGATCTGCACCTTCCCCGAGGCGTAGTCCGCAACAAGCTTGTTGCGGAAGGCCTCGACATCGTCGGAAACGAACCCCTTCGAGGGATAGGGCGTCGCCGAATTGGCCTCGATCTTCATAGCGCGTTGAGCGGCAAGAGACTCATCCAGGTCGTCGGTAATCTTGGTGCGGGCCAGAAGGTAGACATGGGTGCCGCCGGTCATGTCCTCTGGCGTGATCGTTCGGCTTTCACCGGCCCGAATGACGAAATGGGAAAGGTGGTTCTCATCCATGACGTGGATAATCTGGAAATCATCCCGCGAAGGCACGGAAAGAGTGGCACCTGCTGAGATGTCGACGACCGCAAGCGAATACATAACGTCCCGGTTCGATCGAATGACGTCCTGCGCGTTCTTGCTCACCGGGCCGTTGTGAACGAATGTATTCACTGGGGCTGCAGTTTGCTGATTGCTAAAATACCAGTCGGTCTCCGCGACGACGTAGTTTTCCATGGTCACTGGCTCAGCCACTGCCGCTGGAGCTATGGGCGAAAGTTGGTGACAGCGTGAATCGGAGAAGGCGGCATATCATGAGGTTGCTTGACGACCTCACTTCTCCACCAAAGGAGCGATATGCCGTGTCCCAGAATACCGTCACCAAGCTGGTTCAACCAGGAATCATTTCTGATCCTCTCACCGATATCCTGCGCGACGGTGCGCGAACGTTGCTTGCCCAGGCTGTCGAAGCCGAGGTTGCGGCCTTCATGTCCAAGCATGCCGATCTGCAGACCGAAGACGGCCATCAG
>JAAEOR010001022.1 GCA_024222895.1 Hyphomicrobiales bacterium | reverse complement strand
GGGCAGGGACACCTTCCGGTTCAGCGACAAGCTGAAAAAGTCCAACGTCGACACTATCCTCGACTTCGAACCCAACAAGGACACCATCGCGCTCTACGGCGCGTTCTTCAAAGGCATCGGCAACAGCCTGTCGAAGAGGGAGTTCGAGACCGGCAAGAAGGCCGACGACGGGAAGGACCGCATCATCCACGACGACAAGAAGGGCAAGCTCTACCACGACAAGGACGGCAAGGGCGGCAAGGATCAGGAGCTGTTCGCCAAGCTCGACAAGGGGCTGAAGCTCGACCACAAGGACTTCGACATGTTCCTCGGGATCTGAGGACGGCCACACCGGCTCCCAGGCATTGCCGGCTTCTCTGCCTTCGATCCTCGACGGGCCCTCACCCGGTATTCCGATGGCTCGGAGACACGCACCTCGCCAAATCAAACCCTGTGTGGGGTTCGTGTGTTCACGCAGCCAACCCGGCCGCGACCTTCCAAGCGTTTGACGAAGAGCCCGCCAGGTCGCAGTCGAGGATGGCGGGCCGCAGACCCATACGAAAACGCATACCGTTTAGGCACATTTAGGCAATTTCAGTTTCATCCGCGCAGGGGTATCTCCGCCCCATCAGCGCTCGGCGGCGCGCTTTGAACGCGCCCGCGTTGCGCCCAACCTGAAAAATCTTGATCACCGGAGACACACGCCATGACTGCCATCGAAACTGCACCGAAACACCAGCCTTCGGCCGCCAAGTTCTGGGATCGGATCGCCGATTCCTACGCCCGCCGGCCGGTTGCCGACGAACGAGCCTACCAGCACAAGCTCCGCATGACCCGCAACCGTCTGCGGCCCGACATGGACGTTTTCGAGTTCGGCTGCGGCACCGGTTCGACGGCGCTCATTCACGCGCCCTTCGTCAACCATATTCTCGCGACCGATGTATCCTCCCGTATGCTCGACATCGGCCGCGACAAGGCCGGGCCGGCGGTATCGAAAACGTTGCGTTCCAGCAGGCGTCCATCGACACGTTCGAAGCGCCTGCGGAGCGCTTCGATGTCGTCCTCGGCCTCAGCATACTCCATCTCGTGGCGGACAAGGACGCGGTAATTGCGAAGGTACACAGGCTGCTCAAGCCGGGTGGCCTTTTCGTCTCGAGCACCGTGTGCCTGGGCGATGGCCTGTCATTCTTCAAGGTCATCGGACCGATCGGGCTTTTCTTCGGAGAGCTGCCACTGTTGCGCGTCTTCACCGCTGACGACCTGGCGGACAATCTCGTTCGGCGCGGATTCGAGATCGACTACCGCTGGAAACCCGGCAAGCGCAAGGAGCTCTTTATGATCGCTCGGAAAACCGGCTGATGCGAAAAGCGGGAAAGCCGGGAGGCACCGGCTCTCCCACCTGACGGCATCCCGGAAAACACGATCACGGCCGACGCTCTCAGCGACGCGACCATACGCACCTATGATCATCTCGCGCCGCGCTACGATCGTCTGCACCGGACCTGGCTGCGCCATGCCGGCGGTGAAGCGCAGAGCGCGTTGGAAGCGGCAACCCGGGCAGTGCTGCGTCCTGGTATGAAGCTACTCGACGCCGGATGCGGCACCGGCGCCTTCGCCCGCCGTCTGATTGCCGGCACGCCTCGGGCCGGCTGTGGGCCGACGACGCGATCCCGACCCTCCGGGATTTCGCCTTCGCGCCTCCAGGCTCAGTCAAGCCCCACGGCAAGCGACCGTTGCAGATCGTTTTCAAGGCCATCGCACCACCGGCCCCACCGGCCCGCTTACCTTGAACAATCGGGCGATCTTAGCAAGGCTGCGGCCTGCCGGCGGCCGGAAGTGACTTCCGAAAATTACGCGGGCAGCTCAGACTTCGACGGCTTGAGTCGCCAAGGGGGAATGATGCAGCTCATCAGCGACCGGAATCGCAAATGGTGGATGCTGAGCGCCATGAGCGGCGTTCTTGGGCTGACAGTGCTTGACGAGACCATTGTCGGCGTCGCACTGGCTTCCATTCGCCCTGACCTCGATATGTCGCAGATCGAGTCCCACTGGGTCGTCAACGCATATTTGCTGACCTTCGCCT
>JAAEOR010001021.1 GCA_024222895.1 Hyphomicrobiales bacterium | reverse complement strand
GTGAAGAAGGAGTAAGGCTTTGAATAACATGAAAAAACCGCTGACTTGGCTCGCATTGAGCGTGTCCGCGCTGGTCGCTTTCCCCGCCTGGGGAGAGGACAATATGCCCACGGGCCGGGCGGCCGTCGAAATCAAGGATGGAACATATCCGGCCAGCTATTTCCCGAATACGGAGATCCTTGGTGAGGATGAGATACGGATCACCGCACTCGGCACCGGGATGCCCAACCAGACCAAGGCGGCCGTGTCGATTTCGTTTCTGGTTGAACTTGGAAACGGTGACAAGTTCCTGTTCGACGTCGGACTCGGATCAAACGGGAACCTGTTTTCCCTCCGGCCCGACTTCTCGAAAGTCGACAAGGTCTTTTTCAGCCATCTCCACGTCGACCATGTGGGAGACTTCATGGGTCTTCATATCGGTGGCTGGCTGTCAGGTCGGTATAA
Organism: Hyphomicrobiales bacterium; assembly: GCA_024222895.1. GTDB lineage: Bacteria > Pseudomonadota > Alphaproteobacteria > Rhizobiales > Kaistiaceae > Bauldia. Next base: position 9,910 of record JAAEOR010001021.1, on the reverse strand, counting down.
GCCCTTGCGCGTTTTTGGCCCGACCGGGTCGACACCCGAGCTGGGAACCAAGGCCTACGTCGAGGCCATGGAGAAAGGGTATGCCTGGGACCTCCAGACCCGCATAGGCGCGCTCCCCGATGCGGGCGCGAAGATCGAGATCACCGAGTTCCCGTATATGCAGGAGAACGAAATCGTCTATCAGGAGAATGGGGTCACCATCCGCTCCTGGCCCGCAATTCACAGCCTCGATGGATCGGTGAGTTACTCGTTGGAATGGAACGGCCTGAAATACGTATTCGGCGGCGATACCTACCCCAACAAATGGTATGTCAAATATGCCGTGGATGCGGACATTGCCTCGCATGAGGCGTTTCTGCCGCCCAAGGCCCTGGCACCCTATTTTGGGTGGGACCTGGGTCAGGCGACCTACGTCGCGACACGCGTCCACTCCGAACCGGCTGCCTTTGGCAAGGTCATGTCCGCGGTCAAGCCCCGGATGGCGGTTGGATATCACTCCGTACTCTCGCCGGAGAACTACCAGGCGATTCTCGAAGGAGTTCGATCGACCTATGATGGGCCGCTGACGCTGGCCCGCGACCTTCAGGTCATCAACGTGACCAAGGACGCGATCACGGTTCGGGAAGCGTCTGTCGACGACTACGCTTTGCCGCCCTCGGTCAGCCAGGCGTACATCGACGCACCGCGCACGGAAGAAAAATCGCCTTCCGACAAGGTGCTCGCTGGCAAATGGAGCGGTTACACTCCACCGCCGATGCCGGACGACAAGTAGGCCCCGCGGGTGGGCGGGCCGCTGAGCCCGCCCGCCCCATCACCTCAAACGTCGGAGACTGCGGTGAAACACGTTCTGCGTGGCACCTTCCGTATGCCTGATTGGAGCCCTCGGACTCGCCGGCGCGGCTCAGCAAATACGGCGCCGCGAAAGTATCGACGCTGGCACTGAGGCCGATGACATCGACTGCGACCACGGCCCCGATCTGGTATGCTGCTGATGAGATGCAACCGAGCCACTCAAATATCCGCGCGCGGCGACTGCCTTGGTCGCACCGGTTCGAGTGGCTCGCACGCTCTTCGCGCTGCATCCCGGCGCCGAAGCCTTTGCTGGGTGTCGCCACCGCGCTGGTCTTTTTCGCGGTACCAGCCTCGGCCGACTTTGTTTCCTTTAACGGCTCTGAAGTCGCGCCAAATATCGCCGTCATAGATATCGAGGATAATGCCGTAAGGATCGAACTGGAGATCCTCCCGGATGACCTGTCGGTTTTCGAAGACCTGCTGCCCGATAGCTGGATTCCCGGCGAGTCCCCTCAGCGGGCGAACGACGCCGCGCGCAGGGCGCGCTTTGCAGACAACGGGCTGACTGTCGCCCGGGATGACGGGCGCGTGCTGCCGCTTACTGTTGAACGGATCGAGCCGCGCCTCCGGGTCGATCGTGCTTCACCCCTGGCGGGACGGATTGACCCGGTGAGCGGCCAAAGAATCCCTGCGCCGCCAAGCGACCCGCGGGTCGTATTCGCAGAACTGATCTACGATTTCGGTAACGAACGCCCCGAGCGACTCCGCATCACGCCGCCCCTGGACGGCGACATCCCATCCGTCTCGATCGGGATGATCCTCTTCGATCGTGGAGTCCCGGTCACCGACTTCCGCTTCCTGCCGAAGGAGGTGAACATCGAGATCGACTGGCATGACCCGTGGTTCACGCGGTTCGACAACTCGACTTTCCGAAGGACACAGCGCGAAGGGATTGCCACGTTCCTGTATGTCGAGCCGCGCGAAGTGCGGCACGAGACCCTGATCCGGGTTCGGGATGTGGCGCGCTGGCTGGGTCGCGACATGGAGGCCGGCGAAACGCTTTCGCCGGAACTCAGGGACCGGATCGCCGCCGACACCGCAGCCCTTTTCGAATCGCGAAACCCCGTCAAGATTGATGGAAACCCGGTCAAACCGGCCGACGTCCGCTCGGATTTGCTCGCGCTCGGCGAACGCGGTTTCTCGATCGTCGAACCTGGCCGCGAGGTCGGGGCCGATTCCGCATTCGTAGGCGTGATCCTCTCCTTTCCGGTCGACCATTACCCGGAGACGATTGAAGTGACCTGGGACATGTTCGATGCGCGCCTCCTCAACGTGCCGGCGACGCTCTATGACGCCGCCGGACCTTTTATCAGCGGCGCGACACCCGAGGACTCGCTGATCAGCTGGGAAAACCACCTGCTGACTTACGACGAGCCCGAGGTCGCCCCCGTTCCAGCACCCGCCCTTGCATCGCTGGGGTTGCCAGTGCTTTCGCTGGCGATTCTCGCTGTCTCCCTCGGCTTGGGCGGCCTCGCTGTCTTCCGCACTGGCCGAAGCCGCCTTGTGCTCCTTGCGATCGGTCTGACCGGGATTATTGCGGCGGTTGGCGTTCGCGACATAGCGGTTTTGCCGCTCGCAAATCTGCTGGCTCAACAGCCAAGCGAATCCGAGGCAGAGAACACTGTTGCGGGCGTCCTCGCCAGTGTCTCGGCGTCTTTCAATCTACCCGTCGAGGACCAGCGCACCGCTGCGCTTGGATCGATCGTAACGGCAAGGTCTCTCAACGACGTAGCGGCCGAACTGGACCGCGGATTGGCGGTCCGTGTGCCGGGAGGCGGATTGGCCAGAATTGAGACGATCCGTGATCTGTCGCTGGACGCGACCCAGCCCCTGCCCGGCATGTACGGATTTCAGACGATTGCCGAATGGTCGATCGAGGCGCGTGCAGGACACTGGGGGCACGATCACCGCCGCCGGGTCGACTACCGGGCCATCCTCGACGTGGTCGCCGAAGAGGGCTCCTGGAAGCTCGATGGCCTTACCGTCCTGGAAGCGAGGATACCCGATGCCTGAACCAGGTGCGACGCCACCCGACGGCGCCTGGCCAATGCGCTCGGCTCGAAAGACTCCAGGTGCTGTTCGACCGTTGGATCTGCCCGCTGCGCAAAGCAGACGTCAGCCATGTGACGTTGATTAAAGAAAGCTGAAGGGGCCGTAGAGGCAAACCCGAAAATCACAGACAAATCGCCCGAGACTGCAGTCCGGCGGGGTTTTGGTAACCCGCACTGCCACATCCGCTTCGCGGCGAGACAGGTCGGACGCGGCGTCGCGGATGCCGTCTGCCGTTCGCTTGCCCCGTCAACTGCGACCTGACGATCAGATGAGAACTGACCAGTTCAACGATCGGCGCCGGGCAACTGCCCGTATGCGGACCGTCGCGTCTCTCTCTCAAACCGTGATGGTCTTTCAGGCTGGAGAACGCCGACCGGGTGACCGACGACTCCCTGGAGACAGCCCCTACCGGCGCTCCGCACCGAGCCCGCGGTCATGTCATCTTTGCAACAACCTCATCGGTCGTGACCACCGACTCCGCCATGAAGCGGAAATTCGTCAGTGCCGCCTCGTAGCCGTCACCAAGCTCAGGGTGCTGCGCTGCCGCCGTTGCGTCCGACACGACCGCAACCTCGAAGCCATCCTCCAGGAGCTGACGAAGGTGCGCTTCGACACAAAGATTTGCAGACATGCCAGCCAGGATAACCTTGCTCTTTCCACGCTTGCGAAGCTGCAATGCGAGATCATTGGTTTCGGGTCCATAAACCTTGTGCGGACTGACGACGATGGTCTTGCCATCATTGATATACGGCTTGAACCGGTCGAGCCAATCGGCCCCCGAACCCTCAAAACCCTCGGTCGTGAGTGCGCCCCGCCGATCGAACATGTTGATGTCGTGCATCATTTTCTCGACCGTCCCGCCGAACTGCCAGCCATGATCGCTTGGATAATAGTAATGCGGAGAAATGAAGACATGGTAGCCATTTTGCTGGGCGGCTTGAAATAACTCTTCAATGTGTCCAACCGTACCATTGGCCTCGACACTCTTTCCAACCAGCCCCCAGGTAACACCGTCCGGGCTTAGAAAATCATTCTGTGGGTCGATGACAACGACGGCAGTGTCCTTGGCATTGTAGTCCATTATGTCCTCCCGCGATTTGATCAGGTCTGTTTCTTAAACGCGACGTCTATCAGACATACTCAGTTACACGTGGTAATGCCAGCCCGCGCGACGGCAATTACCTTCCGTTGACCTGCTCAACACAAACCTTTGGACCATTCAGGGTCAGCCTCTTTGCGCTTGAGAAACGCCTCGTGAGTACCGTCAGGTACGATGACTTGGTGGAGGCGGCCGCGTTCGTCTTTGTTCATTTCCATCATGTCATCTCCCAGTTGCGTTGCCGGAGGCAATGCGGCTTGCTTGATGGTTCTCTATCGCGGCGTCACCTGACCACCTGGCGCGGGTATTGTCTGCAAAACGCCTTCCACGTCGAGTCGACGCTGGCCGACCCGGCATCGAAGCGAAGATGTGGCCGTGTCCCACAGAAGCGATCCGCCTCTCAGATTGCCTTCGCAAGGAACTGCCGGCGCGTTAGATGCTGGCCTCGATAGCTGCCTTCGCCGCTTGCGGATCCAAGGCATGGCCTGATGCAATCTCACGCCCTCCGCGACGGTCCAGTACCACTTTTCTTTCTTGGGAAGCGCGGCAGACCGATAGACGCGGACGTAGAGCTCGGGCCTCTCAGGATCAGACCCAATGTAGTCCTTGGGACCGGGGTCCGCTGTGGCGCCACGTGAGCATTGCCCGATGATGACATAGGATTATTGTCCGATCAAGAAAACAATGCCAGCGGATTAGGTCCTTGTCAGCTTCGGAAGGCAACGACCGTCCGGGGTGCTATCAGTGGGAGATAGTGGAGGACCGCGCCGATCAGCAGAACAAGCCCGATCATCTCGAAAGATTCCTCAACGGCGACCTCGATCCAATAGACAAGATTCCGGCCACTGGTGGAATCGATGTAGCCCCCGGCCAACTCTGCGACGAACGCCCCGGTCACATAGATGGCGCCAGCCTATCATCCGCCGTCCATAATAATCCAGCCATTCCCCAGGTTCGGAACTGTAAAGCCGGTGCACTGGTCCACCAAGTCGAGAAGCCGTCGCCTCATCATATAGGTGACCGGCATCAATCGCGTAGAACATCAGCTTGACCGATGTGCTGGCATTTTTCAGGATAGGAAAATAGACGAGTTCGTGGCGATGCGAGACAGCAGGCATTAGAGTACTCGGTCAGGAACGCTTGACAATTAGTCCAACATCCAAGAGCGCGGAGCAACCCTGGCGGCTATTCGCTCGGGGATATTGGAACCAAAGGGCATGGCGCAGGTTGAAACAGAGTCTGTCGGGTGTGACCGCTGGTTCTGACTTTCGCCCCCGACCAGACCGCCGAACACTGCAATTATCATCTTGGTGTACTCCTGATGCCCGTGACGTGGCGTGTTCCTGCCGACTAAGGGGGAGGGGCGGTTCAAATCGCCCAGGACCCTACAGTCACGGACGGGCGGGGACCTCGTTCGCGCAATTTTCCTCTCCAGGCGGAACTTTGGCGGAAACCCTTGAGATGGCAAGCAAACCTGGACGACGTCGTTCAAGCCGACGGCGACCCTGCGGCGCAAGGTCGAGGAAATGGTTTCCTGCGGGATGCCGCAAGACGACTGCGCTCGCGCTCTCGGCATGTCGACCCCGACCCTGGTGAAGAGGTTCCCGGAGGAGGTCGCAAACGGCGTCGCCGGGAAACGGGCAGAGGTTATCGGGCTACTCTACAAATCCGCGAGGGCGGGCTACGTTTCGGCACAGAGGAAGCTTGAGGGATGAGCCGGTCGGCCGCCGCAGCACAGGCTGGATGAACGTCCAGCGGCGGGTCACAATTTTCAAAGTGCCCGAACGTCGCCGATCGCGGCTACATCCCGCAAACAAATTCTTTCATCTGGCGCTTGTCGGTTGATATCGGTGTGCCCTTTGGGCAATGAAGAGCGATTGGCGACAGGATATGCGCCCGCATGCCCCAATCGCCCAATCTGAGACCCTGATACCGGTTGATCCGGTGAATGTCGGTTTCTGGTTATCTTGGATAGTCTGGTTGGGCGCGGGGGAGCAAACATGTTGCTGCTGGGAAATCTGCTCGGGACATTCGTGCAAAAGGACCGCTTGCGTATCATCGACGCCGGCGGCAGGACACATGAATTTGGTCAGGGCGAGGACGGGGCAACGGTCACAGCAAGGCTTCACCAGCGCACGCTCGAACGGAAGCTGTTCTTCAATCCCGAACTCTATGCCGCCGAGGCATATATGGATGGAACACTGACCTTCGAGGGCGGCTCGACGATTTATGACTTCCTGTTTCTGTTTTCGATCAATCGAGCGTCCCTCGGCAGTCACCCGGTCCAGGGGCTCCTGAGGCGCAGTTGGAAGGCAATGCGCCGGCGCCAGCAATCGAACACCGTTGCAGGCGCGAAGGCCCATGTAGAGCACCATTACGATCTGTCCATCGATCTTTATCGCTTGTTTCTGGATAAAGGGCTGAACTACAGCTGCGGCTACTTCAGGACGCCTGATGACAGCCTTGAGGAAGCCCAGGAAGCGAAGCTCGTCCACATTCTGTCCAAGCTCCGGCTCGAGCCCGGCATGTCGGTTCTGGAGATCGGCGGCGGCTGGGGATCGCTCGCGATCCTCCTGGCGCAGGCGGGGGCGAATGTGGTCTCGCTCAGCCTGTCGTCGGCACAGATCGATGTAGCGCGCCAACGGGTGGAGGCGGCCGGCGTCGCCAATAGAGTCGAATTCAGGCACAAGGATTACCGCGAAGTGGAGGGCAAGTTCGACCGGGTCGTATCAGTGGCGATGATGGAGCAGGTCGGCATTGGCCACTTCGACGAGTATTTCAGCTCCATCAGGGATCTGATCAAGCCTGGCGGCTACGCCTTCATCCATTGCATCGGACGGATGACGATGCCAGGGACGACCGGCCCGTTCATCCGAAGATATATATTCCCGGGCGGGTATGTTCCGGCGCTGTCTGAGGTGTTCGCTGCAACCGAGCGAATGGGCTTGTGGGTCGCCGACATGGAGGTGTTGAGACTGCATTATTATTACACCATCCGACATTGGCGCGAGCGTTTCGAGGCGAGGCGCGACGAAGCGCTGGCTCTCTATGACGAGCGCTTCTGCCGCATGTGGGAATTCTATCTGGCTGCTGTCGAGCTCGGATTCCTTCACGGTTCCAACATGGTGTTTCATATCCTGCTGTCGAACGAGCGCGACGCTGTACCGATCGTTCGCGACTTCATGCTGGACGACGAGCGTCGCCTCCTCTTGGAAGCCTCGTAGCCAGCGCATCGCGGACCACAGACACGTTCGCGTCCCACTACTCGAACGGCCTCGTCGCCTTCTCCCGAGCCTGCTTGTCCTTGTAGTGGCACGGCGACTTGCAAGGTGTCTGCAGGTTGTCCGGGTCCCGATTTCCGCAGGCAATCTCGTACTCGTCGAAATCGACTCTTGGAAAAAAAAGCCCCGCTGCACATCTGCGCCAGCGGGGCTATGCGATGATTTTCGCTTGTTCCCAGAAAAATCCGGGACTTTAAAGAGGCCCTGGAACGCTGAGTTCCGCCCTCAAGTGACTTGTGTCTGGTTAGGTCGGATTATCGACTCGGTCGAGAAGAGCCGCAGCGCTACGGCTCACCCGCCGGGACGGGACCTTGCCGGGCAAGATCCATTTGATTTTTCAGGTGGCGTCATCATACCTCCTATCGCAGGATCCTTCGGGGAGCCGCCTGCACTTCGATGCGGTAGGGTGAGAAATCACAGTACGGCACCAATCGACACGGCTCGATTGGAAGTCTCCTCCCAAGTTTGGCTTCTGTCAACTATTGCTCAAGCCCCGCGCGGATCCCCGGGAAGATCAGGACTCTCAGTTCGTATGCTACCGTCTGGCCCGCCAAAGGGCGTGACTGTCAATGCCAGCGAAATCAAAACCGACGACGGCCGCCACTCGCCGCCCTGCGGTCGTCGGTACTCATAACGTCCCGATTCAGTATGTGGACTACCTCGTAAGTGGCGGAATGAACGGCAACACCATCCATCTCAACTTGGGTGCGACCGACGGCGACCGTCCGGACGATCCGATGCGCGTGATCATCGCCGCAAGGCTGCGTCTCACTCCCGATTTTGCTCGCAAGCTTCACGGCGCGCTCGAACACATCCTTAAAGAAAAACCGCCCAAGCGGGGCAGGACGAAAGCAATTGTATCCGCCGATCCACCGACCAAAGCGATCAACTGATAGCGTATCGCTCGTGTGCAAACTCCCGGCCGTGCCGTTCGTCGAGGCACAAAAAAGCCGCCGGGAGTTTCTCCGCGACGGCTACCAGATCGGGGAAATCTGGACCGGGAATCGCGTGCCGGTCTCGAAGCGCACCAGGAAGAGGAACCCGTGAACACCCTTTTTAGTCCCACTTTTCGGGCCCAGAGTGTCCCACCACCTTACAGATGGCAGAAGACTGCCGCTTCTGAGGGGGAATGGTACTCCCTAGGGAAGCGGTCTAAGTGAGCAAGATCAAAGGCTTAGGTCCAAGGTTTGGGTAATTCTCGACCATTGATTTTCAATAGCTTTTCGGATCGTCGCCCAAACCTTTTTTGCCTTCCGATGGCCACCGTCGCCAGAAAATGAGACACTAGGAGGATGCTGAAATTTGCCGCCCTTCTGATGCTGATCCCGACCGCGGCAATGGCTGACGTTACCGGCGAAGTTACAAAGATCGGAGACGGCGACACCATTACGGTGTGCCAGGCTACCGTCGCCATCGCCAGCCGCTCAGCGGCAACTTGCAGGCTCCCGCTGATCGACCCAATGTCTTTCGCTTGCTTGACCAACTCGGGATAGAGATCATCGACCCGATCGTTCGTGTTGGCGATGTCAGACGCAAGATCGCTGACAGCCGGTAGCGTACCAGTTGTATTTTTTTTTGATTGCGGTAGCTTGCCCAAGGAAGGTGGATCCGCTTCATGCGAAACTGCTGTGCGTGATTTGGGGCTGCGGTCCGGATCAAGCACGCGGCGCCCCGGGCAGCCCGAACAAGTTCGTAGGTTCCCACCTTCCCCTTCCACACTGAGGACCGCGGCACGACCTTATGTCGACATTGCCCCTCCTCGACGAAGCCCGGTTTGTCGCTGCCGTCCAACGTCTCGCCAATCACAATCCAGGCGGGTCCGTGCGCTCCGAGACCGGCGATGTGGGGTTGTCGCGGCTGAATGGAGACAGTCGCCTGATCGCGCGACTTCTTGTTGACGATCTCAAGCATGGCCGACTCCCACCCAAGCCCGGCGTTCCGCGCTCCATCAAGACGGACGGGAAGCGACGAACGGTCTATCGGTTCGAGTTCTGCGACCAGGTCATTCAGACGGTCATGGCCGATTGGCTGAGAGAAAGAGCGAGCGCAGAGCTGTCGCCGGCGCTCTACTCCTACCGACCGGGTATGGCGTGCCACCAGGCCGTTCACGCCGCGGCACATTATCTGGTTCAGCATCGACGCAGCCGATCCGATCCTCACCACCGAGGCGTCTATGTGCTGCGCCGCGACGTGAAGTCGTACTTCGACGCGGTTCCCGTGGCTGATGATGGTCGAGTCTGGATGATCCTGAAGCGGCTCCTCGGCACTGACGGAGATCCGATGGAAATGGAGTTGGTCCAGCGCGCCGTCCGCCCGTTCATTCGCATCGACGATCGTAGCGCTCAACTCAGTCGGGGGCTACCGACCGGGAGCCCCGTCGCCAACGAGATCGCAAACGTCTACCTGTCGGAAATGGACTGGAAATTGGCCCAGGTCGCCGGCGGCTTTTACGCGCGATACGGTGATGACGTGTTGGCGATGCATGCCGAGCGGACGACCGCCATGGACATGGCCACGACCCTTCACCATGAGTTGGAGGGTTCGGGCCTCTGCTGGAACGAAGAAAAGGGCCTCGATCTCTTCCTGACCGCGGCCGGACGCCCTGATCCGACGGCTGGTCTTTTTT
>JAAEOR010001020.1 GCA_024222895.1 Hyphomicrobiales bacterium | reverse complement strand
CTGCGACCGCGGAACAGGTTGTGCTCCAGCGGTTCGAGGTCGAGTATGGAAACCAGTGTTTCAACGGCGACTGACATCTGCGGCCCGGGACCCTTGGTCGTTCTGGCCTCGTTCGACCAGTCGGGCCGTAACCTGTCAAGGAGGGGCGGAGGCCCGCGGTTATGGAGGAAGCGCCAAGAGCCCAGCGCCTCGACGCCGACCTGGTGATCGCCGGCGGCGGCCATGTCGGCCTGTCGCTAGCCGTCGCCTTGCGCCAGGCCCTGCCATCCTTTTCCGTCATTGTCGTCGACGCGGCGCCGCCTGACGCTGCGAAACAGGATACGCGCGCGTCGGCCATCGCCGCGGCGGGGCGACGGATGCTCGCCCAGCTCGGCGCCTGGGCGGACATCGCACCCCACGCCCAGCCGATCACCGAGATGGTGATCACCGACAGCCGCACTGACGATGCTGTCCGGCCGGTCTTTCTCACCTTTGACGGGACCGCCGCCGATGGCCAGCCGTTCGCCCATATGGTGATGAACACAACCATGAACGGGGCGCTGCGGAGCCGCGCGGACGCAGCCGGGGCGGCTCTGATGGCGCCTGAAACCGTGACCGGCTTCACCGTCGAGACCAGCGGGGTTGATGTGTTGCTCGTCAGCGGGCGCCGTTTGCGGACCCGCCTTCTGGTCGCCGCCGATGGTGTACGATCGCGCCTGCGTTCGATGGCCGGAATCAGCACCGTCGATTGGCCGTACGACCAGTCGGGGATTGTCGCAACGGTGGCTCATGAGCGGCCGCATGGCGGCCGGGCGGTCGAGCATTTCCTTCCCGGCGGGCCGTTCGCGATCCTGCCCCTGACAGGCAATCGTTCGTCGCTGGTGTGGACCGAGCGGCAGGACAAAGCCGAACGCCTGCTCGCCGATCGCGAGATCTTTCGCTTCGAGCTTGAACGACGATTCGGCCATCAGCTCGGGGAAATCGAGCTGCTCGGGGTGCCGCAGGGATTTCCTCTCGGGCTGACGCTGGCGCGCCAGTTCATCCAGCCACGCTTCGCACTGGCGGGCGACGCCGCCCATGGAATTCATCCGATCGCCGGCCAGGGCCTCAACCTCGGTTTTCGCGATGTCGCCGCACTGGCCGAGACCATTGCGGAGGCCGAGCGGCTTGGCCTCGACATCGGGTCGACCGCAGTGCTGGAGCGCTATCAACGCTGGCGCCGCTTCGACACGGTCGAGATGGGGGTCGTGACCGACGTCCTCAATCGGCTGTTTTCCAATGACAACCCCGCGGTCCGCGTCGTCCGCGACATCGGTCTCGGTCTGGTCGACCGACTGCCACGGCTGAAGCGGATGTTCATCGGCGAGGCGGCCGGCGGCGGTGGAGACCTGCCGCGGCTCTTGCGCGGTGAAGCTCTTTAGAGTGGATCGGTGAAACGTGGCCAAGGGTCCCGCCTCTGCCAGGGTTTTTGCCGGCCGCTGGCGGATCGTCGGGATGGATGAATACGACGATGATTTCCTTGATCTCTTTGAAGAAGCGCACCTCACATTCGGCCGTGACAAGTTCGGCGAGATTGTCTTCGGCGCGCTGAAGGGCTTCCTCGATGTTCGCTACGGCGCCCGCGACGGTTCCGCCTGTGCGGAATTCTCGTGGGAGGGATACGACGATAACGACCCTGCCTGCGGTCGTGGATGGGTCATGATCGGGACCGCGGGGCGCCTCGT
>JAAEOR010001019.1 GCA_024222895.1 Hyphomicrobiales bacterium | reverse complement strand
GTTCCTGATGGCGCACGCCCCGGATTGGCGGATTCATCTGTAGCCGGCTGCCGAGATCGTCGTAATGCTCGGCATGAAAGCTGAGATGCTGCGGCGTCAGTTCGACCGTGACATTGTCCTTGTAGTCGCTGATAAACGCGATCTCTTCGGCAGTTGACACATGCAGGAGATGGACCCGCGCCCCGGTCTGCCGGGCGATCCGCACCAGGCGCTCGGTGGCCCGGAGCGCCGCGGTCTCGTCCCGCCATACGGGGTGTGACGCCGGATCGCCCGCGCTCCGTTCGCCGGTGCGCTCGATCAGCCTTGGCTCGTCTTCAGCGTGGATGGACACGCGCCGGCGGGTCCGCCCCAGAATCTTAGCGAGCCCGGCATCATCGGCAACCAGCAGATCGCCGGTTGAGGACCCCATGAAGATCTTGATCCCCGCGGCACCCGGCAGGCGCTCAAGCTCGGGGATGTCGTCGACATTGCCGTGGGTGCCGCCAACGAAAAACGCGAAATCACAGTGCATCCGGCCCGAAGCGCGCTCAAGCTTGTCGGCCAGCGCTTCAGCCGACGTGGTCAGCGGATTGGTGTTGGGCATTTCAAAGACCGCGGTGACACCGCCCATCACAGCCGCCAACGAGCCGGATTCGAGATCTTCCTTGTGCTCGCCACCCGGTTCGCGGAAATGAACCTGGGTGTCGATCACGCCGGGCAGGATGTGAAGACCCGAGCAATCAACCGCTTCGCCGGCCGTGGCCGGATCAATGCTGCCGATCGCGGTGATCCGGCCGTCGCGCACGGCGATATCGCGAGGCCCCGTGCCGTCCTGGTTGACGACCGTACCGCCGATAAATGCAACGTCACAGGTTTCGTTCATATCGATCCTTGCAGCAGAGCCCGCTCCGGCTTACGTAACCGACCGGAACGACGCAAGGGTGTGAATCGCCGCGATGTCCCAGATGATCACAGCCCAACTGGGCCGTCGCGGCGTCATTGCCGTCGGCGGACCCGACGCTACCGGCTTCCTGAACGGGCTGCTCACCGTCGATGTCGATGCGGCCAAACCAGGGTCGGCGGTATTCGGCGGGCTGCTCAGCCCGCAAGGCAAGGTACTTTTTGATTTTCTGATTTTTTCCGATGGCGAGCGCTATCTGTTCGACATTGCGCGCGATCAGGTCCAAGCGGCCATCCAGCGACTAACCCTGTTCCGGCTGCGGTCGAAGGTGAGCTTGGAGGACCTCTCGGGAACCTTCAGAGTGAATGCCGTGTGGGGTGCCGACGCCCTCGATATCCCGATCGATCTGGCCGCTGCCGATCCGCGGCTGGCCGCGTTGGGGAGCCGCCTCCTGACGACCGAAGCCGATGGTGCCCTCCCCGGTTCAGCCGCCGGCGACGAGGCGGCCTATGATGCCCACCGCATCGGGCTCGGCGTGCCCGAGGGGGGGATCGACTTTGGCTTCGGTGACGTGTTCCCCCACGACGTCGACATGGATCAGCTCGCCGGCGTCGACTTCGCCAAGGGATGTTTTGTTGGCCAGGAGGTCGTCTCGCGGATGAAGCATCGCGGCACAGCCCGTCGACGTATTATCACTGTCAGCGGTAGCCCGCTGCCCTATCCTGGGGTCGCTGTCACCGCCGATGGACGGGCGCTCGGGGCGATGGCGACATCGTCCGGCGACACCGGTCTGGCGATGATCCGGCTGGACCGCGCCAAGGAGGCCATGAACGCCGGTACGGAGATTCTCGCGGGCGATTCGCCGGTCACGCTCTCGATCCCGCCATGGGCAGACTTCGACTGGCCGGCAACTGTGGCGGCGGATTAGCCGAACACCAGGCGAATCGGCGAAACTGTCGACGAATTTGAACCATGCCTCCGGGAGGCCGATGCCCGACCGACCCACAGCCCCGCCGCGCGCCTGGCAGCGCATGCTCTCCGGGCGACGCCTTGATCTGCTCGACCCTTCGCCGTTGGACGTGGAGATCGCCGACATCGCCCACGGACTGGCGCGCGTCGCCCGCTGGAACGGGCAGACAATCGGCAGCCATGCTTTTTCCGTGGCGCAGCACACGCTCCTGGTCGACCGCATCATCGATACGACCGTCCCCGACATGGCGGCCAGTGGCCACGTCGCGGTCATGCTCCACGATGCGCCGGAATACGTCATCGGCGACCTGATCTCGCCCTTCAAAGTATTGCTCGGCGGGCGCTATCGCGAGATCGAGCAACGTCTTCTCGATGCCATCCACCTTCGTTTTGGCGTCAAGACTCCGATAACTGCCAAGCTCAAGGCCCGGATAAAAGCCGGCGATCGTATGGCGGCCTATTTCGAGGCGACGACGCTGGCCGGATTCGCCGCGTCCGAGGCGGCAAAGTTCTTTGGCCGTCCACGGGGCCTCTCTGGCGTCGACCTCGATCTCGATCCGTGGCCCGCGGAAGTCGCCGAACAGCGTTTTCTCGAGCGTTTCGCGACCCTGACAGAAATGACGGATCAGAGTAGAGAATCAAGGACTTGAGCACTGGATCTGTTTGTCATGAACTTCTGCTGATAGGGTGGATCATTGGCAGTATTTGTCGGCAAGCAGCTGCAAACCGGACGACCCCCGCTATTGTGTATGTTCTCCCGTTTGGCAACATGGATCGACTAATACCGAGGGTAAGGTAGCGCAGAGGCGCAATAAGCGGGATACATCGATGCCACGCGTTCACGTCTGTTCACTGTCAATGCTCGCCGATACTGTTTCGACATCCGGCGCCAGCCACCTGGTCAGCGTCATCAATGACGATACGGAGGTGACCCGGCCGACAGCCATAGCCGAAGAGAACCACCTGTTCATCGGCATGAACGATATCGTCGAGACGACGGACGGCCTGATCACCCCGGCGGAACACCACGTCAGCGAGTTGATTGCCTTTGTCAAAGCATGGGATCGCGAGCGGCCGATGGTGGTGCACTGCTATGCCGGAATCAGCCGCTCGACCGCCGCCGCCTACATAGCCCTGTGCGCGGTACAGCCTGAGCGTGACGAAGGCGAACTGGCGCGCCAGCTGCGGGACGCGTCGTCAGTTGCATCGCCCAATCCACTCATTGTTACCCACGGCGACGCATTGTTGGAGCGGAGCGGACGCATGATTGCGGCCGTCGAGTCGATTGGACGCGGCGAACTCGCGTTCGAGGGGACGCCGTTCGCTCTGCCGCTTGCGGGCTGAGGAACTACGCGGCCAATGACAGGCGTGGCGCGGCCGCCGATCGAAATCGGCCTCAACGCGGCGATTGTGACCGTCGAAGAACAGCAGCCGCTGATTCTCGTTGTCGACACGCAGCAGAATCGCGACACGCCAAGTGGGCTTCCATTCGGACCGTTCGATCCGATCGCCCACAGAACGCTTGAAATGGGGCTACGCGCCTGGGTGGCCGAACAGACGGCGCTGAAGCTTGGCTATGTGGAGCAGCTCTATACCTTCGGCGATCGCGGACGGCACGCCCATCATGGGGATCGCGAGCCGCATCTGGTCTCGGTCGGCTATCTGGCGCTGACGCGCCCGGACCCGAGCGCGGCCCAGGCCCTGACCGTTGCCGGTGCGCATTGGCGCCGCTGGTACGATTATTTTCCCTGGGAGGACTGGCGCGACGGGCGGCCGCCCCTTCTTGACAAGGCATTGCTGCCGGCATTGCGGCGATGGGCACGACTGCCGGCGCCCGGTGAACGCGGTCGTCATGGTATCGACCGTCAACAGCGGGTTCGGCTTGCCTTCGGCTCTTCGGGCGAACGCTGGGATGAGGAACGCGTCCTGGAACGCTATGAGCTGCTTTACGAGGCCGGGCTGATCGACGAAGCGGTCCGCGACGGTAGCGAACCCGCCGAACGACCGCTTCCGGCGACGGCGGGAGGAGCACCTATGCGGTTTGATCATCGGCGAATCCTCGCAACCGCTATCTCTCGCCTGCGCGCCAAGCTGAAATACCGCCCGGTGGTGTTCGAACTCATGGCGCCCGAATTTACCCTTACTGATCTGCAATTGACCGTCGAGGCGATCTCCGGCCGGCATCTCCACAAGCAGAACTTTCGCCGGCTGGTCGAATCGGCGACGCTTGTCGAACCGACCGGAACCGCCGCGCCGCTGCGGCGGGGGCGGCCGGCCGCCCTGTTCCGCTTCCGTCGGGAGGTTCTGAACGAACGTCCGGCTCCCGGCCTCAGGGTCGGATCTCGATCATAGCTCGCCTTTTTCACACTCGATGTGATCTGCGCCGGCTCAAGCGCGGGACGGGGCAGGAGAAGCGCCAAGATCGTATCGGGGATACGGTCGAGGGTTTCGACACCCCCGGTCTTGCGCTTCAGTCGGCCCGAAGGGTTGCATTTCGGCGGGCATCGACGGCGTCATGCGGCTCAACCGTATGATCTCATACGCTTATCGCCACCTGATACCGTATCTGCCCCCCGCAAGTGCAATGCGGACCGCATGGTGTATGAACAATGCGGGCTCGGCAACAGGCGCCGCGGGGTGCCTGCGGCAAGCCACCATATTGTGTCGCGCCATTCGGCCGGGCTACCAGACGCGGCACTTTACTGAGCTGGAGCAACCGATGACGAAGTGGGTATATAGCTTTGGCGACGGCTCGGCGGATGGCCGAGCGGACAAACGTGATCTGCTCGGCGGCAAGGGGGCCAACCTCGCCGAGATGGCCAGCCTCGGACTTCCGGTGCCACCCGGCTTCACGCTGACCACCGAAGTCTGCACCTTCTTTTACGAGAACAACCGGACATATCCGAGCGATCTGAGCGCCCAGCTCGACGAGGGTGTGGCTGCGATCGAGCAACACACCGGCCGCGCCCTTGGCGACGACTCGATGCCATTGCTGGTCTCCGTGCGCTCGGGCGCCCGGGCGTCGATGCCCGGTATGATGGACACGGTGCTCAATCTTGGGCTCAATGATCGGACAGTGGAAGCATTGGCGGCAAGCGCCGACAAACGCTTCGCGTTCGACTCGTACCGCCGGCTCGTTCAGATGTATGCCGATGTCGTCATGGGTGTCGACATCCATCGCTTCGAAGAGCGGATCGAAGACTTCAAGGACGAACGTGGCTACGCCCTCGATACCGAATTGAGCGGCGACGATTGGGCGGAACTGGTACGCGACTACAAGGTCATCGTCGAACGGGCCGCCGGCAAGCCGTTTCCCCAGGAACCGAAAGATCAGCTATGGGGTGCGGTCAGCGCCGTGTTCGCATCGTGGATGACGCCACGGGCGATCACCTATCGGCGCCTCCATAATCTACCCGAAAGCTGGGGCACCGCGGTCAATGTCCAGGCGATGGTGTTCGGCAACATGGGTGATACATCAGCCACCGGTGTGGCCTTCACCCGCAATCCCTCGACCGGCGAGAAGGCGCTCTATGGCGAATATCTGGTCAATGCCCAGGGTGAAGACGTTGTCTCCGGCATCCGCACGCCGCGCGATCTGACCGACGCCGCGCGCACCGCCTCCGGTTCGGATCAGGCCTCGCTGGAAACCACCATGCCGGACGCGTTTTGGGGTTTCCGCTCTATTTGCGAGACGCTCGAACGACACTACCGTGATATGCAGGATGTCGAGTTCACCATCGAGCGCGGCAAGCTCTGGATCCTGCAGACCCGAAACGGCAAGCGGACCGGTAGCGCCGCTCTGAAGATTGCGGTCGACATGGCCGAGGAAGATTTGATCACCGCCGACGAAGCGGTGCTGATGGTCGACCCGGGCTCCCTTGACCAACTGCTTCATCCGACGATCGATCCCGACGCGGCTCGCGATCTAGTCGCCACCGGTCTGCCGGCCTCTCCAGGCGCCGCCTCCGGCGAGATCGTTTTCTCTTCCGACGAGGCCGAAACAGCCGTCGGCAAGGGCAAGAAGGTCGTCCTGGTTCGGGTCGAGACCAGCCCGGAGGACATCCATGGCATGCACGCAGCCGAAGCCATCCTCACCACCCGCGGCGGGATGACCAGCCACGCGGCGGTGGTCGCCCGCGGCATGGGTAAACCCTGTGTTTCCGGCGCGGGCAGTCTCAGGGTCGACTACCATAATGAAACGCTTACCGCGGGCGGACGCACGTTTTCGAAAGGAGATGTCATCACTGTCGACGGCGGCACTGGGCAGGTGTTGGCCGGAGCGGTCGCCATGCGACAGCCGGAACTTTCGGGCGATTTCGAGAAGCTGATGGAGTGGGCAGATCAGGCACGCCGCATGGGCGTCCGTGCCAACGCGGAAACCACGACCGACGCCAGGGCGGCGCTGTCGTTCGGTGCCGAGGGCATCGGCCTCTGCCGCACCGAGCACATGTTCTTCCAGGATGAACGGATCGTTGCGATGCGGGAAATGATCCTGGCGAGCGACGAGGTCGGTCGGCGTACGGCGCTGGCGAAACTGCTCCCCATGCAGCGGGCCGATTTCCTGTCGCTGTTCGAGATCATGGAGGGCCTGCCGGTTACCATCCGGCTGTTTGATCCGCCCTTGCACGAATTCCTGCCCCACACCGATGGTGATCTGGCGGCCGTCGCCAAATCGATGGGTGTCGAGCCGGAAAAACTGCGCGAGCGGGCCCTGGCGCTACGAGAGTTCAACCCGATGCTCGGCCATCGCGGCTGTCGTCTGGCGATCACCTATCCGGAGATCGTTGAGATCCAGTCACGCGCGATCTTTGAGGCCGCCGCCGACATCGAGGCAGCAACCGGCAAAGGCGTCGCGCCGGAGATCATGGTGCCGCTGGTCGCAACCGCAGCCGAACTCGAGCGGGTCAAAACCATGATCGACAAGGCCGCCGACGCGATTACGGAGGAGCGCGGCAAGCGACCGGACTACACGGTTGGAACAATGATCGAACTCCCCCGCGCCGCCCTTCAGGCCGACCGAATCGCCGCGGCAGCGGAGTTCTTTTCCTTCGGCACCAACGACCTCACCCAGACGACGTTTGGATTCTCCCGTGACGACACCTCGGGATTGCTCGCCGCATACGCCGCAGCCGACATCCTGCCAAACGACCCATTCGTCACCATCGACCGCGACGGGGTTGGCGAACTGGTCCAGATCGCCGTCGACCGCGGCCGCGAGGCACGACCGGACATCAAGCTCGGCATCTGCGGCGAACATGGCGGCGACCCGGCAACCATCGCCTTTTGTGAGGAAGTCGGGCTCGACTACGTCTCCTGCTCGCCGTTTCGGGTGCCGATCGCCCGTCTGGCTGCCGCGCAGGCCGCATTGCGGGAAGGTGCGGTGGAGG
>JAAEOR010001018.1 GCA_024222895.1 Hyphomicrobiales bacterium | reverse complement strand
CCCGCTTGCCCATGCCGAGGCGCGCGGCTACGCCGAGATCGCGGCACTGTTGCGGAACGGAGAGTGAGGACAGGCGCTGTAGGGTGGAATAGCGAAGCGTATTCCACCGCCCACTTTCCCGGCCGGCCACGGACATACCCGTGATTTGTCGTGCGTGCTTCGAGGCCCGGCTTTGCCGGGCACCTCAGCATGAGGTCGTTGTCGAGAGCTGTGGTCGGCCAGAGGATCTGTCGGCTCGTCTGGCAACCTAACTAACCGAGGTCCGGCGTGTCGTGGCGGCGATGGTCCGGATGCAGGCTTGACCCCAAAATGTGTTCGTTCCGACGTAGTACATCAGCGCTGGAGCCGACGATCAACGGGTCCGGCGCATGGGCGACATGGGGGTCCTTGCCCGTATAGGGCAGCGACGCCAGGAAGTGCTTCATGCAGTTCAGCCGGGCGCGTTTCTTGTCGTTTGACTTGACCACCGTCCACGGCGCGTCGGCGGTGTCGGTGTAGAAGAACATCGCCTCCTTGGCCTCGGTGTAGCCATCCCACTTGTCCAGGGATTCCCGGTCGATCGGCGACAGCTTCCACTGTTTCAGCGGCTCGACCTCGCGCGATGCGAAGCGTCGCTTCTGTTCGTCGCGGGTCATCGAAAACCAGTATTTGAACAGCCGGATGTCGCTGCGCACCATCATCCGTTCGATTTCGGGGCACTGGCGCATGAATTCCAGATAGTCGTTCGGCGAACAGAAACCCATGACCCGCTCGACCCCGGCGCGGTTGTACCAGGACCGATCAAACAGGACGATTTCGCCGCCGGCCGGCAGATGTTCGATATACCGCTGGAAGAACCACTGGGTCCGCTCGCGTTCCGTCGGCTTCTCCAGGGCAACCACCCGCGCCCCACGCGGATTGAGGTGTTCCATGAACCGCTTGATGGTACCGCCTTTGCCCGCACCATCGCGTCCCTCGAACAGGACGACGATCTTCTGCTCCGTCGCCTTGACCCACTCCTGAACCTTGAGGAGTTCGATCTGCACCTCGGCCTTGTTCTTCTCATAGGGTGCCCGTCGCATCTTATTCTTGTAGGGAAACTCGCCGGTTTCGAACGCCCGGCGAACGGCGTCGGGATCGTGACGCTGTTCGGCGTCACGGTGCGCTGTGCTGATCTCCTTGAGCGTTTCGGCCCCCTTGGCGATCGCCGACGCACCGTCGCCGGCTGCATCCGTAGCGCCGTTGCCCGGTTTGACCGCTGAAGGCGCAGGCTGGGTCGGTCCCTTTTTGGGATTCGGACCTCGATTGCCGCGGTTCGGTTTCAGGACCATTCCGCCCCCGTCACATGCATTGTCGTTCTCCCGGCTCGCAGGGCCCCGGACGACGATCACTGTGCCTGATCACCGACGGCGAGGCGTCCTCGGAAGGTCGAGGGGACCAGCCGCTGGTAACTGGTGTCATTGATCCACGTCAAACGGGCCACCTGCCCTTTATCACTTTTCGTCCTTGCCCTCCAGGATCGCCACCATTCGCTCGTTGAGCTCCGCCCGCCATTCGTCCAGTCGCTCGCGGACCTTTGCGACATAGACCTCGTTCTCTTCGATCGGGACATCGGGCTGGTAGTGCTCGGCCATCTCCACCATGGTCCTGCGGTCGGTCTTGTCGAATTCGGCCGCCATGCGCTCGGCCCTGTCCCGGTCGACACCCATCGCCACGAAGGCCGAACGCCCCATCCGGATCGAACTGTCATAGGTCTCGCGAATGATGTCGCGGCAGCCGACCGACCAGAGCTCATAGACATGGTCGCGGTCCACCGCCCGGGCCATGACGTGAAGGTCGGGGTAGTTGCTCACCGCATAGCGCACCAGTTCGGTGATCTGTTCCTTGCCGTCGATGGCCACCACCAACAGCTTCGCCTCGGCGATGCCGGCGGCGTGCAGCAGGTCCGGCCGGATCGCATCGCCGAAATAGCCGTGCAGACCGAACCGCCGGACCATATCCAGTTGTCGCGAACTGTAGTCGATCACTGTCGACTCGTAACCGGCAGCGCTGAGCATGCGATCGACAAGTCCACCGATGCGGCCGCGACCGGCAACGATGATGTGGCTGGTCTCGGTGATCTCATCGGCCTCGCGCTCACCCTCGCGGCGCAGATATATCGGAGAAATCACCCGGTCGTAGAGGATGAACAGCACCGGAGTCAGCAGCATCGACAGAGCGACTACGAGGAGGAGCCGGTCGGCAATGGCCGACGGGATCACCGCGCTGGCGACGGTGAACGACAGCAGCACGAAGCCGAACTCGCCGGCCTGGGCAAGCCCGAGTGCGAAGAGCCATTTGTTCGACCCGACGATGCCAAAGATGTAGGCGAGGACCAGAAGGACCAAGGCTTTCAGCACCATCAGCCCCAGCGTCAAGGCAATGGTGATGGCGATATTGTCGAACAGCAGCCCGAAATTGATGCCGGCGCCGACGGTGATGAAGAACAAGCCGAGCAGCAGTCCCTTGAACGGATCGATGTCGCTTTCCAGCTCGTGTCGGTACTCGCTGTTGGCGAGAACCACACCGGCGAGGAAGGTGCCGAGGGCCGGCGACAGGCCGACGAGCGACATCAGCAGGGCAATCGCAATGATCATAAGGAGGGCGGTAGCGGTGAACAACTCGCGCAACTTGGCCATGGCGATGAAGCGGAACAGCGGCCGGGTCAGCACGCTGCCGCCGACCACCACCGCAGCGATCGCACCAATGGTAACCAGGGCGCGCTGCCAGCCCGGCAGGCTGTCGATGAAGTTCGGTCCGCCGCCATGGTCGCCGCCGCTGTGGTCGTCGGTGGCCTCGGTGGCATGTTCCGCACCGACGACCTCGGCGCCGCCAGCATCAGCGCCCGCCATCTCGGCCCCATGGCCGGCGACGCCAGTCGACTGGAGCATCTCGACCAGTTCCGGCAGGGCGAGCAGCGGGATGAACGCCAGCATCGGAATGACGGCGATATCCTGGAAGAGCAGGACCGAGAAACTTGCCTCGCCACCGTCGCTCTTCATCAACCCCTTCTCGTTCAGGGTCTGCAGGACGATCGCAGTCGACGACAGTGCCAGCACCATGCCGATGGCAAGCGCGACGGTCCATGACTGGCCAAGCAGCATGGCGAACCCCATTACCAGCGCCGTGGTGCAACCGACCTGGAGGCCGCCCAGCCCGAGCAGCTTGTGCCGCATCTCCCACAGCATGCGCGGCTCGAGCTCCAGTCCGACGAGGAACAGCATCATCACCACGCCGAACTCGGCGAAATGCTGGATTGAGACCACATCGACCTGGAGGAGCGCCAGAACAGGGCTGATCGCGATCCCCGCGATCAGGTAGCCGAGCACCGAACCAAGACCAAGGCGGGTGGCGATTGGCACCGCGACGACGCCGGCGATGAGAAAGACAAAGGCGAGAAGCAGAAAATCGGTCATGAACGGCGGAGATCCCTCTGGTCGTGCTTCCCTAGACTGAGAATGCATCGAGGGAAAGTGTGTGCGCTTCTCCGATGACCGCCGCACCCGGTCACAATTCAAACGATCGTAGTGCGGATTGACGGAGCGTAATCCGCCGTTGTCGCCGGTTAATGCATTAAGCGTCGGGTTGCGCCTCCGGCTAAACCCGCCCTGCTACGCTGCCTGTCTGGTTGATGAAGGGGGCGCGCTAAGATAGTATTATATCTGGATACCACTGTTACGATATTATCTCCTGGGCCTTCTTCACGCCGGATATGGCGAGCGGGCCGCAGATCACTGTAGTCCACGAGGCCATCGCTCCGAATGTCACTTCGGTCGGCGATGTGACCGTCGTCATGGACGGCCCCCACTGGGTTCCGGAGCCTGATGCGGCCATTCGCATCGCATTCGCTCATCGCGCCGTTCAGGTCTGCCTCGCGCCGGCGCTTGATCAAACGGACACGGTTCCCGCGTCGCGATCGCCCGGAGCGTCGGCCACTGCATCCAACAGCGGCAGCTTCCGCCTCGCCCTACCCCGCCTCGCCAATCCGGTGCCGGACCACCTCAGATCATGTCGAAATCCTTGTGATCGAGTTTGAGGCCGTCATCGAGGATGGCGAACAGGGTCTTGCCGCCGGTGCTGTCGCCGTTCTCGTCGTAGTAGAGCTTGCCGTTGTCGTCGTTGTAGATGACGTAGTCGTTGCCATCATTGGCCTTATTGCCGACCTTGAACTCGCCACCATTGAGCTTGCTGCCGATCTTGCCGAAGATATCCTCGTCGAGCAGGAAGATGTCCTTGCCGACCTTGAAGTCGGTCACCGTGTCGACATTGACGCTGGCCTTGAGTTTGGTGTCGAAGACGAACTTGTCCTTGCCGCTGCCGCCGGTCATGGTGTCGTCGCCCTTGCCGCCGATCAGCTTGTCCTTGCCGCCCCGCTTTCATCCGCACCAACGACCCGGCGTGTTTCCTACGGCTCAAGCCACATGGACGGCCGGAGAGTCGCCCACAGCGTTCTACGCATTACGCGTATATTCTGTTGTGATTTACGTACTTCGCGTATATAGTGCTGCTCCATTCAAAGTGGAGTTACAGATGTCCACGGTTCCTCACGCCACAGCCCACCACAGCCCCGCTGACGCTCCTCTCGTCCCGTTCCGCCGCCGCGATACAGCTGGCCGCCGGTTGACCGCAACCGCCCGTCTCCGGCCGCCAACTCACGACGGATCCCCTCGCCCGATCGAGCCGTCGACCGGACGCGATGAGATCAGCCGAGCCATCAGCGACTGCGCCGAAACACTCCGTGCCGTTGCCGCCGCGGCAGACCTCAACCACGTCAGCCCACACGACCACCCCCGTGTCACGGCCGAGGAAGCGATGGCGTTTGCCGGCTTTCTTCTGGAACTTGCCCGTCCCCTCGACGTCATGCTGCACCGCGTGCTGATTGCCGGCGCCGACAGCTTCGACATCTTGTCGGAACGGGAGCGTCGCGATGCCCTGACAATCGTTTCCGAATGTGCCGTCGAAGACTGGGCCGGCCGCTTCGTCACCTTCGCCGAAGTGGAAGCGGGCGGCGGGGATGCCGAACTCCCGGAAGCCGCCTTCTTCAGCGATCGCTACGCTCGGCGCGTCGCCGCCAGCACAATAGCGCCGTGAACGGCCTGACCATCACCCGGCCTGCACTGTTTCGTGATGGTCGCCGCCGCCATCAACTTTGCTGACAACCCGCTGACCGGCGCCTGGCAGCCTTGCGGTGACACCGCCCTCGGCTTCGCCCGGCGCGGCCCCGAAACCGGCGTGATGTGGGATGGGTCGCCCTGCCTCAGCCGAACATGTGACCTAGTCCAATATCTTGTCGCGCCAGGCACGGGGCGCCAGATATCGCGGCTGATCACGTTCGGATCGACGCGGCAACAGCGAACGGCCAGTTGGACGCGCTGAGAACGATTACGCGCGATGCGATCCTCGACGAGATGCGCACACCGGAGGCCCACCAGGAGAGCATCGAGCTGACCCGCATCGGACGTGCGGAGATCGAAGCAAACCCTGATGGCATCTCCATCAGCGGCGCGCTGTTGGAGTCGCTGAACCTGATTGGTGTCTTCACGCAAGAGAAACTCTCAGACCCCTCGTCGGGCGTCTTTGAAACTGCTCTGGGCATGATCGAGGCGGCGGCAATGGCGACAATGGGCTTCGTCTGGGTCAACACGGATGACAACGATCGCCGAGCACAAATCGCCGCCGGCCGTGCCTACATGCGCGTCGCCCTTCAGACCACCGCGGATGGACTCGCAATGCAACCGATGAGCCAGGCCATGCAGGAGTACCCGGCGATGAAAGGGCACTATGACGCGGTCCATGCAAGACTGACCAACGGGACCGGTGAGCGTGTGCAGATGCTGGCCCGGTTGGGCTATGCCCCGAATGTCGACCCAGCCCCACGCTGGGCGCTTGAAACGCGGCTGAAGACCGGCTGAACTGGAGTGCCGACGCTGCCGCGAAGCGGTAACGCCTGCCGTCGCGAGAAAGTATCGAACACCACGCCGATTCTGCCGACGCCTAAAGGTGCCGTTCCAGATAACGGACCGTTCGCCCGACGTGCTCCAGCCTGGCCTGCCCGACCTCCGAGAATCCCATCCGGTCGTGGAACCGGTCGGACTTCGGATTCGCCGGAATCAGATTGACCTCGCAGACCACCCGATCGTGGCCGGTAGCGCGGGCGCGGGAAAAGAGATCTTCATATATCCGGCTGGCCAGTCCCTGGGCGCGATTTCGCGCCGAGACAATGATCCGGTCGACATAGACGAACCGCGGCAGCCGCTGGCGAAACCAGAGGAAGTTGGCGCTGTCATAGTCGGCGTTCTGATCGAAGGCGATCAGCAGGGCCGCCGCTTCCTCGACGCAGGTCGCTGAAAACGCCCTGGCCACCAGTTCGTCCCAGCGCTCCGCCGTCAACGACGAGGTGTGATGGGCGTTGGCGTTGTTGAGGCCGAGCAGAGCCGCGTGGGCGGCTGCATCCTGGCCGGAAATCGGTTCGATTGCGCGTATCGTCATTGAGTGGGCAGTTCTGTTCGAGGGTCAGTCAGCGGGTGAGTACGGCAAAGGCCCGTTTGTGGAGGCCATCCCGTTTGACCGGCGCCATATGGCGGTTCAAACGCCGCTCGGCAAGTCCGAACAGGAGAATGATTCCGTATGAGATGACCAGATAGATGGCGGCGACACCTAGATACATGGTGAAGATCTTGAAGCTTCGCACGGCGACCTGGTCGGCAGCGCGGAACAGGTCGGTGACGGTTATCAGGGAAACCAGCGACGTCGCCTGCATCAGGAACACCACTTCGTTGGTGTAAGCCGGCCAGGCGAT
>JAAEOR010001017.1 GCA_024222895.1 Hyphomicrobiales bacterium | reverse complement strand
CGCATATCGATGCCTGCCCCTTTAGCCCAGCAGGCCAATTGGGCCAGAATATGCGCGGTGAAGCTGCCACTCCCACCACAGCCCACCAGTAGAATGACCACCCGGTCGGGATGGCCGATGTCGATGCGGTACTGTTTCGGCATTTGCAGAGATTGGGAGATTAGGGGGTTAGGAGATTGGAGAAGGTTGTAGAATCGAGTGAGTTGGACGAGGCTTTGTTGGTAAAGATATAAAGTGAGTTGTTTGAGATATTGCCAATATGTTTTCATTATTTCCTCCAGGTAAACAAGTTGGTTAGCCAGCCACCGGGTATGGTGGCCGGTTCGGGTTGTTCAACGCAGGCCAATTCAGCGGTCTCGGCGTAGACTTCGACAAAGGGGCCGAGGTCGTCGAAGAGGGCCGGGGCCGGGACGTTGTAGAGCCAGTGACCGTAGAGACCAAGTCTCAAGACCAACTCCGGGTTCTCCCGCTCCAGGTGCCCCATCACCGCGTAGAAGCGGCCGCCTAACTCATCCCGGTCGTCGGTGGGGGAGAAGAAGGCGGGCATGGTATTGTGCGAATGGAGATCGACGGCAATCCCGGCCGGGTCGTAGGTGTAACCGACCCGGGTTCTGGATTGGTCCTGCTCGGGCCGGGTCACGCTCCAGCAGCCGTTGGCCGGGTCGAAGCGAAAGTGGTAGATG
>JAAEOR010001016.1 GCA_024222895.1 Hyphomicrobiales bacterium | reverse complement strand
TCCGCTTCGGCCTGGGCTATCATCGTTGCGATCTCGCCGATGGCCTCAACCTGAATGTTGGCCGCCAGAGCGGCGAAGGCCCCCAACAAGGCCGCATGTTCCTCGGCGGCAGCGGTCAGCATAGCCCCGACATTGTTTTGCGTAACCGCCGCTATGGTCGCTTGTAGGGCTTGAGCCGCCTGGCCTTCTTCAAAAATGGCTTCTGCCGCCTCTTGGCCAAGACCCTGTTCGTTCATAACGGCATCAATCTGATCCTGTCTGGCCCTGTCTGCCGGCGACAAAGCTCCGCCCCCACCGCCTCCTCCGCCACTGGGCAGTTCACCTTCGCCTTTACCTCGCCCGCGAACGCCTAGCCCAGTTCCCAGGTTTTCCTGAGCATCTTCAAGTTCTGCTTCCTGGATCTCAATATCTTCTCCCTGAAGCAACAGTGCCTCTTGCTGTTGTTTCTGCTCTTGTTCCTGTTGGACAGTTGCCTGGGTTTGAGCTTGAGTACCTACTTCTTCCTGGTCGCTGAGTTGTTGCTGAACCTGCTCTAACCCGTCGCTCTGTTCGCTTAATTGAGCATCCTGGGCTTCAAGTTGTGCTTGCTGCATCGCCAGGGCCGGGTCTTCGTCTCCAGCAGTGGCTGTTTGATTTGTTAATTGCGCTAATTGAGTCTGAATGTCCTTTTGGCTGGCTTTCAGGGTCTGTTCTTCTGTTGCTTGTTGCTTTTTTTGTTGCGTTGCAATTGTTTTCTCTGTTTGGAACTCTTGTTGTTCCTGATTTGTTTTCTTTTTGTCTACGTCTAACTGTTGCTCACTTTGCTTCAGTTCCTGCTTTTGCTCAACCAACGCCTCTTCTTGATTTTCAAGGTCTTCCTCTTGTTGC
>JAAEOR010001015.1 GCA_024222895.1 Hyphomicrobiales bacterium | reverse complement strand
CGCAACGATGACTGTGAGCAAGGTGACGATGCCGGCGACGAGATAGCTGTTGATGAAGAATCGGATCTTCACCGGATCGGTGAAGATCGACTCGTAGGCGGTCAGGGTGAAGATCTTGGGCAACAGGGCCGGCGGAAGTGCAAAGATCTCGGTGTTGGACTTCAGCGAACTGAACAGCATCCACAGGATCGGAAAACCGGAAAACATCAATCCAACCGCGAGGCCGACATAGATCAGCCATGTGGTCGGATCAGATCCTTTGCGACGTGTTGCCATGGCCGATTACTCCGCCGCTTTCTGATGCTTTATGTAGAAATACGTCATGCTCATCGAGAGGATGAAAATGACGACGGCACTGGCCGAAGCGAGGGAGAAATCGAACCGGGTAAAAGCCAGCTTGTAGGTGTAGATGCTCATCATTTCCGTCGCATGGATCGGGCCGCCACCCGTGGTCATCCACACCAGCGGAAACACCTGCATTGTCCAGATGAAGTCCAGCAGCGCGATACTGATCATGATCGGCGTCAGTTGCGGCAGAGTGATATTCCACAGTTTCTGCCACTCGTTGGCGCCATCGATGCTGGCGGCCTCGTAGAGCTCTTCGGGAATGCCCTGAAGGCCAGCCAGCAGGGTCACCATGTAGAGCGGATACCCCGCCCAGATGTTGACAAATGTCAGGGCGTGAATCGCCGTTGCCGGCGACGAAAACCATTCGACCTTGAAGCTTACGATCCTTGCCGCCACCAGCAGGCTGTTGATGACACCATTCGGGTCAAGCAGGAGTCGCCAGATGATCGCGATGATGACGGCGGTGAACAGCCACGGAAGAATGTAGAGCACGCGCAGGATGCTCCTGGCGACCGGGTTGACCCGCCGCGAGTTGAGCATCAGCGCAAAGGACAGACCGATAAGGAGATGGAAGACCACACTCATGATGGTGAAATAGAGTGTGTGCCCGATCGATTGCCGAAACACCGGATCGGCGAAGATTGTCTGAAAATTCTGGAACCCGACAAAGACCGGATCGGGGCTGAGGATCGCACCTTCCAGCAGCGAGTAACGGAAGACCGTCACCATCGGGAAGACCATGAGCAGGAAAAAAAGCGCTATGGCGGGCGCCACGTACAGATAGGGCTGGATCGCCTTGCGGTTTCGGTACGAGAAAAACGTAACGCTCGACCTTGCTCCCGCGGGAGATGAAGGACGGGTCACGAGATTTGCCATTTCGCTACCTTCCGACTGAACTCCAGGTCATACCAAGGGTACTACCCCGCTGTTCGAAGTTCCTTTTTAGCAGGCGGCAGCGACGCGGCGTAGGATGCCGGAATCATTGTCCGACGAGAAAGAGCGACGCGCCGGCCGGCGCGTCGCTCTTTCTCAGTCTGGTCGGGGAGAAATCAGAATTCGGCTTCCCACTTGGCCTGGGCCTTCGCAGCTGCTTCCGCCGCCGTCTGGTTGCCCTCCAGCATCTCCTGAACTTCGACGCCGAGCAGGCGCATCAGTTCCTCCGCGACCGGCAGGCCGACAAATTCGTTGGCCAGGTAGCCGGTCTGGAAGATCTCGAACGCCGTGGCGAACAGCTCATCCGAAGCGACGAAGTCCGGCTTGGCGTTCACGTTACCGGGGAAGGCGTTGGCGATCGATACGAGCTTGGCATTCACTTCCTCACTCATCAGGTAGGCCACCAGCTTGAAGGCCTCCGCCTTGTGCTCGCTGTGCTCGCTGACACCGATACCCCATGATGCATAAGGCAGGCCCCGGGCACCATCATAGCCATCGACGGCGGGCAGCGCCGTAATCCCGAAGTTGAGGTCGGGATTGCGATCGCGGATAAGATTGATGTGGGCCAGCGAGTCGACCATCATCGCCACGCGGCCGTTGACAAACTCCTCAACCTTGTCCTGCTCTTTCTTGGCGAATGCGCCTGGCGAGATGAGCCCTTCATCATACATCGACTGGACGAATTCGAGGGTGCCGACCACGTTTTCGTTCGTCAGGTCCGGCTTGCCGTCCTTCATCATGCTTTCGCCGGATGCCCACACCCACGACATCACGTCGTTCTGGATGCCGTTGGGCGCCTGCAGCGACAACGGCAAGACCCAGCCATACTGGTTCTTGTCGGCGTCGGTCAGCTTTCGCGCGGCCTCGACAAACTCGGTCCGAGTCGTCGGCATGCCGTCTATGCCGGCCTCTTTCAACAGGTCCAGGTTGACGAAGATCGGGTAGACGAAGGATGCAACCGGGAACATGTAGCTGTTGCCGTTGAGGCTGATGATGGCGGCGACTTCGCTGGAGTCGAAACCCGAGGCGGTCATCAATTCGTCCAGGCCGGCGATCGCGCCCTGCTTCGCCAGATCGTTCACCCAGGCTCCGTCGAGACCAACCACGTCAGCCAGCGTGCCAGAGGCAGCACCGATGACGATCTGGTCGCGTGTGGTCGCATAGGGTCCGCTGACCAGATCGACCTTGATGTCAGGGTTCTGAGCTTCGAAGTCATCCATGATTCCCCGAAGCGCGCCGTCCGGCAGCTCGGGCTCCCACCACTGGATGAACTCCAGTGTTGCTTGGGCCTGTGCGCCGGTCACACCAACGGCGCCGGATACGCCCAGAGCACAAGCGAGTGCTGCCGACCGGAGAAGCAGCGTTGACTTTTCGAACTTCATGGTTCCCTCCCGCGTTAAATTCCACCGCCACTTCAAACAGTGGAGGTGATCGACTTCGTTACAGAAGCTCCAGGCGACGACGCTCCGAACCTGTCGCCATCACGCGCTTAAAGCTGAGCCTTGCGGCCGAACAAGCTCACCGAAGCCCTCGCCTTAGCGTGAAACCGCCTTATTCGTAGCGTGAAATCGCTGTGTTTTGCGGTTTTATCAGCGTATTGACGACGGGTCAAGCGAATCGGCGCCGCATTAAGCCGCATTCGCTCAATGTGAGCGGTGCACCCGCGCGCCCGGGAGGGTGCGCGGCGGCAGATCCAGGCCGCCGATTGGCTGACCTGCAGCGCTCCGGGAACGAGACTTCAAGTGGCTGCCGATTATATGATGGAGTGAGAAGTTCGGCCGCCTGGCGCAAGCTAAGAAACGCCCGGAAGTTCAGTCGGCGACGATGACTTCCACTTCGGCCTCCTCGAGCGCGGCCATGAGATCCGGCGGCGGCCGGGCGTCGGTCACCAGCACGTGAACACGCGCCAGAGACGAGATGTGGGCGAGCACGGTCGCGCCGAATTTGGCGGCATCGGCCAGAACGATGACCCTGCGTGCCGACACCATCATGGCGGTGATCATCGTCGCTTCCTCAAGCATGGTGGTCGAGAAACCGGAGGTCGAAACGCCACCGACGCCGATGATGGCCGTGTCGGCGCTGATGGGCCCCGCGTCGGCAAATCCGACCGCACCGATGGTGACCTGCAATTCCTGCCGGATCTGGCCACCGAGCAGATACACCCCGCGAGCCGTGTTCGGAAGCACCGCTGCCGGCACACTCAGACTGTTGGTGACGATCGTCAGGTTGCGCAGCGAGCCGAGTTCTCCGACAAGTGCCCGGGTGGTCGACCCGCCGTTGATGATCAGCGTCTCCCCGTCAACGATCAGCGCCGCCGCCGCCCTCGCTATTCGCGCCTTCTCCGTCGCCCGGGCGTTGACCCGAATTCCGATCGGCGTGTCGCGATCCATGAATCCGTCAACCGGAACCGCCCCGCCATGGGTTCGCATGAGAAGGCCTCGGCCGGAGAGGTAGTCGAGGTCTCGGCGAATCGTATCCGTTGAAACCGCGAGCTCATTCGCGATCTCGGTCACGGTGATCGATCCGCGTGTCTTTGCGATGTTGAGCAGTTCGCTCCTGCGGCGCGCCGGCAGCGAAAAGTCGCTGTCCGTGCGACCATGCTGCGGCGATGGGCCGGTTTTGTCAGTCGTGGACATTCCAGAACCAGGAAACTGCTCCGAGTCACCGGCAAGATAGAGCATTTTGCCGATAACACCAGCTTGACCCTGCTGTTTTATGCATTTAGAAAAGTCTAACAAAGCCTATATTCGCATATAAATGCAAAAAAAAGCAATCAGCATGAGCGAGGAAAACACTGCTCTTGGGAAGCGCTGGGAGTGTTGCGGCACCTGCGGCCGCCGCGCCAAACGTCATAATTCCTCATCATTGCGGCACGATGCCGGTCCTTCGTCACGCGTCTTGTCCGCCGCCCAGGGAGTCATGGATACATGAACCACTGGCCGGCGGAATACGCGGCGCTGATTGAGCGGATGCCGGATCTGGTCGATCGGTCCCGCCTGATCGTGGGTGGATTCAGCACATGCATCGATGTCTATCTCTCGTTTCACCAGACGATCGGGCCCCTGAGCGCCGCGGCAGGAGAGCATTCCGAAGGCACCGCCCTGCTTGCCGAACTCGAGCGGCGCGCGGTTAACGGAATTGGCGGTGAGCTTTACATCGACTGGCCGCGCGGTCCGGATTGGATCGATCGCCATGTGGCCGGGCGCAAGGCGATCGGCGGTACCAATGCGCAGGCTGCCTACATGCTCGCCGAACTGGGCGCTCCGGCACTGATCGCGCTGGAGGATCGCAGCGCCAGCCAGCTCGCAGTGCTTCATCCTGAAACCCTTGTGGCCACCGAGAGTAGCTTCGTACCGGTCTCCTCTCTGGCACCGGCCGGGGTCGAGCGTTCGCCGCATTACATCTTCGAGTTCACCGCCGGCGAGACGATCGGCGCCAGCCCGATTCCGCGATCATCGCGTACGATCGTGCGCTTTGACCACAGCGAGCTCCAGCGCGATCCGGCGTTCGTGCGCGTTTCCACGGAGAATTCCGCAGACGTCGGTGCCGGTGTGGTGTGCGGCTTCAACGAGATCCCACCGGAGAGCGCCGCGGCCGAGCTCGACTATGCCGCCGCGGTTGCTGCCGACTGGCGGCGTGCCGGGATCACCGTCGTCCACGCGGAACTCTGTGATTTTCCGACCCCTCGGCTGCTCGAGATGACGATTGAACGGATCATGCCCGGCGTGACTTCGTTCGGCCTGAGCCTCTCCGAGCTGGCCGGTCTGGCCGGCGAGGGCGAACGGCCAGACGCGGCCGCACGCCGCCTTGCCGAGGCGTTCGGTCTGGACAGG
>JAAEOR010001014.1 GCA_024222895.1 Hyphomicrobiales bacterium | reverse complement strand
GTAGACCTTGATCTTGAAGAGGATGACGTTGATACCCGCGAGGTAGGCGGTCTGGTTGTTCTCGCCGACGGCGAAGAGCCGTCTGCCAAAAACCGTGTAGCGGAGAATCAGCGCGAAGGTGATGCAGACCGTAATGAAGATGTAGACGGGTGTCGGGATCTCAAACAACCGCGAGCGCCCGAGCACCTGGAACTTCCCGTCGAGCGGTATCTCCGCGCCTCTGGTCAGAAGCAACGCGAAGCCCTGATAGATTGCCATACTACCAAGCGTGATGATGAAGGACTCGACTTTGGCGATGGCCACGACGAGCCCGGTCGCCGCTTGCAGCGCGACACACATGACGATGCCTGACAGCGCGACCCAGAACCCGGGTATATCTGCCTGGACCATGATGGCCATGACCGTGGCGACAAACGAGATGAGAAATCCGACGGACAGGTCTATCTGACCGGCAATTATCATCATTGTCATGCCGACGGTCACGATGCCTGCGACGGAGACCTGCAGGAGCACGTTTCGAATGTTGTATGCGGAAAGGAACGCCGGTTCGATCATCGCGATGACGAGGATGTAGGCGATCAGCGCCACAAGAAGCGGAAAGCTGCGCATGCCGACGAGATTGCGCATCCAATTCGCTGACCCAGTATTCGGTGCGGCCGTCACTATTTCGGCAGTCGCGCGGTCCGTCTCATCTGTCATCGGTGTCTCGTCGGTCATGGGATTGTCCGCTCCAATCTCAAAGAGCCGCGGCCAGGATCCTGTGCTCGGTAATGTCGCCGCCGATCAGTTCGCAGATCACCTTTCCGGATTTCATGACGAGCACGCGGTCGCAGAGGCCGATGAGTTCCGGCAAGTCCGATGACGCCATCAGAATGGACTTGCCGCGTTTCACAAGTGATTGAATCTCAACGTATATTTCTTCTCGGGAACCCATGTCGATGCCGCGCGTCGGCTCATCGAGAAGGAACAGGTCGGGTTCGGTCCTCAGCCACTTTGCGATGATCGCTTTCTGTTGGTTGCCGCCGCTCAGATTTGCGACCACCTGATGGATGTCACTCAGCCTGATTGACAACGATTTCGCGTAGGAGCGGGCGTCGCTTTCGGCCGACGACCAGTTCACGATCCAGCGTTTGAACTTGGACAGAAAGGGAATGACGAAGTTGTCGACGTAGCTCTGGCGAAGAAAAAGTCCGTTGGTTTTCCGGTCTTCGGTGATGAGACACATCCCGGTTGCGATCGCCGCCTGAGGCGATGTAATCCGCACCGATTTCCCTCCGAACCGAAGCTGCCCGCTGGTTGATCGATTGCTGCCGAATATGGCGTTCAGCAATTCCGAGCGTCCGGCTCCGACGAGTCCCGCGAGGCCAACGATCTCGCCCTGTCGAACGGACAGACCGACGTTCGTGATGCCCGGTGCCGAAAGTGCTTCGACCTCTAGGACAGTGCCACGCGCGTCGCCCCGGTGAGTGGCTGAGCGATGGTAGATGTCGTCGACCTCGCGGCCGACCATGTCGCGGATCAGGTCGTTCTGGCCAATCTCGGAGACCTGGTGGGTGGCCACATTGCGGCCGTCGCGAAGCACCGTCACCCGGTCCGAGAGTTCGAAGACCTCTTCCAGATGGTGCGAGATGTAGATGACGCCTGTGCCGGAAGTGACGGCGCTTCTCACCGCGTCGAATAGAAGTTCCGTTTCACGTCGGCCGAACGAGGCCGACGGCTCGTCCATGACAAGCACTCGCGCCTGCTGCCGGAAGGCCCGGGCGATCTCGACGATCTTCTGCTGTGCCCCGGAGAGCCGAGAGACCAAAGTCCCGGGATCGATGTCGGCCTTGAGAACATCGAGAATCTTGCGCGCTCCCGCGGTCGTCGCGCGGCGATCGACGGTCAGCGGAGTTGAGAGCAACTCGCGGCCGACATAGATGTTTTCGGCAACGCTGAGGTTCAGGAAAAGCGAGTTCTCCTGGTAGATCGTCGCGATACCGTGGTTCAGCGCGAGCTCCGGCGTCAGGCCCGAAAAGGATTGGTCGCCGATCGTCAGGACGCCGGTATCCGGCATATGTGCGCCCGACAGCACCTTGATCAGTGTCGATTTGCCGGCGCCGTTCTCGCCGCACAACGCGTGGACTTCGCCGGCCTTCAGATCGAAATGGACTCCGTCCAACGCCCGCGTAGCGCCGAAGGATTTGGCGATGCCGTCGAGCCTCAATAGCATTGCTGTCTGACCGTCAGCCATCTCAGCTTCCGTTATCCGGGGCATGCCTTGCGCCCGGTTCGCGGGGCGGAATACCCGCTCGTCGAGCGACCGTCCGGATGCTTCGATTGCACCCAATGAGAACCACCGCGGCTCGCTCCCGATGGGCATGAAACAAGCGCATGCGCCGCCGCCCTCGGCGTCCGTCTGTTATTCGGCCCCGTGCTGTTTCAGAAATTCGTAGCTGGCTTCGAGAACCCCGGGACCGGCCACTTCCAGCGTGGTGTACTCGACGCTGTCGCCCAACACTTCGATCACCCCCTTCAGGTCCACGACGCCCTGTCCGAGCGGGATGGTGCCCATGCCGCAACCAAAGATCTTGCCGCGCTGCGCTTCCATCTCCTCCGGCATGTCCTTCCAGTGGATGTGCCAGATGAGATCCTTGAAGGTCCTTGCCATCTCGACCGGATCGGTGCCGCCCAGCCAGGAGTTACCCGTATCCAGATTGATGCCGACGTTCTTCGGTCGGCCGAGCTTTTCGATGATGTCGGCCATGCCGTCGATGCTATCGGTGACGATTCCATGCGGCTCGAGGAGGATTCGCACGTCCAGTGCTTCGGCAAGTCGCACTGGCTCGGCGAGTTTCTCAGCGATCGTGAAAACGCGTTCACGGTGGCTCAGTCCCCTGGCCCAGGCTGTCTTGGCGCCGCCCTCGGTGGTAACGACATCGCGCACGCCCAGCGAACTGGCGAGGTGGATGCCCTTCATGATCTCATTGGTGCCGTAGCGGAACGGTGCGGAAGGATCGAGCAGGCTCGCGTGGCTGCACATGCTGGTGATCGTCAGCCCGAATTTGTCGTAAAGCCCCTTGATGTCGGCGGGATTGGAGTCGAGACTGATTGACGCGGTATAGTCGATCTCGCCGAGGAGCGACGCGCCGGTATGATTGTCTGTGATGTCAGCGTATTTGAAGCCTTTCTTGCCAATGACTTCGAGCTGATGTTCGAGCGATGAGAACGGATCGATGAGAGAGAAACAGCCGACTTTCATATTCCACTCCGAATGCAGATGCGGCTTCAGTGCCGCTGGAAATCTTGCGAGGTGATTGTCGGAGAGGTCACATGAAAGAGTCTTGCAGGAACACGGTCGGCAGATAGTGCAAGTTTCTTGACCAGTTGGATGGTGTCATGCGGCGTATGAAATCCGAACCCAGACACGCCGTCATCTATTCCAGTGATGACAGCATTTACGTTGCCGACGCCTGCAAGCCCTTCGTTGCGGCGGTGAGCGCAGGGAAGGTCGTGGGCGAGGCGTGGGCGCGTGGCCAGTATCCAGGCCAGAGATTGTCGCCGAAACAGCTTCCCGGCATCAGCTCAATCGGCTTTTGGGACGCGTCAACCAACCAGGACTGGGGGATCAAGCCTCATTACAATGAGGGCATCGAGCTTTCGATGGTCCTCAAGGGCAAGGTCTCGTTCGAAACCGAAGGTAAGCGCGAGATCATGAGCCGCGGCAGCCTGGCACTGACCAGCCCCTGGCAGCGGCACTCCCATGGTGACCCGGTAATCCAGGCGAGCCGGTTGGTGTGGATTATCCTTGATGTGGGGATCCGGCGGCCGAACTCGGAGTGGGTTTGGCCATCGTGGGTCCTGGCAACTACCGGCGAGAAGGAAAAACTCGCCCGGAATATCATCCACAATCGCAAGGCAGTCTGTTCAAGCGACCAGCAAATGATCCGGGGCTTCGAGGATCTGTACGCAGTGCTCGCAACCTCTTCGCCCGGCGATTGCGCCTCCGAGGCCAGCGTCATCCTGAATGTCATCCTGCTCGCGCTTTCCAAAATGGTCGATGCAAGTGCGGAGACCGGGCCGCGGCTGACCGTCACCCAGGCGACGGTCAGACACTTTCTGGACAAGCTCAAGGATCACCTCGACCATCCGTGGCGGCTTGAAGACATGGCGGATCAATGCGGGATCTCCAAGTCCCAGTTTTCGGCGGTCTGCCATGGACTGACAAATCGCTCACCGATCGACTATCTGAACGGCCTGCGGCTGGAGTCCGCTGCAACCGAACTCATCCGTGAACCGGATCGGTCGATCACCGATGTCTGTTTCCAGACCGGCTTCAACTCCAGCCAGTATTTTAGCCGGCGTTTCTCCGAGTTCTTCGGCGTCCCGCCTCGCCAATACCGAAAAATGCACGAGCAGAGTGTCTTCGAGTCGTCTTGACTCATGCGGATATCGCCCCCGGTCTCCACGGACTTCGCATTGCCGCCGCAGGAATGATGGCTCCGGTTACTGGGGGCGGTGGATTCACCGGCGCTTTGGATTCCGCCCCGGGCACCATCCCCTCCCCGGGCCCGAAAAAGTCGGTCAGTTCAAGGGTTGGAAAACCCGTACGCTGACGCCGCCCGCCGTATCCGGCGCTTTGCCGGGTGGTGGCCGATGATGTATCTGGATGCTGCTTTGGTGAGCACCGGGACGCGCGCTGGGTGGAACCACAGGGGATCGGCCACCAAGCCAAGAGTCATATGTGACAGCGATAGGATCAGACCATGCCGGACGAAAGGCCTTCAATAGTCATCTTTGGCGGAGCGCGGGGCATCGGCGCGGCCGTCGCCAGGCGGTTTGCGGCCGACGGCTACCGTGTGATCGTCGGCGACGTCCTTGAAGACGAAGGCCGCGCCCTGGAAGCCGAAAACGCTGACGGCAGCGTCAAATTCGTGCGGTGCGATGTGGCGGACGGCGCCGAGATTGACCGCGTCTTCGACCAGGCGCTCGAGCAAGCCGGCAAAGTCGATGTCGTGTTCAACAATGTCGGCATCGTCCGCTACGGCGAAGTCGACGTCCTGTCGCTCGAAGACTGGGACTACACGCTTGGTGTCAACCTCACGGCTCAGTTTCTGT
>JAAEOR010001013.1 GCA_024222895.1 Hyphomicrobiales bacterium | reverse complement strand
CATGATTCGCAGACTCGCCCCACATCCCAGCCGGTTCAACCGCCTAGGTCGGCACTACAGCCCCAAAATCAACCTTCAACGCCCACACACCAAACAAATCCGCGACCGAGACAAGCCAACTAAACTCAATTTTTCAAAATCGGCCGCCAGTTGCTTAAGACGGGCTAAAGGTCAACGCAAACGTTCATGCGCCGCTGCTCTGCGTCGTCGATGTCTTCGACGTGGCATCGGGCGACCTCAGCCTTCCCGACCGAGTCGAATAGGCCTTCTGCCGGGGTGAAGATCCTCGGGGACGCAAGCGGCGTCATCTGTTCACCGGACCAACCGCCTCAGTTCAGGCCACAGCAGCGCTTGTACTTCTTGCCGGAGCCGCACGGGCAGGGTTGATTGCGGCCGACCTTGCCGAACCGACGAGCCATCGTCGGCGGCTCGTCGGCAAAGGCGGCAAAGTCATCGAGCGGCCCGAAACCATGGGGCGGCGGCACGGGCGATGGTTTGGGAACCGGCTGACCGGACTGCGCTTTGCGGGCGACGTCGTTGGCGATCCGCCAGTTGTGCAGGGTCATCACAAACTCGGGGATGGCCTCCGGCGCCATGCGGTTGACCGTTTGTTCGCCCTCTTCCGGGGCATCGATGTCGTGGGCCGCC
Organism: Hyphomicrobiales bacterium; assembly: GCA_024222895.1. GTDB lineage: Bacteria > Pseudomonadota > Alphaproteobacteria > Rhizobiales > Kaistiaceae > Bauldia. The sequence continues at coordinate 27,144 of JAAEOR010001013.1, read as the reverse complement.
CCGACCAGCATCATCATGCCAACGGCAGCCAGGCTTGCTTCCCTGTCGTCGCCCACGACAATCTCGTCCCAAGACTCCTCTCGGAGATGCATTGCTGTCCCGAAACCAGCCATCCAATCGCTCCAGACGATGGCGCCGCTTGCCGTGTCGACGTCGAATCGCGGACTCAAGTTACCGCGGCTGAGATCCGTGGCGATGCCGTTGTAGTGCTGCATGACCAGGTCGAGGAACGCTTGCAGGTCCTCGGCGCTTTCGAACACGGGTTCATCCTCTTCGCCCTCACCGCCCCATATCGGCGACAGCCATTCGGAAGGCATGATCAGTTCGGAACAAACGAGGATGCCGGTGAGGTAGCCGTCGAGCTCGCTAAGCAGCATCGGACCGCGTCGGTCGGCGAAGCTAGCGAGCTGCCTCTCAAGCTTCTTCAGATAGGGCGGTTTGCCTGGCACGACGCCTCCGGCTCGGGCCGCTCCGATCAAACAAGGCGGTCGGAACCCGAGCCGGCAGCGTCGCGCGATCCGGCGGGCGGATCAAGGGCGGAATGGTGCCAGAAGGGAACACTGGTGCAAGTGGGAACCGTGATGCAGCAACAAGGCATCGAGGTCGTGGCCAGATGGATATGGTCAAGCAGCGTCCGTGACCAGGCACGGACTTCGTGCCGCAGCAGCTATCGGCTGATGACGCAGCCCCGTGGCCCTACATTTGATCGTGAGAGGCGCGGCCCGAGAGAAAAGAAACCCTGCACGTGTGCCGCGCCCGGAGAACGGATCGTAGGTCAACAGCGGCCGTCGGCACTACCGGACAGACTCGCCATCCTGGCGGCCTGCTGCGCGGGCTGACCGGGCCGCCGCATCAGCCGGTGGCGTCTCTTGGGATCACCGGCCCGGCCTGCTTTGGAGGGAGACGGCGCCTGTCGCTCGTCGGAAGAATAAGCGGAGGGGACATGGCCAGCGCCGATCAGTCCTCAACCGCAGCCTTCAGCACTGTACAAACGGCATCCTTGAGGCGGTTGGTCTGGTGCTCCGGGTCAACCGACGGATCGTGCGCCGGAAGGTGGAGAAACCCGTAGCGGGCGTCGATCCCCAGTTCGGCGATCCTGTGGCAGGAGCGGTAGAAGCCATAGTTGCAGACGTAGCTGCCGGCGTTGTCGGAAACTTTGATGTCGTGGTTTCGGGCCATCAGCCGGGCATAGATTGTGTCCACCGGTAGAGTGGTCCCGTAGGTGTCGGGACCACCTTCCTCGATTGGGCCGGATCGCACGGCACCAGAGTTATCGGGATGCTCGGAGTTGCCATGATTCCGAGCAACGGTTTCGAGCCGGAACCACGGGTCCCTGCAGACGCCGGTGCCGAGAACGATGTCGGGACGCAGCTCGCTCACCAGGCGATCGATCTGGTCGCGTATGGCTCGATACTCCGTCGGTAGAATGCGGCGAACCAGTTCGGCGCCGGCGCCGGTGTCCGGCAGCGCCTCGACCACCAGCTGCGAGGGGTTCACCGGGACCCCTGGAAAAGGGCCGAAGCCGGTCACCAGAATTCTCAGCATTTCTACTCCTTGGGTGCTCGCGACAACTTTGCCGAGGGTCCCGCCTCGAGAGTCTACCCGTCGCGGGCGAGATGGCTCAAGTGAAACAACACACACAGGCCGTTCGGCGATTCCGAAACGGGTGCCAGCGGAAGAGGGTTTGTGGCAGGAAAGGGGTGCCACCATCAGTCGTGCGAGCGCTACGCGGCCAAGAAGTGGAATACGCTTCCCACTTCCACCCCAGCTACCCGCCGGTGCTACGTCCGATCCACCACGGCGAGGACTAGCACTAGCGTCTTGAGCGTCGCCAAGCGCTCCGCGAGCTGCTTGCGATTGCGGGCACTGTGCTTGGGCCCGGCCATGGCCGACTGGATGAAGTCCGCCAGGTGCGCCGCGTTCAGGCCTGTGTCACGCAGCGCCGGTTCGTGCGGCGCGAGCAGCGCCTTAATCAGCCGGCGGCTGCGGTCGGTGGCGCTGGCGATCTCCTGTTTGCCTGCTGTATTGAACCCGCTGACCAGGTCGTCGGCGTCAGGTATCGCGCTATTCCGCTCTACGGTGCCCACCAGGATATCAGCGGGGCAGGCCGAGGCCAGCGCGATCAGTTTTCTTTGTAGCCCGGCCTCAGGTCCGCATCACGCCATCGGCGAACCAACCCGCACCACGTTGGCAGAAGCGGCGCCGTCGGCGACCAGCAGGCCAATGCCGCCGGAGGCGAACGCCCGGTCAGAGTCGTCGTGTGCGGTGAGCGTCGCGCCGCCGGCAGTGGCAGTGATCGTGTCACCGTCGACCGTGACCGCCATCGGCACCCAGTTGTCGTAGCCGAAGGCGAACTCGGTCTCTGCCAGAACCGTCATGTCGTCATCATGGACGCGTACCAACTGAAACCGGTCGTCGCGGGTGATGCGCCCGGCATAGTAGCGCCGAAGCCCGCGGGTGCGGGCCGCCAGCCCGGCATAACGGCCGAGGTGAACGATAACGTCGGCAGCGACCGTGTAGTCGCTCCATTGGTTGGTGCCGTGCAGGATCAGGCCTTCGCCGCGATCCTGGGAGACGTGAAAGCTTTCGGGAAAGTGCTTCGAAAAGACACTGGCGCCGTTGACCCAGGCGCGATGCCAGAACCCGCCTCCTTCGGCGGGGCGACGCAGAGTCAGTTCAGGCGTGCCCGACCAGCCCATCCGGTCGAGGAGGACCCGGCCGCGCTCACCGGCGGGGCGGACGACCAGACCGATCTCGGCAATCGGCTGGGCGCCGCAGTCCGGCACTGTCCAGTCGAGGTCATGCGTGCTGCCCGGTGCCAATGTGACCGGTTCGCCTTCCACATCGATCAGCGCGTCGTCGCCGCCGTAGTGGCGTAGCATCATGGCCACCGAGACCTCGTCGGAGTTGTCGTCGTCGGCCGCCACACGGGCCGACAGGTGTTGCCCCGGATAGATGAGCGGCGTTGCCATCAGCTCATAGGTGCGCATCCGCAGCACATCGCGAGAGGCGAACACTGGGGTAGTCGCCACCACGGCGCCCCCGGACGTCACCCGGTCAAATGCGACGGCGAGGGCGTTGTCGCTGCCGTGGGTGATGCCGACAGCCGAGGCGCTGGCGGCGGGGTCGGTGGCGTCGGCTATGCGAAAACCCTGGGTTGACCCCGGCAGCGAGAAATGGAATTGAGCGCCGTCCTTCGGTGCTGGCAGCGGCGCGGCGCCGCCGAGAGTGCGACCGAGATTCGTGAGGTAGTCGGTGATACGCACCGCGTCGTTGATCGCATTGCCGCCGTCGGCGGAGGAGATCAACATGCGGTCGGCGATCGGCCCGCGCCAGTCGGGACCGGTGGCGAGGCCGTCGAGGCCGAGCATGATTGCGGTGAGGCAGCCGACATTGCCGGCGTTGCAGTCGGTGTCCCAGCCGGAGGTGTTGACGATCATCTGTCCGCGAGCGAAATCGTCCGGCGCGTAGAGCATCGCCATGATCATCAGCGCGTGGTTGGGCACCACGTGGCAGTTGCCGCAGAACTTGTCGTAGCCATAGGTGTCGGCGATGGCCTGGCGAGTGTCGCGCCAGTCGTCGTGCTCGGCGTGCCAGGTTCTAATATCGGCGATCACCCGTGCGATCAGGCTGTCGGCCGGAATCATCGACAACCCGACGTCGATCAGGTGGTTGATGTCGCTGGAGACAAACGCCTCGGCTTCCATCGCCGCCCAGACCATAGCGGCGTAAACCGACTCGCCGTCGTGGCTGACGCTACCGGCGGCACGAGCGAGCCTCGCCGCCAGTTCCGGCTTTCCCGGAGCGACCATCGCCCAGCCGTCGATGAAGATCTGCGCACCGATCTGTTCGGCCACCGTCTTGCCGTTGGTGGCGATGGCGCCGGACTGCGGCGCCGGCACCCCGCTTGTCAGGTTCAGCCAGGCGGTGTGCTCGGTGGAATTGCCGTTGCCGCCCCACCACAGGATCGACCGATGCTCGACGATGTAGTTCAGCCAGGCCTTGCCGATCGCCTCGGAGGTCAGGTTCGGCGAAACACCGTCGTCCTCCAGGGCGCGAATGAAGGTGAAGGTACCGGCGACGTCGTCGTCGGTGACCACCAACGGGTCGCCCAATCTTTCGTGGACGTAATACTCGATCGGTCCGAGCTCCTTCAGGATCCGTTCGTAGGTCCAGCCCTCGAATGGGCGGCCGAGGTAAACGCCGATCAGCTTGCCGAGTACGCCGGCATAGACGCGTTCGCGATAGTCGGTGGGCAGGGTCATGACGCTGTTTCCAATGATCGGCTCATCCCTTGACGGAACCGCCGGTGATACCTTCGATGAAGTGCTTCTGCAGGAAGACGAACAGGACGACGATTGGCAGCACGACCAGCAGGGCGCCGGCCATCAGCTGTCCCCAGTCGCTCTGATATTGCCCGGAGAGGAGAAAGTACGACACGACAGCCGTGCGCGACTCCGGCGCCTGGAGGAAGGTCGTGGCGATCAGGAATTCGTTCCAGGTGTAGAGCCCGACGATCAGCGCCACCGTCAGCATCCCCGGCCAGACCAGTGGCAGGAAGATCTTGGTGTAGACCTGCCAGGGGCTGGCGCCGTCGACCAGGGCGGCTTCTTCCAGCTCCTTCGGTACGGCAAGGAAATAGGTCCGCAGCAGCATGATCGAGAACGGACTGAAGATCGCGCAATAGACCACCGACACCGCGAAGATGTTGTTGATCAGGCCGAGTCGGGCGAAGCCGAAATAGAGCGGAAACAGGAACAGCTGGATCGGCGCCGTGGTCGAGGCGAGGAGGTAGGCACTGACCAGCCGCCAAGACTTGATCTTCTTGCGGGCGAGCACGAAGGCGGTGAGCGAGCCGGTGCCCAGCACCAGGATAATGGTCGAGGCGCTCAACACCGCAGTGTTGAAGAAGGTGCGGGAGAAGTTGGCGTCCTCCCAGACCTGGGCGAAGTTGCCCCACCGCCATTCGACTGGCAGCGCCAGCGGGCTCTCGACGATCTCGGTGGTCGGCTTGACCGAATTGAGGACCATCAGGGCGATGGGGAAGAGGGCGGTGAATGCGGCGACACCGACGATGATGTAGGTGATCGTCAGTGTCGCGCGGTTTTCGATCAGGGTCATTCGTCACCCTCGCGCGCCTGGATGCGCAGGTAGAGAAAGGTTGCGGCAAGGCCGAACAGGCTGATCACCAGTGCGGTGGCGGCAGCACCGCCGACATCCAGTTCGAAGAACGCCTTGCGGTAGGCGAGCGTCGATAGCACTTCGCTGGAAAAGGCCGGGCCGCCCTGGGTCATGATGAAAATGAAGTCGAAGACCAGGAACGACCAGATCACCGTCATGATCATCATCAGCATGATGGTCGGGCGAATGGCCGGGATCAGCACGTACCACATCATTTGCGGATAGGTGGCGCCCTCGAGCCGGGCGGCCTCGATCTGCTCGATTGGCACTTGCCGCAGCGCGGCGAAAAAGATGACAGCGAGAAAGCCCCACCAATGCCAGAGATCGACGGTGGCCACGCCGAACAGCGCCGTCGATGTCGACGCCAGCGGATCGGTGACCTCGAACCCGTGGCGGTTCATTAGTCCGACAATCCCGCTCTGCGGATTGTAGATCATGCCCTGCCAGATCCGCGCGGTGATCACCGTGGCGATGATCACCGGCAGGAAATAGATCGCCTGGAGCAGGGTGCGGCCGCGGCGCAAGATCAAGAGCAGGCTGGCGGCGACCAGACCCATCGCCACCGGAATGGTAAGAAAGATCGCGGTCCAGATGATGTTGTTCTGGAGCGCTCTCCAGAAGACCCGGTTGTCGGCCAGCGCGGTGAAATTGCCGAAGCCGATGAACTCCGGCGCCGAGATGCCGTCCCACCGGAAGAACGCAAGGATCACGGTCAAGACGGCCGGAATCAGGATAATCGCGAAGTTGATCACCAGGGTCGGAACGACGAAGAAACGATAGATAGTGGCGGAGCCCCGTTCCTTGGGGCGGGGGCGGCTCGGCTCGGCCGCCACCGCCGGCACATCAGCGGCATTGTGGACGGTCATGACGATCCTCGCGACGATAGGGCAGGCGCAGAACGGGCCAGCCGTGGGCGGCGCCCAACAGTTTCAGCTGGCGTACCCTTTGGTAGGGCGGAACAAGCTCCACCAATCAGCCCTATGGGTGCGAGGGTCATTGCCGATGTCATGGCCAGGGGCGCCGCCCTGTGCTTCCGCCGATCAGCGGGCCGGGATCTCGGCGACCTTGCCTTCGGCGAATTCCTTCTGGAAGATCGCATCCAGTTCCGTCAGGAAATCGACCGGCGTGATCTGGTCGAACCAGACTTCCTCGATGCCGCTCACCACATAGCTGTTGGTGGCCGGCGGCAGGAAGGTCCAGGTGGTGTAGCCATACTGGTTCTGGTTGACCGAGTCCGCCAGCGCCGCCATCGAGTCGGTGTAGACGGCCGGTACGTCTGGGCTGACACTGACGTTGCTGAGATCTCGAAGCGGCATGTTCCATTCGCCTTGCCAGACGCTATTCATGTCACCATAGAACTGGTCGCCGAAGACCAGGTCGATGACCTCAGCCGCACCCTCCGGATTGTTGGCATCGGCGGCAATGGAGAACGTCGAGCCGATGCCCAAGGCATAGATCGGATAGGGAACCCCTTCGGCGCTCGGAAAGCCGACAAAGCCGGCGTTGTCCCGGTTATCGCCCCAGAACTCGTCGATCAATTGGAACGACCATGTTCCCGTTGGGGCCATGGCGGCCTTGCCGGAGGCGAGGTTCGCCATCACCTGTTCGCCGGACAGCGAGAAATAGTCCGGCCCGAAATATCCTTTCTTCCACCAGCCATCGAGGGCTTCGATCGCCTTGACGAAGGGGTCGGAGGTCCACGGTATTTCACCGCGCAGTGCCTTCTGCACATTGTCCGGCCCGGCGACCGAGTTGAGTGCGATGGAGACCTGCCACTCATTGGCGGGCCGCCAGCCGGAATTGCCCGATCCGAACGGGACGATCCCCTTTTCAAGCATCGCGTCGGCGACGGTCTCGAGCTCGGCGAGATTGGTGGGAACCTCCCAGCCGTTCTCCTCGAACACCGTCTTGTTATAGAACAGGCCGAGGGTCTCGTAGGTCTTCGGCAATGCGTAGAGCTTGCCGTCGAAGCGGCCAAGATCGACAAAGAAAGGCAGGATCCTGTCTTCCCAGCCCTTTTCCGCTGAAATCTCGTCAAGCGGCAGTAGTTGGCCGGCGCGCGCCATGGTGGCGACGAAGGCGGGTCCGGGTGTGTAGACCACATCCGGCCCGGTGCCGGACAGCAGAGCGACCCGGAGCTGTTTGTCGAGTTCACTGCCACGGAAGTCGAGGCTGAGCTCGTGCTCGGCGTTCTCCCCATTGAACCGGTCGACCAGCAATTCGGCCAGTGCCTGTTGCTGCTGGGGATTGGCGCTCTCGTACCACCAGGTGACCGGTTTCTTGTCCTGGGCGAGCGCGGGCACCGCCATGAGGGCGGTTGCCGCCATGAGGGCGGTGATCTTTGCAGTCATCTGGGTCATGGTTTCCTCCTGTGAATCGCGAAATCAGGTTGACGCCCGTTCGACGATCTCGAACGGGTATTCGTAGACTTGGCCAGCACCAGTGAGCGAGCCGTCCAGGCGGCCGAGCAGTGTTCGGGCGGCTTCAGCCCCGAGTGTGTCCTGGAACTGTCGCACCGTAGTGAGCGCCGGCATCACCAGGCGGGCTGCCGGGATGTCATCGAATCCTGCGACAGCAATCTGGTCTGGGACGGCAATGTCGTGCTCACGCAGCGTATGGGTGGCACCGATTGCCATGAGATCGTTTGCGGCAATCACCGCGCTCGGCGTCTGCCCGGCATCCAGAAGCCGCGCCATCGCCGCAGCGCCACCATCTTCAGTGAAGGCGTCGTCCACTTCGATGATCGGATTCAGTTTGCGAGATTGTAGTGCGCGGGAATACCCTTCGACGCGGACCGACTGAGGCCCTCCGCGGCCGGCGATCATCGCGATCGACCGGTGGCCCTTGTCGAGCAGAAAGTCGGTCAACTCGTGGGCCGCCTTCAGATTGTCGACATAGAGATCGTCGATTGCGACGCTGCCGCCGGACTTGATCGAGGCTTCCACCCGCACCACCGGAATCCCTCGCTCAACGATCGGACCAATGTCGGCGACGCCGACGGAGAAGAACACGCCGACCAGGCCGTCGACCCGTCCCCGGCGAGCCATATCGAGGAAGTGGAGCTCGCGGTCGCGGGTGCCGTCGCTGTTGACGGCGATGACGTCATATCCGGTGTCCTCGGCGATGGTTTGAACACCGCGGACCAGAGATGGATAGTAAGGATTGGTGATGTCGGGGATGACGCAGGCGAGCGTCATGGTTCGATTGGTACGCAGCGCCCGGGCAAACCGGTTTGGGGTGTAGCCGAGGTCTTCTGCCGCCTGGTTCACCCGCTGGACCGTTTCGGCAGGAATGGCCTCAAGGCCTGAACCACTGAGGACGATCGACACGGTTGCCTGAGAGACGCCGGCAGCCTTTGCAACATCCTTCTGGGTGATCGATCCGCCCAATGCGCTGTTCCTGCGTCACTAATTCGAATTAGTAATTCGTATCAGTACCGATCCCGGCAGGTGGGTGTCAAGGCCACATGGTCGCAACCCACCACGCAGGCGAAAGTATCCGATGGGTGTGTCCGGTTCGCGACCTTTGAACCCGTTACTGGTCACCAAGTCAGCGTCGGACGCGTGAAACCCGTCGTCTTGCTGCGGTCGGTGTCGCCGGTGTATCAGGGATTGCGATTGTCCTTCGTCCGACCCATTTTGCGGTCGGTTCCCCAACCCCGGTGAAACTAGGCAGTGCCGATCAGCCCGTGACCACCAGCCCGCCAACCGCACCGTGGGCGGATGGATTCAAGCCGCCGCTCGTCATCGCCCACCGGGGCGCCTCGACGCTTGCTCACGAGAATTCGAAGGAGGCGTTCGAGCTTGCCAGGCGCCATGGCGCCGCAGCCGTCGAAGCTGACGTCCGACGTACCACCGACGGTGCGCTGGTCTGCCTGCACGATCCGGATTTGCTGCGGCTGGCCGGTGATCCGCGGCTCGTGCGTGATCTTCGGCTGGACGAAATCCTCGCCCTGGTCCCCGAGGCGTTGACGCTTGACGAGGTGATCGCCGCGTCGGCGCCGCTCGGCTTGCTGCTGGACGTCAAGCTTGCCGAGCAGGGCGACGTCGACCCGATGCTGGCGATCATCCGGTTGTCGGACGCCACGCGCATCCTGATCGGCCTGCGTGACCTGGCGCTCGCCCGGCATACCCGCAGTGTCCTGCCCGAGGCGGATATCCTCGCATTTGCCCCACCGGAGGAAATGGATCGGTGGTCGTCGGAGATCCACGCCCGCTGGTTCCGCCTTTGGGAGGCAGACGCATCATCCGGGGCGATCGAGCGCGCCAAGCAGCTCGGCATGCGGGTCGCGGTTATGGTCGGGGAGAGCCGCGACGGGCGGCCGCCATTCGAAGGCCGTCGCGGTGGAGTCGTCGATCGGAACAGATTTCGATCGCTGGCGGCGCGTGGCGCCGACGCGGTCCTGCTCGACGACCCCCGGATCGGTACCGGATCGTGGATGGATCGCTCGTTGTCGCCCAAAAGCGCGGCTGTCAGAATGAAAGTTCCATAGGAGCATGCGGAGAGACCATGACCCAGGCCGACGTTACCCCCGACGAGATCGTCGCCTTCTGGTTCCCGGAGGGGCCGGATCCGGAACCGGAAGAGCATATGAACCTGTGGATCTGGCGGATGCGCGGCGGCGCCCACGATGAGGTGGTCGCAGAATATCCGGACCTCACGCGACGCGTTGCCGCCGGCGAATTCGACCATTGGGCAAAGACACCGAAGGGACGACTTGCCCTGATCATCGTGCTCGATCAATTCTCGAGATCGGTGTGGGCCGGCAGCCCGAAAGCCTATGCTCAAGACATGAAGGCGCTGGAGCTCTGCATCGAGGGTTTCGACAACGGTCATTTCGATGCGCTGGAGAATGTCTGGCAGAAGACCGCCTACAGAATCCCGCTTGAACATTGCGAGTGCCCAGATCATCTGGCCAATCTGGACCGGGCGGTGGCGAACGCGGAGCAATTGGTCGAAGAAGCGCCGGAACAGCTTCGCGAGAGCTATCGCCGAGCCGTCCAGCAACCGGTCAGGCACCGGGCGGTCATCGCCCGGTTCGGGCGGCACGCCCATCGCAATCCGATCCTCGGTCGACCGTCCACCCCGGAGGAGCTGGAATACATCGAAACCGGTGACTTTCCTCACCAGTCGGATATTCGCAGGCTGGCAGAACAGGGCTCGTGACGGGGCTCAGGGTCCGGCCATGTTTTGATGTCTTATTCGGAGATTTCACTCAGGCATGTCGGCATCTTGAACCCCGTCTTTTCCAACCGCTTTGGCAGATTCGTCTCCTGATCGCCAATCGCGTTCAAGAGTTCGTCTTTATCGAACGCTGCTTGACTCGGGTCGACCCCGGCGAAGTTCGCGTAGCGCAGCAGCGCATGTCTTGGCCTAAGCATCGGCTTCCGGGCCGGGGAAATTTAGATGCAGCGGAAAGAAGCACAATAATTGGTGTTGAGATCTCTTTGGTTTTCATGGACATAGGCGAGAAGCCGGCTCACCCGCGTCGATGCGGCCGAAATCGACAAAGAAGGCCAGGAGCTGATCATCACACCCCTTGCGGTCGCGATCTGTGTGCCGGTTATACTGCGCCGGTCAAAAACGCCGGCTCTCGGCGCAGTGGAGACGGGGCTCATGGGTTGGCGGATTTCATTCGCGGCGATCGGGTCGGTTGTAGTCGGGATGGTGGTCTGGAGCCTTGCCGGGTACGGACCGGAGGCGGCGGCTCAGCGGGCCGCCCCGGCCATCGCAGTCACGACCGCGGCGGTCGAGGTGACGCCGCCGCGCACCCGCCTCCAGTCGATTGGCACCGGCAAGGCGATCCGTTCGGTGGTGGTCACGGCAGACGTCGCAGGTACGGTCGAAGCAGTTCACGTCGAGCCCAATATTACCGTGGAGGCCGGGGCGCCGATCGTCACCCTGGAGCGGAAGAGCCAGGAGATCGCACTGGCCGGCGCCACCGCCGAACTGAACAGGCAGGAGGCTGCCTTTGCCCGCTACCAGGCGCTGATCGACCAGGCGAGCAGCAGTGTCTCGGAGGCTGCCTTCGACGAAGTCCGCGCCGCCCGGGCGCTGGCCGAAGCCCAGGTCGACGCGGCACAGTATGACTATGATCGGCGGGCCATCCGTGCGCCGTTCGCCGGTCGGATCAACCTCAACGATCTGACGGTCGGCAGCTACCTGCCGCAGGGGGCGGCAGTCGTCACCCTGATCGACGCCTCCCGTCTGCTGGTGGAGTTTTCAGTGACCGAAGCTGCGGTCGCCGACATTACGGTCGGCCTGCCGGTGCGGCTGTTTACCCCGGCCCTTCGGGGGCTGTTATTCGATGGCGAGGTCGTCGCCTTCGATAGCGCCATTGACGCGGAGCTGCGCACCATCCGGGTGCGCGCCGAAGTCCAAAACACCGACTACACCCTCCTGCCCGGCATGACCTTCAGCGTCACCATCGGCATCGGCGATGATCCGCTGCCGGTTGTTCCGGCCGTGTCGATCCTGTGGAACCGCGACGGCGCCTATGTCTGGCGTCTCGACGGTGACGATGCGCTGGAGGCGGTACCGGTCATCTTCCGCCACCGCCAGGGCGACCGGGTCTGGGTCGAGGCGGATCTCGCCGCCGGCGACCGCATCATCATGGACGGGGCCTTCAAACTCAATGCCGAGTCCGAGGTCAACGTGCTGTCGGGCGAGGGCGCCGATGGCTGAGCCACCGGTAGAATCCTCGGAGTCGGCCAGGGGAGGCCGGGTCGATCCCGGCTCGGCGGGCGTGTTTGTCGGCCGACCGATCCTGGCGCTGGTGGTCAATCTGCTGGTGATCATCGCCGGTCTGGCAGCGCTGCGCAGTGTCGAGGTCCGCGAACTCCCGAACGTGTCGCAGCCGGTGGTGTCGGTCCGCGCCAGCTATCCCGGTGCGTCGCCGATCACGGTCGACGCGGAGGTCACCAGCGTGCTGGAAGACGCCCTGTCGCGGCTGGAAGGGCTGGACAGCATATCCGCCACGTCCAGTTACGGCAGCAGCCGGCTGACACTCTACCTGAACAGTTCAACCGACTCCGATGTGGCGGCCAATGATGCGCGAGAACTGGTCGCCAGAGCCGCCCGCAGCCTGCCTGACGATCTTGACGACCCGACCGTCTCGAAGAGCGATGCCGATGCCGATCCGATCCTTCGGCTGGCGCTGACCGGGACGCTGCCGCTGGTCGATTTGACGGCGCTCGCCGACAACCTGGTTTCCGACCGGCTGCAGGCCATCGATGGCGTCGCCGAGGTCCAGGTCTCCGGCGGCTACAATCGCATCATCCGGGTGACCTTTTCGCCGCTCGACATCGTCAGCCGCGGCATCTCGGTGGCCGACCTGCGCGATGCGCTGGCGAGCGCCAATCTCGACCTGCCCCTCGGTTCCCTGGAGACGGCGAGCCAGACCATGATTGTCCGCTCGGTCGCCTCGACGACGACTGTAGAGGCGATTTCCGCCATCCGGCTGAACCGGGAGACCGTTATCGGTGATGTCGCCTTCGTCCAGTTGACCTCCGATGACCAGATCCAGATCAGCCGGGTGAACGGCCACCCGTCGGTCGGACTGAACGTCATTCGACAGTCGCTTGCCAACACCCTTTCCATCTCGGTGGCGATCCGCAAAGTGGTGGAAGACCTGCAGGCAGCGCTACCGGTCGGCGCCGAACTGATCATCGTCTCGGACGACGGCGTTTTCGTTGAACGGTCGATCAACGGCGTGGTTACCAGCATCGGCCTGGCGATCATCATCGTCGTGGTGGTGATTTTTCTGTTCCTGCGCTCACTACGCGCCGTCATCGTGCCGGCCGCCGCCGTGCCGATCGCTCTGATCGGCACGCTGGCCGCGATCTGGGGCAGCGGCTTCTCGGTCAATACGATCACACTGCTGGCGCTGGTACTGGCGACGGGCATGGTGGTCGACGACGCCATCGTCGTCCTGGAGAATATCGTGCGCAAGCGGCGGGAGGGACTGGGCGCCTACGCCGCCGCCGCGGTCGGCGCTCGGGAGGTGTTCTTTGCGGTGATCTCGACCACGGCCGTTCTGGCGGCGGTGTTCATCCCGATCTCGTTCCTGCCCGGTCAAGCCGGCGGCATCTTTGCCGAATTCGGATTCGTCCTGGCCTTTGCCGTCGCCCTGTCGTCGTTCGTCGCCCTGACCCTGTGCCCGGTTCTCTGTGCCATCTTCGACCCTGGCGGGCGAGGGCGGACCGCGGCGGGGTGGGCCGAGCCCGGACAGTCAGGGGGGGCGGCCGCCTTCGGTTCGGTGATCGACGTCATCATCCGCTGGCGGTACCCGGTGGTTCTTGCCGCGCTCGCTTTCGCGGCGGCGGCGATGGTCCTTTACACCACGCTGCCTCAGGAAATCACGCCCAGCGAAGACCGGGGCGTCATCCTGATCTCGCTGCGGACGCCGGTGACCGCCAGCCTCGAATACACCAACCAACAGGTGGAGCGGGTCGAGGCGATCGTTGCCCCGCTGGTTTCCTCCGGTGAGGCTCTGGCTGTGCAGGCCTTCATCCGCGGCACCAACGGCGCCTTCGTCATCGTTCGACTGGCGCCGTGGGAAGATCGCGACCGCAGTCAGGAGGAGATCATCGCCGAGATCCGGGGGCCACTCAGCCAGGTCCCGGGCGCCCTGGTGGCAGTGCGCTCATCCAACAGCCTCGGCATTCGCGGGGCAGGGCGCGGCCTTCAGTTCGCGGTGGTGGGTAACAACTATGAGCAGATCGGCGACCTGGCGACGGCGCTGGTCGAGGCGATCGCCGAGGATCCGATCTTCGTCAGTCCGCAACTCAACAGCGAGATCAACCAGCCGCAGCTACAGCTCGATATCGACCGCGACAATGCCACCAATCTCGGCATCGCGCCGCGCGACATCATCACAACATTGAGCACGGTGATTGAAGGCGTCACGGCGGCCGAGGTTTTCATCGACAACCAGGCGATCGACATCGAGCTCGCCATTGGCGGCCGACCGGTCAACGACCAGGGCGAACTGGAGAACATCTTCATTCGATCGTCGTCCGGTCAATTCGTGCCGCTGTCGGCCGTGGCTGAACTTGCCCTGGTGGCGTCGGCGTCCACCCTCACGCGTGAGGAGCGACAACCGGCCGTGGCGGGGCAGGCGAGCCTCGGCGCCGGCGTCGAACTCGGCACCGCCGCGGCCCGTTTGGCCGAGATTGCGCCGGCTGTGCTCGGCGACGAGGGGCGTCTCATCTTTCTCGGCGAGGCAGCGAGCCTGGAAGCGGATGAGTCGGGGACGCTGATCGTCTTTGGTGTGGCAATCCTGATCGTCTTTCTGGTGCTAGCCGCCCAGTTTGAAAGCCTGACCAGCGCATTGATCATCCTGATCACGGTGCCGTCCGGTCTCGGAACGGCGCTGCTTGCCATCCATCTCACCGGGGGCAGCCTCAACTATTACAGCCAGATCGGTTTGCTGTTACTGGTCGGTATCATGGCCAAGAACGGCATCCTGATTGTCGAGTTCGCCAACCAGCTGCGGCAGCGGGGGCGCGACGTCGATCAGGCGATCCGCGAGGCGGTGCGCATCCGCCTCAAGCCGGTGCTGATGACAATGGCGTCGACGGTCGCTGGCAGCGTGCCGCTGGTCGTCGCCACCGGCGCTGGTGCCGAGGCGCGGATTGCAGTCGGCTGGGTGGTTGTCGGCGGTCTCGGCCTGGCGACGATCTTCACGCTGTTCCTGACTCCGGCGGTCTACCGGATTCTGGCTCCGCTTGGCATCCCGCCGGGCGGCTCACAGCGGCGACTGGCGAAGGAACTGCAGGCGGATTGATTGGGGAAGGGGTGCGCATAGCGCCCCCTCCACCATGCTATCGCATGGTTCCCCTCCCCCGAAATCGGGGGAGGATGGGCGTGAATTTCAAGCGCGCTACCCAACGATGCGACGGCGCTCCTCCCCCGAATTTGGGGGAGGTGGCATGCGAAGCATGACGGAGGGGGCGTCTTGCGCGTGGTCTTCCGCTCGCTCAGCCGAGCACGGAAAAATCATCGCCTGCGCGCTTCTGGTCCGCGCCGAGGTCGGCGATCGGACCGTATCGGTGCTGCCGAAACCCGGACCGCCCTGAGGCTCAGGGACGATCAGGCCGCTCCCGCGACACCCGAATGCAGTAGCCGTTATGTGCCGCGGCCTTGTCGCCAAAGCCGACCACCACGTAACTGAGATGCTCCTGGCTATCGATGGCGCCAATCTTGAATGCATCGGCCAGGTGGTCGATGATGTAGAACCGGTCGGGCTCCGGGCCGATAACACCGGTGAAATTGACCCGGAGGATGACACCCCCGTCGTCTGTGTCTCGGGTGCTCATCCCGTCGGTTTCGTTCATCTTCGCGATCGCCGCAGCCTCAAGCTTAAGGCCCGAAACATCGACCTCGTAGTATCCGAGGAACGTCCCGTGATGCTGGTCGAAGACGAAGATCCGATAGTCGATATCCTCTCCGACGATCTCGTGGTCGTGGACAACAACCGGATTGTGGCACTGCCATGTGCCGACCAGATTGTGCCCGATCGGATTGGCCGCGAGCGCCGCTCCGTGGAACACGAGTGGTAACAGAAGTGCGCCAATGAGTCCGGTTGCCCGAGCAGAACGCATTTCGTACCCCCCTTTCTCGCAACGGCTGGGTGCCGCCACAAAATAATCTACGGCACTTCTCGAGCGCGCGCCACTATCGTCGGTCGCACCGGCGCGTGGCGAGGTTCGCCGCGCACGTAGTGGGGGCGTTCCGCGAGTGGTCTCCCAATCGCTCAGATGATCATTTCGAAATCGTCGGCTGCCAGTTTCTGGCCCTTGTCGAGTCGGGCGATCCTGGAGGATGGGGCAGGCGAACGGCGCGGTCGTTCGCTAGCTTTCCACCATCAATGAACGACAGGAGCATCCGATGACGGACAAGATTGCATTGATCATCGGTGGCAGCCGTGGCCTTGGCCGCAACACCGCCCTGCACCTGGCCCGCGCCGGGGTCGGTATCGTGCTGACCTACAACAGCCAGGCTGCCGAAGCCGAGGACGCCGTCGCTGAGATCGAAGCCGCCGGCGGCGAGGCGGCGACGCTGCAGTTGGACACGGGCGACACGGGACAGTTCGATGATTTTGCCACTCGTCTTGCCGACACCCTTGAGCAACGATGGGGGAGCACCGCCTTCGACTAGTGGTCAACGATGCCGGCTTCGGGGTGCACAAGCCGTTCGCCGAAACCACCGAGACCGAATTCGACACCCTGATGAACACCCATTTCAAGGGCGTCTTCTTTCTGACCCAGCGGCTGCTGCCGATGATCGAAGACGGCGGGCGCATCGTCAATGTCTCCACCGGACTCGCCCGGTTCTCGTTGCCCGGCAATGCGGCCTACGGATCGATGAAGGGCGCGGTCGAAGTCCTGACCCGCTACATGGCGAGGGAGCTCGGGCCGTGGGGCATTACTTTCAATGTGGTCGCGCCCGGCGCGATCGAAACCGACTTTGGCGGCGGTGTGGTGCGGGACAACCCTGACGTCAACGCTTTCGTCGCCGCCAACACGGCGATGGGCCGGGCCGGCGAGCCCGACGATGTCGGCGGCGCGGTTACCAGCCTGCTGGTGGGCGACAACCAGTGGATGACGGCCCAGCGGATCGAAGTCTCGGGCGGCATGCATCTCTGAGGCGGCCTTTGTTCTTCGCTCCTTCCGCGCGGAAAAGTGCACACATTTTTCCTGAAAACGCTCAACCCAAAAGGAAACTATACAACATGACCAGGCCATTCTCATCACCGGGGCGTCATCCGGCATTGGCAAGGCGACGGCCCGACACTTTCACGACAAGGGCTGGAACGTGATCGCCGCGATGCGGGCGCCGGAGTCCGACGACGACTTTGCCGGCCTCGACAATGTCTTCGTCACCCGGCTCGACGTGACCGATCCCGACTCCATCGAAGCCGATGGGCGGAGCGGTGTGCCATATGCCCATGATCTGCGGCGCTACAGCTTGTCGAGCAGTACCTGAAAGGCATTGCCGGTCATGATCACCAGATCGAACCGCTTGTGCGGCCGGAAGATCTGGGCCGGCGACTGAACCCAGTCAATGTTCATCCCGGCCGATTCCCGTTGCGCAACGTCGAGCATGGCCGGTGCCGCACCCCAGGTCGAGGATGCGCTGCCGTTCGGGGCCGGCGAGCGCCAGGTAGAAGTCGCGGTCGGGCGACCAGCCGCTGTCGAGATCGCAAAGGGCGGCGAGCCGCGGGTGCATGTAGTGTTCGTCGGGCATCCGCGGGGCTCCGAGGCGATCAACTTCGCCGTGCCGTCACTGCAAGATCAGGAGTCCAGGAAGGCCTGCTGAACCAGGGTCGGCATGGCGACCTTGCCGGTCTCGTTTATGGCGTTCAGCAGTCCCAGATTGTCGTAGTGCTGCCAGACGCGCACGACCTTGCCGTCGCGAAATTCGCACATCGATATGCCCTCGACCTCGACGTCCGGATGATCACCGGGAAGGGCCAGCTGAACGGTCCACCGAACCGCAACGTGATCGCCGTCGGCGACGATCTCATGCAGCGTGTATTGATGATCGGGGAAGGCCTGCCGATAGGTTTCGAGCAATCCGATCAGGTCCTGATGACCCTCGATATCGCGACCGTTGGCGGGATCGGTGCCGCAGAAGTCTTCCGCGTAGCATTCCGGGATCAGGTCGAGACGATGCTGATTGAACACCTCGCCGAACATGCGACGGATGACAGCCTTGTTGTTGTCCGACATGTCTGTCTCCTTCCGTTGATTGACCAGGCGGTCCGAGCCTGTTTGCCATATGCTACCATAACGCGAACGCCGTGGCTTGTCGGTCGGCCCCACCGGTAGCCTCCGTCGGGGCAAAGAACGCAAACACTTGTCCTGACAATGCTTTCCCTCCTGATCGCTGTGTCCGGACGGATAAGTGCCAAACACTTCTCCTGACAACGCCCTCTATCCTCTATCGCTCTGTCCGGGCGGAAAAAGTGCAAACACTTTTCCTGACAACGCTCTCTTTCCCTGGTCGCTCTGTCCGGGCGGAAAAGTGAAACACTTTTCCTGACAACGCTCTAGCCAAGCAGCGCCCGGAGATTGGTGGCCATATCCTGCATCAGTTTCTTGTGGCCGCCGGCGAAGAAGAGAAAGCGCCGCAGGCTGTACGGGGCGCCGTCGAGCGGTTCGTCGACGATAGCAAGGGCGACCGGTGTGTTGATCTCTTCCCGCAGGATGGCGGCCGTTTGGTCCTCGGCATCGCTGAGCAGCCAGACAAACTGGCCGGCGAGATAAGGACGGCGGCGCTCCGGTTGGGAAAACGTCACGATCACTTCAACGCCGGTGTCAATGGCGCGCGGCTGCATCATGACGTCAAAGCGGAACAACGGCACCGGCTCGAAGCCATGAATGATTCGTGTCTCACCCTCCGATGCCGTGGTCAGGATCGTTCGTTTGCCGAAGATGCTGCCCGCGCCGACCAGCGGCGCCTGCGCCAGCACCTCAGCCAGGCGGCTCGTGTCGGCGTCCTCAAACCGGAAGGTTTGCGAGAGCGTCCTCAATCGCGACCGGTCATCCATTGCCCGCGTTCCCTTGCTCGATCGACCTGGACCGGAACCGACACAGTAGTCAATAACGTGGCTGCCTTGCCAGTAGCGTTTCGGTCATTCCCTGGCGGCGCCCCGGTTCACCAATCGTGCCGACAGGCTGTCAGCCAGGGCATCGATCACCGCGGCAACCCGGCGCGGCACCGAAGTGGCGAAGTCGTGGACGATCTGGACCGGGAGGGCGGGGACCTGGAACGCGGGCAACAGCACCTTGAGGCGGCCGTCGCGAACCGGATCGGCGACCTGATAGCTCAGGAACCGGGCGAAGCCGACAGCGGCGGGCGACGCCTTCGGTTAAAACCCGCCCTACGAGGTTCCGGCGATCGCAATCGCTGATTCATGCCTGTCAGCGCAGCAACGCCTCGAGCCCGTCAAGCCTTCCTCCGAGACTGACGGCAATGGCGTCGCCGCGGACACGCCCGTCCATGGCGACGATCACCCCAAGGATCGTATCGCCTCCGTCGGCTTCTCCGATCAGCGGCGCGCCCGAGACGCCGGGTGTGGCTTCGCAGTCGGTGAGGAGGATTGGCCCGCCCCGTCCGGTTATGGCGCAGTCGGTCTCTAGCGACAGGGCCTCAGGGCGGTCCATGCCGTAGGACAGTGTCGTCACCGGATCGCCGGCGACTGCGCAGCATCCCGATGGGAGGGGGGCAACGACGCTCACC
The DNA here is from genome assembly GCA_024222895.1 of Hyphomicrobiales bacterium. Classification (GTDB taxonomy): domain Bacteria; phylum Pseudomonadota; class Alphaproteobacteria; order Rhizobiales; family Kaistiaceae; genus Bauldia. The sequence continues at coordinate 7,716 of JAAEOR010001013.1, read as the reverse complement.
GGGATCGGTTCGGAAAGCTCGATCAGCGCAAGATCGGCGGCGATGTTATCGGCGGACTTTTCGCCCTGCTTGAAGTTCGGGTCGACCGCGACTCGCGACCCGGTGCGATGCGCGGCATAGGCGCCGATGCGATAGCCGGCGAGAAAGTGGATTCGGTCGGCGGCAATCGCCCGTCCGGTCCGATTGCTGAACAGGCAATGGGCGACGGTCACCACCAGCCGCTCCGAGATCAGCGTGCCGGTACAGAATCCCTGTCCGGCCACGTTGATCCTGCCGATCGCCCGCCACCGGGCCTGGTCGGCTTCGGCGATGAGCTGTCGGTCCGAGTCGCTGCCCGCCGTCTGGGCGGCGGCCCCGGCGGGCAAGAGCGCCAGGGCGCAGAAGAGGATGACCCGAAGGCTCAGCGGGAGCGAGCTGCGGCTAGTGGTCATCATCATGATCCGGACATGCGGCGTTGGTCACGCATGGCAAACGATTCTACCGCCGATCGAGGGTCAGCGCTTGGCGTTCCCGCAGCGCCGCCGAGCCAATGCCTGAAACACAGGACAACCAGCAAGTATTGGATTCCCAGCTACGCGCCTCAGGACATTCCGTCAGTGAGACTTGATCGTTTTGGTCGTTAGCGCTGCCCCGACATCGCGTTCTTGATCAGGCCGACGACGGCTGTGAGGATGGCGCCACCGGCGCCGCCGCCGATGATCTGGCCGATGATTGCACCGATATCGAGTCCGCCTTCGGCGCCACCGGCCAATGCCGGGATAATGGCGCTGAGAATCTGGCCCCCGCCAATGCCACCAATCGCGCCGGCGATGGTGTCTCCCGTTCCGCCGAGTGATGCGTTCTTCATTCCCTTGCCGACGGCGTTTCCTCCAACTGCCCCCGCCACGGCCTGGATGATCAGATTGACGATCGTTTCCATGCGAATTCCCCCCTCGCGGATGGTTGCGCTGAGTCGGTTAACCTGCGGGTGTATACCAGATCGGCGACGTCCACGCCCGTTCCTGGATGGTCGCCGGCACGCCGTCGAGCAGCGGCATGTTGTTCCTGACCGCATCGTAAGTGCTCCATCGCGGAGTCGGTATCTCCAGCACGCGGGCGTAGTAAAGTGCTGGCGCGTCTTGATCGAAGTCGTCGTCCGTCCAAGATCCGATCAACTGCGGGGCGCCGATGTCGTTGGTGTAGTAGGCCGTTTCCAGGTCGACTGTGTTTCCAACCGGCGGCAGTTTGCCTTCGTCATCGGGCTGTCGGTCGTCCGACCAGACGACATCGATGATTTTCTCCTGTGGCTCACCGGCGTCATCAACCCATCCCTTGATGATCTGAATGCGGTCGAGATTAGCGCCGATCGGGTCCATCATGGCCTGGACGACAAACGTTGGCCGGCCGTCTATGCCTTCGAGCGTTCCGCCCATCGGAACCCCCTTCGCGTAGCCTCCTTCGACCAAAGCGACGGCGTCGATCGGATCGGCAGTGAGGTCGGCGCCACCAAAGAAACGCACCTTGATCCGCGGGCCGCTTGTGGCGAAGGTCTCGCGGGCATTCATCGCATCCCAGATCGCGCCACGGGTGTTCTTTGTCGCCCAGACGCCGGAGATCGAACCGGGATTCGAGTCCTTGCCCATGATCCAGCCGGCGATATCGGCGTCCCGTCGACGCTCAACTGAACCGTCGGCGCCGCCGTGGCTGCCGACGTAGTTCCCCTCGGCGACATCGCCCGGCAGGCTGTTGTGGCTGTCGGTTCCGCCCATGAAACCGAGCTTGTAGGGATTGACACCAAGCTTCCTCTGATAGTCCAGACCCTTGGTGACTGCCCAGCGCACGAAGTCGTTCTTATCGAAGGTCCGGTCGCTGTAATTGCTGATCGACGGGGCGTTCTCGAAGTCGGCGTACTCGTCGGCAGGCCACAGCGATGCGACGACCTCGGAATTACCCTTGATCTGCATCATTTCGATCAGGGGCTCCCATTTCACGCGCGTCCGCGCGTAGTCAGCGTCGATGGGGTTGCCGGCGTTGTCGACCGCCTCGAACATCTGGCCCTTGCTGGCGTTGGAGTTGTGCGGGATCGCCAGCACGGTCGATCCGTTCGCCTTCTGCGTGGCGAGCCAGTCCCACAGTTTCTCCTCGTCGCTGGAGTCGATGTTGCTGAACGGCAGGTCGGGCAGGTTCATGTCGCGAAAATGGACGTTGCGGTGCATGTTTCCGCCATTGGGGGCGGCACTCCATTCAAAGGCGGGAATCGTGGTGAAGGTACCAGGTTCGTAGTGCCTTCGAGCCGCGTCGATCAGCACCTGCCAACCGCTGTGGAGCACGCCGTCGCCATAGTAGAAGTCGGTATGCTGCGGGCTGCCGGAGCGGTTGTTGGCGACCACGTACTCAGTAAACCAGGCCTCCTGGTCCTCGAAGTCGGTTAGACTCCGAAGCTCGACGAGCTTCGGATCGTTGTGTCCCTCGGCGTCCTCGACCTGTGTCGAGTACATCTCGCCGAGGAACTCGGCGTGATCAGTGACGGCGACGAAGTCGAGCGGGCGTCCGATGCTGTGCGGCCGCCCGGCGACCGTAACCGGCGAGCCCTTGGCGAACCTGTAGGCGTCATCCGGGGTCAGGCGGTTTCCCCCAATAAAGGCGTCCAGCGAGTAAGACGTGTGGACGTGCTGCTCGCCGAAATAGGCATCTTTAAGCGGGTTGTTGGGTACGGCCGCTTCGCGCCCGGCGACCGATTCATCGTCGGTGTCCTCGGCCAAGGCGATGCCGGCGAAGGCGGTAGCGGTTAGTCCGACCGCCAGGGAAGAAAGTATTGTTTTTAGCGATGCGGGGGAGATCATTTTCATTGTCCTTTTCGGGAGCTGCCGGATACGGCAGGTCAGACTGAACCCATTGTTCGCGCGTTTTGTCCGGTCGCGGCAATTTTGCTGGCATCGGTCACGATTGCCGGCCAATGACCATCATCGGCTGAACGCCGGCACCGCAAATTCGCGTTCATCAATCCTCCGGGCCGTACCAGATGGGCGACGTGTAGGCGCGCTCCTGGCCTTTCAGCGGGATATCCTCGGGCAAGTCCAGATCGAACCGTGCGCGGTCATAGGCGGTCCAGCGCGGGGTGGGGATCTCGATCACCCGGGCATAGTAGAATGCCTTGAGATCTGGATCGAAGTCGGGGTCGATCCAGACTGAGCCGAGCTCCGACGAACCGATGGTGTTGGTCCAACTCGGGATCGAGAGGTCCACCGTGTCGCCAACTGCCGGCAGCTTGCCGTCGGCGCCCGGCTGGCGATCGCCGGACCAGGCAACATCATAGACTCTTTCCTGCGGGTTGCCGTCGACGTCGAGCCAGCCTTTGACGATCTGGATGCGATCAAGATTGGCGCCCATGGGATCGCGCAGCGCGTAGACCAGAAAGCTTGGCGCCTTGCCGTCCGGGCCGTCAGTCAGGTCCGAGCCCATCGGGACGCCTTTGGAATAGCCGATGAGCGCGAGGTCGCGACGTTGCGTATCATCCTCGGAAAAATCCCAGCCGCCAAAGAAGCGGACCCGCATACGCGGCCCGGTGGTGGCATAAGCCTCGCGCCGTTCCATGGCGTCGAACAGCGCGCCGCGGGTGTTTTCCTCTGCCCAGACCGCGGTCAGGCCGGCGGTGATGTACTGCCAGGCATTGAGCGCTACCGAGCCGTCTGCGTACGTCTTGCTGACATGGGTGGCCCGCTCCGGGCTTGGCTCGTAGGCGGTGAACTTGCCGAAGAAGTTGTCGTTGTCCGGGGTCGTGAGACCGGTGTGCGTGTCGCTAGCGCCAACCAGGCCGAACTTGAACGGGTTCACCCCGAGTTTTTCCTCGAGCATCAGTCCGCGCTGCAGCCCCGATCGGGCATATTCGGCCGGCAGCATGTCCGGGGTCTTCTCCACAGAGGCGTCGAGGTTGCCGTAGTCCCAGGTCTCGAAATCGGCGAACTCGTCCTCGGGCGAAAGGAGCGGGTGGGCCTCGCCGTCGCCCTTGATCTGTGTCGCCTCGTAGAGACGCTCCCATTTGCTACGCTGCGCGGCGTAATCCGAGTCTAGCGGCGCCCCTTCGGCGAAGTCATCCTGCATGGCGAACATCATGCCATTCGATAGGTTGCCGTTATGCGGGATGGCAAGGACGTCACCGCCAACCGTGTCTTCGTAGTTCTGCAACCAGGTCCACAGGTCGCGCGGATTCGGCGAGCCGACGGGTGCCGTGGTGGTGTAAGGCACGATCTGACCGGCACGCTCGGGACCATCACGGAAGATGACGTTGCGGTGCAGGTTGTTGCCTTCGACCAGCGAGGTCCACTCGTAGGCGATGAACGTCGTGAAGGTGCCGGGTTCATTGAACTCCTCGGCGGCGGCGACGATATCGTCCCAGGCCCGCTTGTAGGCCGGGTTGCCTGGCTGGTAGTTGAGCTCGTCCGACAACTGGCCATTGGCAAAGAGACCAACCAGTTCCTGCGCGGCCCGTAACGCCTCCTCGCCGCCGGCATTGAAGGCCTCGTTGAACTTCTTGCCCTGTGGGTCGGCCATGATGTTGGGTGCTCCGCCGATAATATCGGTGATCGCGCCCATGCCGTCGCTGTGGTCGGTGATCATGTAGAAGTCGAATGGCCGGGAGAGCTTGACTGGCTGGCCGGTGTTCGAGGTGACCTGGTCGCCGCGGGCGAAGCGATAGGCGTCCCTCGGCAGGAGCCGGGTTCCGCCGCCGCCAGCGTCGGCCGACAGGGCGGTGTGCACGTGAGTGTCGCCGAAATAGACCTCGGTGGGGAAGGCGCGGTCCGCGTATGGTGAGTAGGGCCGGCCGGCGAGGGCGTCGGCGAGTTCGGGCGAGGGGTCGATGGCGTCCTGCGCGAGCGCCGGTGCTGCGAAAACCACCAAGCCGATCATCACCTTGCCGAAAGAAGATTGCCGGCGCACGCGCCGATGTCCTGTCGTGTGGTCAATCATTCAGTGTTTCTCATCCTTCAACGTCCGTCATCCGTTGCGCCCGGGATTGGAAGTCGCATAGCGCGAAAGCTCAGTCCATCCTTATGAAGCAATGGCACGCGTTCCAGGCAAAGAAAATGTCGCGGGTTACAATCTCGGAACAACGTCGAGGCACAGCGCCGGAACTTCACCTGGAGGCGGCAATCGGCCAGCATTTTGCCAACGGGCTGGTTATTGGGCTTGCCGGCTATGGCTACCAGCAGCTCGCCAATGACAGCGGCTCCGGGGCGAAGAATTTCCAGGCGGCTGTCGGTGCCAAGAGCCTGCAGGCGAGGGTCTTCGGCGCCGGGCCGGTGCTGGGCTATACGACGAATGTCGGCGGTGTCGGCGTTAATCTGCAGGCCAAGTATTTCAAGGAGTTCGGCGTCAAGCGCCGGCTGAAGAGCGATGTGTTCTGGCTGACCGCCGGCCTGGCGTTCTGATCTCCGTTCCAAGTGCACTCCTGAATAAGCCTACTGTCCGATCGGCTCGACGCACTCCGGAACGTCGTTCCTGACCGAGTTGACGACCCGACTGACTTCGGTGGCGCGCATCAGCACCGGATCATACGGCGCGAGCAGGGTCGAGACGTCCTCGGCCGGCGCGTCCCGGTCCAGCCAGGTGTCGTAGGCGGTTGCCGGCAGGATCACCGGCATCCGGTCATGGATCGGCTCGACCAGCGCATTTGCGGTCGTCACGATGATGGTGGTGGATAGCAGGTCGGCACCGTCGATCCTGGCATACTCCCACAATCCGGCCAACGCCATGGGCTCTCCGTCGTGGGTGGTGAAGCGGAACGGCTGCTTGCCGTCCGGTCGCTTTTCCCACTCGAAGAAGCCGGTAGCGGGGACCAGACAACGCCGCCGGGCGAAGGCCTTGCGGAACAGCGGCTTGTCACCGACCGTTTCGGCTCGGGCGTTGATGTGCGGGATCTTCGGGATCGCCTTCGACCATGGCGGCACCAGGCCCCAGCGCGCCATAGCAACTTCGGGCACGCCGTCGCGGGGGTCGACCCGCACGATCGGTACGGGATCGGTCGGTGCGACGTTGTAGCGGGGCGGCCAGTTGCTCTGCGGCATCCGCTCGGCACCGAAGAGCTGGGCGTAGGCTTCCCGCGGAATCAGGTTGTCGTATCGGCTGCACATGTCGACAGTGAAGCTGAGGCCGGCCGGTTGATCAAGCGGGGTCGTCGCGACCTTCGCACGCCTCGGGGTTTGCCATTTTCGACTGGCACTGTTCTGCCCGCGGAGCGTCCCATAGGCTGGTGACGTGGAACGGACGTATGAGCCTGAATTTTCCTGTCGGGACGAGTATGAAAAGAAAACAAGCCGATGGCCAGGGGCGCGAAATTCGTCGTCGCTTATCCGCTCATCGTCCTGGTTTTCCTGATCGTGTCGGCGGTGGGCGTTACCGAGATTCAGCATTTTCATGCCCAGGGGGGGCGGCTGATCCATTGACACTTATCGCCGAACCGTAGGGTGGAATAGTAAAGCGTATTCCACCCTTCCGGGGCCTGAGGGCGATCGCACTAACGGCGGGTTATGCCTTCGGCCAACCCGCCCTACCGCGACTTCAAGCGATCAGCGCCGGGCGCAGACCGACGTCTCGACCGCAACGCCCTGCTACTTCACTAAGCCGAGTTGCTCGAACATGCCGTACATGTCCCAATTGACCCAGGTCTCGGCGATCTTGCCGTCCCTGAAACGATCGACCTGGGTGCCGGTCCAACTGATCGTCTTGCCGGTTGGCGCGAGACCGAGATAGGTGCCGGTCTGGGTTGCCGTGAACCGCCAGCGGGTGGCGACCAGATCGCTCTCGCCGACCTGCAACAGAATCTCGACCTTTATGTCGGAAAAAGACTTATGAAAGCCTCCGGCCAGGTCCCGCCAGGCCGTAAGATGGAGGGTCCTGGTGCCCCCTTCGACATCGGGTTCCTGATGATTGAGATACTCCGGGTCAAAGGTCTGGTCGATCAACGTGAAGTCGCCGGAACCCCACATTTCGATCGAGCGCGCTGACAGCGCCTTCTCATCTTCCAGACCGGCGGCCCAAACAGTGCCGCACACCGCGGCGACAGTCATCAGCAAGGCGATTGCTGCGGCCTTCAACTGCTTCTTCATCGGTGATCCTCTCCGCCTGGTTCTACTTCTCGAACTGGAAAGCGCCCAGTACACGCCTTCAGGAGATGGTGCTACTGACCAGGGCAGGGAGCAAGCGAAAAACCGCCGCGGCAGGGATGCCGCCCTCGGGGAACACCAGCTTGTGTCATTGGGCCGTTCAGGCCGCCTTCGCCACCGACGCAACCCTCGTTCCAACCTGAGCCGAGGCCGCTCACTTCTCCATTCGAACATATGGACTGAGGTGCTTGGGCCAAGCCCAAGCCTGTGCGTCCGCGAGGACGCTTTGTCATCAAGGTGGGAGTCCTTGTCATGTGAAGTCACGACACGTGAAGTTGAAGGCAACTGCGTCGCTGCGAAGCGAGGTGGGGAGCAGCCGGAGACGAACGAGCAGCCCGTAGGATAACGAACCCGTTTCGGCGGGGCGTGGTGGCGAGCCTGCAGGCTTGAGGCGAAGCCTGGTCCCGAAGAGGGGCCGACCGGACACGCTGAAGTGACTGACAAAGCGATATCCGGGCTGCGCAACGTGGTTGGGGTCGGGATGCTCGGAAGGCAAAGCGGAGTAAGCGGAGAGACCTGGCGGCCGTGTGCGAGGCTGTCAGGAGTCAGAGCCCTCATAGTACCGCTGCGGTGT
>JAAEOR010001012.1 GCA_024222895.1 Hyphomicrobiales bacterium | reverse complement strand
CCCGACCCACAAAAGCCGATGGCATTCGCAAAATCGCCCACTGACGATACAATCAACGACCAAGACAGCGATGATCTCACAACAAAAACAGCCGTTTATGGACGGACACTAAGCTAGCCCGACTTAAGCAATTCGCGGTGTTTAGCGAGGCTAACGTGTTGATATTGTTAGATCGCCCCCCCCAAAGGTCGGCACTACAGGCGTTGCCATGGGTGGGGGCTGGGTTTCAGGTCCGGGCGGTGATTTTGGGCAGGGGCTGTGGCGGCAGTGTCAGCTTCTGATTTTGCAGCTTGAACTGCTGCTGGCGACTCTTGCAGCGCAGAAACATCGCCGCAGACTCTGATGACCAGGGCAACTCGTCAACCGAGTAGGTCGGCACCACAGACCGATATCAAGGTCTGCGCCGACCCCGACCGCAGAAACCAGCCATTGCCGTGGCCGTCGACAAGCGAATTTTTCTGAATCAGCCCACGAACTGCTTAAGTCGGGCTAGCAGCAGCGGCACTTACACTCGATGTGATCTGCGCCGGCTCAAGCGCGGGACGGGGCAGGAGAAGCGCGAAGACCGTATCGGGATAGGATATGGTCGAGGGCCTCGACATACTCTGTCTTGCACTTGAGCCAAGCCGGCCCGAAGGGTTGCCTTTCGGACGGCATCTACGGCGTCATGGTGGTTCAACCGTATGATCTCATACGCTTATCGCCACCGACACCCTATCTGCACCCTCGAAATGCAACACTGACCGCATGGCGTGTGAGAGAAGCAGGCTCGAAGTTAGCGCCTCTTGGAAATCGGGATGTAATCCCGCTCCAACTCGCCGGTATAGAGCTGGCGTGGACGACCGATCCGTTGAGAGGGATCCTCGACCATCTCCTTCCACTGGGCGATCCACCCCACGGTACGGGCCAACGCGAACAGAACGGTGAACATCGTCGTTGGAAAACCCAATGCTTTCAGAGTGATACCGGAATAGAAATCGATATTGGGATAGAGCTTCTTCTCGATAAAATACTCGTCGGTAAGAGCGATCCGCTCAAGTTCGCGAGCGACCTCGAGCATCGGATCGTCCTGGATTCCCAACTCGGCCAGAACGTCGTGACAAGTCGTCTGCATGATCTTGGCGCGCGGATCGTAGTTTTTGTAGACCCGGTGTCCGAACCCCATCAGTCGGAAGGGATCGTCCCGGTCCTTGGCGCGGGCGACGAATTCGGGAATCCGATCAACCGTGCCGATTTCCTGAAGCATGTTCAAAGCTGCTTCATTGGCACCACCATGGGCGGGTCCCCAGAGGCATGCGATGCCGGCTGCGATGCACGCGAAGGGGTTGGCACCCGACGATCCGGCAAGGCGGACCGTCGATGTTGAAGCGTTTTGTTCATGATCGGCATGGAGGATAAAGATGCGGTCCATTGCCCGCGACAGCACCGGGTTGACCTTGTAGTCCTCGCTCGGAACCGCGAAGCACATGCGCAGGAAATTCGACGCATAGTCCAGCGAGTTCAGGGGGTGAACAAACGGCTGACCGACATGGTATTTAAACGCCATTGCCGCGATTGTCGGCATTTTGGCAATCATGCGGATCGACGCCACCATTCTTTGGTACGGATCAGAGATATCGATCGAGTCGTGATAGAAGGCCGACAGGGCGCCGGCCACTCCGCACATGATTGCCATGGGATGCGCATCGCGCCGAAAGCCAGTGAAGAAGCGGCTCATCTGCTCGTGGATCATCGTGTGATACGTGACCCGATTGTCGAAGTCCGCCTTTTCAGCGGCAGTCGGAAGTTCCCCATACAAAAGCAGGTAGCAGGTCTCCAGAAAATCTCCCTGCTCGGCAAGCTGTTCGATCGGGTAGCCGCGATAGAGCAGCACGCCTTTCTCGCCGTCAATGAAGGTGATCTTGGATTCGCACGAGGCCGTGGAGGTGAATCCCGGGTCGTATGTGAAACGGCCACTATCACCATAGAGCGACGAGATATCGACGACCTGCGGTCCGAGAGTCCCGTCACGGACGGGAAACTCCCAGGAGCCCGACTCGATGATCAACTCCGCCGGTTTCGGCGACGAATCGGCCGCCGTTTCGTCCGGCGTAGCGGGAACATCCATTTCGCTCGCATTTGCCAAGGCAGCCTCCTTATTGAACGGATTGGAATTTGGTCGGGATTATATTGCTGCAGCGCGGCAAGTCCATGCGCCGCACCGATTCAACTGACCGGTCAGCGGTCCGCCGCCATCATTTCCGAGTGAGTGGAATGTGCTCAGACTATCAGATTCTATCGGTAATTCGTCCCAAAGTCTCGGTTTTCCCTAGGATTGCGCACACTTCGAAGATCCCCGGTGACGCGGTTCGGCCAGTCAAGGCTGCGCGCAGAGGCTGTGCAACCGCTCCCAACTTCACGCCCCCGTTGGTGGCGAATTCCCGCACGGCTGCTTCGATCTGCGGAGTCGACCACGCCTCAACCGACGCGAGATGGGGCTCAAGACGCTTAAGCAGATCGCAAGCCGTTTCGGTCATGAGCGCAGCCGCCTTCTCATCCAGGTCGAGCGGTCGGCGGCGAACGACAAATGACGCCTGGTCAATCAACTGCACCAATGTCTTGGCCCGCCCTTTGAGAAGCGGCACGGCCTCCCGCAGTTTGTACAAGCGGTCGGGATCGAGGCTGGCCTGGAATTCGGGACCTCCATCCAGGTAGTCCAGCTCCTCGATCAGCGTTGCCATTATTTCCGCATCACCCATTTCCTTGAGGTAATGCGCATTGACATTTTCAAGTTTGGCAAAGTCGAACCGAGCCGCCGAGCGACCGATACCGTCGAAATCGAACCATGAGATCATCTGCTCGGTCGACATGATCTCGTCGTCACCATGGCTCCAGCCCAACCGGACAAGGTAAGCGCGCATTGCTTCCGGCAGGTAACCCATGGCTCGGTAGGCATCGATGCCCAGCGCGCCGTGGCGCTTCGACAGTTTGGCGCCGTCGGGACCATGGATGAGCGGAATATGCGCCAACGCGGGCAGTGGCCAGTCGAGGGCGTCGTAGAGTATTTTCTGTCGGGCCGCGTTGGTGAGGTGATCATCGCCCCTGATGATGTGGGTAACCGCCATGTCATGGTCGTCCACGACGACCGCCAGCATGTAGGTCGGAGTGCCATCGGACCGCAGGATCACGAAATCATCGAGATCGTCGCTCGCATATGCGACACGGCCCTGCACCAGATCGTCGATGACGGTCTCGCCGCTTCGAGGCGCCTTCACGCGAATGGATGATGCAACGTCGGTCGGCGCGTCGGCGGGATCTCGGTCGCGCCAACGGCCGTCATATCGGGTCGATCGCCCCTCAGCGCGGGCGAGCGCCCTCATTTCATTCAACTCCTCGGGGCTGGCGTAGCATCTGTAAGCCTTGCCCGTCGTGAGCAGATGCTCTGCGATCTCGCGGTGTCGTTCCGCGCGCGCAAACTGGTGAACTGGCTCGCCGTCCCAATCGAGGCCGAGCCAGTCGAGACCGTTGCCGATGGCCGCTATCGCGCTATCGGTCGAGCGTACAAGGTCGGTGTCCTCGATGCGAAGGAGCATCTTGCCGCCAGTGTGGCGCGCATAGAGCCAATTAAACAGCGCCGTCCGCGCACCACCGATGTGAAGGTAGCCGGTGGGCGAGGGCGCAAAGCGGGTAACGACATCTGCTGTCATCTCTAAGGAACCATGCTGAGTGAGGGTTTTCGCCGCTCTGTTACCACAAGAGTGACTGCCAGCGTCAGGCGAAATGGACGTGGGCTGTCTAATTGAAGCGAATGCTTGGCCTTTCGTTTCGGATTTGGCAAATAGGCCGAACGAGTGATGGCAGAACGCCGTCGCGGTCACAGGGAATGCATCGATGACGCCCAATACCCCGCGCCCGCCAGGGCAGGACTTCATCCGTGATATCGTCCGGGCTGATATCGAAAGCGGCAAGGTCGGCGAAGTCGTGACCCGGTTTCCCCCCGAGCCGAATGGCTATCTCCACATTGGGCATGCCAAGTCGATCTGCCTGAATTTCGGCATTGCCGCAGAATTCGGTGGCCAGTGCAATCTTCGCTTCGACGACACCAATCCGACGCGAGAGGAACAGGCTTTCATTGATGGCATCAAGCGCGACGTTGCCTGGCTGGGTTTCGACTGGGGCGACAACCTGTTTCATACCTCCGATTACTTCGAACGCCTCTTCGATTGGGCCATCGACCTGATCCGGGCGGGCAGGGCCTATGTCGACGACCAGTCTCAGGAGGAAATCCGGACCGCGCGCGGCACGCTTACCGAGCCCGGCACCGACAGCCCGTGGCGAGATCGACCGGTTGAAGAGAATCTCAACCTTTTTCGCCGGATGCGGGAGGGGGAGTTTCCCGACGGGACGCGGGTCCTACGTGCCCGGATCGACATGGCCGCCGGCAATATCAACCTGCGTGACCCGGTGCTCTATCGCATCCTGCACGCCGCACATCCGCGAACCGGCAGAGACTGGTGCGTCTATCCCAGCTACGACTTCGGCCACGGTCAGTCGGACGCGATCGAAGCGATCAGCCACTCATTGTGCACTCTCGAGTTTGCCGATCATCGGCCACTCTACGACTGGTTTCTTGACCAGCTGCCGGTGCCATCACGGCCGCGGCAGTTCGAATTCGCCAGGCTCAATCTGTCCTATACGTTGTTGTCGAAACGAGTGCTGACCCAGCTCGTCAAGGGCGGCCATGT
>JAAEOR010001011.1 GCA_024222895.1 Hyphomicrobiales bacterium | reverse complement strand
TGAAGGCGCGACCTACGCGAATAAGATCGATAAATCGGAAGCCCGCATCGACTGGTCGAAGCCGGCCGCCGACGTCCACAATCACATCCGCGGGCTCTCGCCATGGCCGGGCGCCTGGTTCGAGGCCGATTTTGGTCGCGGCCCGGAGCGGGTCAAGATCCTCCGCACGACCCTCGCCGACGGTCAGGGCGCACCTGGCACGCTGATCGGCAACGATCCGACCGTTGCCTGCGGTTCAGGCGCCGTTCGCCTGATCGAGCTTCAGCGTGCCGGCAAGCAGCCGGTCAAGGTCGAGGCGTTTCTGCGTGGCGTTCGGGATCGACCATCGCGCCTGATGTAGACCGGCGACCAGCCTTGCCCAGGAAGTGCGCATAGCCACGGGCACTGTTGGTCGAACCGAACCATCCACCCGGAAACAGATCGGGCCTGGCCGCGAATATGTGGCGGATACGATCGGCAATCTCGGGTTCGTATGCGGCGAGTTCCAGCCAGGTGACGATGCCGTCGAGATGGCCCCCTTCTTGGTCGGCCTCGACTTCACGAGACTCGATCGGCGACAGATTGCGCAAGATGCGATCACCCCGAACGACATGGGTCAGAAACGTCCTGACGATCGCTTCGATTAGCGGTTCGGGAACCTCATAGCCTGCCGCAAACGCACGGTAGATGAAGGGAACCGTCTGCGAGGCCTTCCAGATCCTT
>JAAEOR010001010.1 GCA_024222895.1 Hyphomicrobiales bacterium | reverse complement strand
GGGACTGACCGGCCTCTGCCCCGGGCCGGCCTTCGCCAACCTCGGTGTGATTCCGGAGTCGATCGCGATTTTCGTTTTGACCATGCTTCTCAGCGCATGGGCAACAGGGCAGGTGATGGAGTGGTCGGCGAAACGTAAGGCTGGCTTCGCCGCCATGCAGGCGGCACCGGAGTGAACTGGCTTCGGATGACGCGGCAGGGCATACCAAGGGCCGTGTGAGGAGTCGTGCGCCGAGAATGAGCAACCGGGTTCGCCGCGCGGCAGTCCGACCGAGAAACGTGAGTCCTACGTGCTTGCACAATCCGCACGACTGGGATGATACTGGCGCCGGGCAAAAAAGGGGGGATTATGATGACTATCCGTCGACTATTGACGCTTGCCGTCTTCGCTTCCGCGTCCGCAGCGTCGGCATCCGCCGAAACGGCGCTCGAACGAGGCACTTATCTCATGAATTCGATCGCGGCCTGCGGCAACTGCCACACGCCACTCGATGCGAATGGTCCGATCGCGGGTCAGGAACTGGCCGGCCGTCTCGTCGACGACGGCGAACCGTTCACCGCCTACGCCCCCAACATCACGCCCGACATGGAGACCGGGATCGGCAGCTGGACCGATGACGAGATCATTACCGCGATCCGGGAAGGCAAACGTCCCGACGGCACGATCATCGGGCCACCGATGCCGATCGGTCTCTACCGCGGCCTGTCGGACACGGACGTCGAAGCCATGGTCGCCTATCTCCGCCAGGTGCCGGCCGTTCGCAATGAGGTCCCGAAATCCACTTACCGCATTCCGCTGCCCGAGAGCTACGGGCCACCGGTCGGTTCGGTCGCCGACGTCGAGCCGGGGGTCACCGTGGAGTATGGCGGTTATCTCGCCGGTCCGGTCGGTCACTGCATCGAATGCCACACACCGATGGGGCAGGGGCACCCGGACTTCGAGAACCAGCTCGGCGCCGGCGGGTTCGAGTTCAGGGGGCCGTGGGGTGTTTCGGCCTCAGCCAACGTCACCTCGCATGAGACCGATGGCGTTGCGAGCTATTCCGATGACGAGTTGATCGCGATGATCACCACGGGGGTCCATCCCGACGGGTCGAAGATGCTGCCGCCCATGGGCTATGGCTACTACGCCAACATGCAGCCAGATGATGTGAAAGCCATCATCGCCTATCTGCGGACGCTACCTCCGAAGCCAAACCCGAAGTAGGAGATCCGGGGGACAGGTGCGCGGGTGAGGTTGTCGACATTCAGCGGGGCCGTTGGTCTGATGTCTTGGCGTGGGCTCAGGCCTGCCCGGCGAACATCGAGGCGATTGAGTTCTACTGGCAAGCTCCACGGCCTTGCGCCAGACGAGGCGCTATCGGACTTCATGCCCCGGCGGCCCACGCCTGCGCTTCGACCTCCGCTCGCTCCTCGACGATGGCGTAAGGTCCGGACGTCTACCAGTCGGCCTCGCGATCGCGGCCGACGAACTGGGCGCTCTGGTCGGTGTATTCGAACAGCTCGATCTTCACCCCGGACGGATCCTTGGTCCAGGCCTGCCAGGTGTCATCGCAGCCTTTCTTCTTGTCGGTGACATCGACCCCCTTGGCGCGGATCGCCGTGATCGTCTCGTCCAGGTCCTCGACCTCCAGGCAAAGGTGATTGATCTGGTCGGCTTCGTCGAAAGCGGCTTCGGGTTTGTAGAAGACCTCCACATGGGACCGGCCGCCGGCATGCAGGTAGAAGCCGAACACGTCGCCGCTGCGGGTGAAGCTGAAGGCTTTCTTCATGCCGAGGACGTCGCTGAAGAACTGCTCGGTTGCGTCGAGATCCTTGGAGAAGATGCAGACATGGGCGAGTTGCTTGATCATGGTTTCTGTCCTGTCAGGGAGGGGTCCATTGGCTGCCGGAATTTCTCGCTGGTACTTTTAGCCGAGAATGCAGACATTGGGAGTATCAAGTGATGCGAATTTCGCGTTTTCGCATCACGTGATCATTCCTCTTGCGCTAGGTCGGGAAGCACAATGTCACTTGATCGCAAAAAGGACAGCTCGCGGCGCGCCATTCAGATGTGGGCCAGCGATAACACGGATAAGCCGGGCGATCTCTTCGCACCGAACTACATCAATCATCAGGAATCCGACGTCGAAGGCGGGGTCAGCAGCCGCAGCCTGGAAGACTGGCGGGAACTGGTCGGCGGTTACCATCGCGGCTTCTCTGATTCGGCAGTTACCGTATCGATGCAGATCGCCGAAGGCGATCGGGTCGCGACCCGATGGGAGATCACGGCCACGCAAACCGGCGACTATATGGGTCTTGCGCCGACCAACGAGACCGTCACCTGGACCGGCGTTTCGATCGACCGGTTCGACAACGGAAAAATCGTCGAGAGCTGGGTCGACTGGGACAAGTATCGCCTGTTCCGCGGCATCGGCCTGGTTGGCCACCTCGATGGACGAGACTCGGCGCCGGGTGGGCGGCCTTTCCGATCGGGCGGCCCCACGGCGCCTGTCGGCGCCGGGAAGACGACGGCAATGCAGGATCGTCGGCCGCGGGAAGCGATGCGACAGGTGCCATTCGGCCGAACCGGAGTGAAGGTTTCGGCTCTCGGCTTCGGTTGCGGTACGGTCGGCGGCCTGATCATCCGCGGTTCGGCGGCCGAGCGGGAACGGGCAGTGGCCCGGGCGTTGGAGCGCGGCATCACCTATTTCGACACGGCCGCCTCCTATGGTGACGGATTGTCCGAGACCCATCTCGGGCAGGTCTGGAAAGCGCTAAGGCCAAAGGCGCTGATCGGGACCAAGTTCAGGTTCGGCGGCAATGAAGCCGCGATCGCCGCATCGCTGGATTCCAGCCTCCAACGACTGCAAATGGACTCGGTTGACCTGTTCCAGCTGCACAATCCGATCGTCGATGCCGGCTCGGCCGGTGGTCTCGATGCCGACACGGTGGTCGATCGGGTTGCCCCGGCCCTGCGGAAGCTGCAGGAGAGCGGCAAGGTTCGGTTCATCGGCTTCACCGGTGTTGGCGACCCGTCGGCGATTGCCGATGTTGTCGACCGGGCCGGCTTCGACACGGCGCAACTGGTCGTCAATCTCATCAACCCGACCGGTGTGGCGCCGGCTGCAGCCGGTTTCGAGGGCCGCGACTATGATCGTCTGGTCAACCGTGCCGCCGGGCGCGGGCTCGGCACCATCGGTATCCGGATCATGGCCGGCGGGGCGCTGAGCGGGCGGCTCGAACGGCACGCGATCGCCAGCCCAAATCTCAAGCCGATCGGTTCGGGCCCGACCTATGCCGAGGATGTCGCGCGGACAAAGCAGCTCGCGCCGATCGTCGATCGCGGCTTCGCGTCGTCGCTGATCGAGGCGTCGGTGCGTTTTGTGGCATTCACGGAAACGCTTCATACCGCACTGCTCGGCTGTTCCAGCCTCGACCAGCTCGACACGGCTCTCGATGCGTTCGACAAGGGGCCGTTGCCGGAGGAGGCGCTGCGGCTGGTAACGGGATAGCGCCTTTGGCACTCGGCTGCTGCCGGCGGGAAAAAGACGTGAGCGGCCACGGCGCGGCTGTCTCGGGGCGCGGCCAAGGGGAGATTCGAGAAAAGGATGAAGCTCGGTGCAAACACCGTTTTGTTCGGCGGCCATTCCATGGAGACCGCATTCAAGCATCTGGCGATGGCCGGCTATGACGGGGTTGAGGTTTCCGCAATCGATGGCATGAGCGATCACCTGGTCATCGAGCGCTGGCGTGAGATTGCGCCCGACATCAGACGTCTGTCCCGGGACTACGGGCTGGAAGTCCTTGCCATAGAGCGGCCCTCGCGCGATCCCGAGACCATGGAACAGGTGATGCAAGCCGCCGTCGAGATCGGGGCCCCAATCGTCAACTGCGGCCCCGGCGGCAAGACCGGAGACGACGAGAGCCTGGAGGAAACGATCGAGTCACTCGGCCGTCTTGCCGACAGGGCCGAGCACTATGGTGTCACCCTGTGCGTCAAGGCCCACATGGGTCACAGCGTCCACAACACGCCGACGACGCTGAGGGTGATGGCGGCGGTCGGGTCACCGGCCTTTGGTGTCGACATGGACCCGTCCCACATCCATCGCGCCGGCGAGGATCCGGTTGAGGCGATCGCGGCAGTGATCAGCCGGGTCAAGCATGTCCACATCCGGGATTGCAAGGGGCGCCAGGAGGGGCCGGGCACTCCGGAAGACCAGGTGAACGGGCGCGGTGAAATCGACCTGGTCGGGTATATCCGTGCGCTGCATGAGGGTGGGTATGCGGGTCCGATCGATCTGGAAGTGATCGGTGCAAGGGACTATGCAATCGAGCAGTGCAGCGTGATCGCCGCCGAGGCCCGCGGCCATATGCAGGCCTGCCTGCAAGCGTGCGGCGCCCGTTAGGAGCGGATCAGGAAAAGCGTCTGCGCTTCCGCACGGGAGCGGCAAAGAACAGAAGCCCGGCGGTCCGTTTCAACAAGAACGGATGACGGCCTGGCAGGTCGGCTTGTCGCTCGACCAAGGTCCGGGGACCGGCGAGGCACCAGGGCGTCTCGCCGGAGATTGGCTGTGGCACGGCGGGCGACCGGATGGTGTTTCCGGATGACCACCCGCGCCGGCATGAGTGGGTCCGATCAGATCACTTCGAAGTCGCTGGCTGCGAGGGTCGTGCCGGGCTCGAGCTTGGCGAAGAGTTCCTTGCTCGCACCGCCGCCGCTACCATCCTCGTCGTAGTAAAGCTTGCCCTTGTCTTCCCTGTAGACGATCCGATGGGCGGCGTCCGTCGCATTGGGGCCACCGTAGAACTTGTCCGGGTCGAGGGGGCCTTTGCCGCCTACGTCGAAGACGTCGTTGTCGAGCGCGATTGTTTCGCCCGCTTCGAATTCCTTGATCGTATCGACGCCCTTGCCCGGCTTGGTGGTGAACTCGTAGGTGTCAATGCCCTTGCCGCCGTTGAGCTTGTCGTCGTGCTTGCCGCCATTGAGCAGGTCGTCGCCCTTGCCGCCCTTCAGGTTGTCGTCGCCCTTCTCGCCGAACAGCTTATCCTTGCCCTTGTTCCCTTCAATCTTGTCATCGCCCTTGAAGCCGATCAGGGTATCCTTCTTATTCGATCCGATGAGCGTGTCGTCGCCCTTGAGGATCTTCTCGAGCACGTCCTTGGGTTTCCAGTCGAGGAGGTCACTTATCTTCAAGTTCAGCTTCGACACGGTAAAGGCGAGGTCGCCTCCTATCTTGACCTTGATGTCGGTGATCTTGCCGGCAAACGGAACGCCGCCGAGGTAGAGGAAGCCACTTCCTTCAACCTGAGCCTTCACGTTGCCATCCTTCACCGTGAAGCTGCCCAGCTTCTTCTTCGAAACATCGCCGTCCAACAGAACTTCGATCTCATCCAGGGTCTTGAAGTTCACGCCCTTTTCCGCAACGAATTTAACCATTGGTCTCTCCATGTTCGATTGGCTTCGGCCGCGTGAAACGACCACAAACCAAGCGGCTGCTTGTTCTCCGCCGTATGATCGGTGTGTTGGGCCGATAGTGGTGCCTCACGGACGTCTTTACAAGCGCGCCAATGGTCTCAGGTGTGTCTCAGGCCCGGCTCGCCCTCTGCTCTCGCACTCCATGCGGTCAGCGTTACACTTTCGGGGGTGCAGATACGGTGTCGGGCGGCGATAAGCGTATGAGATCATACGGTTGTGCCACATGGCGCCGTCGATGCCCGCCGCAGTGCAACCCTTCGGGCCTTGAGTCGGCGCAGACCATATCGAGTGCGAGAGAATCGGGCTAACGCGCTGAAGCCCGCCTCACGTCTGGTCGAGACAATGGTGCTGGTGTATTCCCTCATGTCCTTGCGGGTGGCTGGGGCAACCGCTGTCAGTCGGCCGGCAGATCGAAAGCGTTGCGGAGGTCGCCGAACTGGGTGCGGATGCCGGGCAGCAGTTCGACATCGAAACGCTTGGAGATAAAGGCCAGAATCGAGGTGGTGTCATAAACCGTGTGGTCGACGAAGCCCTTCTTGGCGAACGGTGACACGACGATCGTCGGGATGCGCGACCCGGGTCCCCAGCGATCGCCGGCCGGCGGCGGCGCCGGGTCCCAGAACCCGCCGTTCTCATCGTAGGTGACAATGATCGCCATCTTGTCCCATTGCGGGCTGCGCTCCAGCGTTTGGACGATTGTGCCGACAATCAGATCGCCGGCCGACATCGAGCTGTGGCCGGGGTGCTGGCTGGTCTTGCCGTCCGGCTTGACGAACGATACGGCCGGCAGATTGCCGGCGTTTGCCGCATCCCAGAACTCCTCCATATCCTTAAGATGCGCCTCCCGCGCTCTGGTGCCCGGTGCATAGGCGGTGAAGTAGTTGTAGGGCTGGTGATGTGGCTGCAAATTGACGGCGCCGAGCGTGTTGTAGATCGCACCGCGATAGGCGAGCGCCACGTCCCAGCCTTCGGCATACCAGGCCCAGTCGACGTTCTTGTCG
>JAAEOR010001009.1 GCA_024222895.1 Hyphomicrobiales bacterium | reverse complement strand
GCAGAAAGGGGCGGGTTGACGGCACCTATGAACTCGTTATCCCGCGCCTGCCGTTCGTCGTGCCATATGCGATCAACGGCGACACTGTCGAGATCATCCGCGTCTATCACACGTCACGGAAATGGCCTGAACGATTTTAGGTCGAAGCAGTCTCAGTGCGCGGAAGAGGCGGTGAGACCGACGAGGTATTGACGCACGGCGGATTCGGCCCTGGCGCCATCGCCCGAGGCCGTTGCGGCGGCGAGACCGCGCAGTTCCTCGCGAACATGGGTGCGCACCAGTCCGGCAACCGGCGCCTGACCCTGCCGGCCGTCGAAGTTGCTGCGGCGGCGACTCTGCAGGATCTGGTCGAAGATCGACAGGAGAAAGTCGTTGGCCGCGGCCATGTAGTAGATTCGTGAGAACTGATAGATCGATTCCTTGAAGGCCAGCCAGTCGCGGGCTGAAAGGGTCGCGTCGGCGGCCTCGAACAGACTGTCGAACGCATCCTGCTGTCCCGCTTCGGCGACCTTGGCGGCGAGACGTGGCTCGATGTAGAGCCGCGCTTCCAGCGTCTCCTGGAAATCGAGTGCCGCACCGGCGGTCAGGTCGACCCCGGCATCGCCCATCTCGATGATCTTGGGGGCGTCATCGGCGAGGTAGGTTCCACTGCCGATCTTGCGTTCGACAAGACCTTCCTTCTGCAACATCAACAGTGCGTCGCGCACCTGGGTCCGCGACGCGCCATTGAGAGCCGCGAGCTTGCGCTCGTTTGGCATCCGGCCGCCCGGCAGGATGGTACCCGAGCGGATAAGATCGAGAATGTCTTCATACACTCGGAAGCTTACGGACTGGACCACTGTGAGCTGATTCCTAATCGGTCGACCAATTGAACTTTTCGTCTCGTAGCCGAAGCGGTAGCGGGTTTCAAGCCTGAGAGGCGAAACAATTACCGCGACAAAAGCCAAGGTTGACTTTGAATTTACGACTCTATTGAATTGGCACACCATATTGGTCGGCAATCGGTTGACCAATAGTGGGTAACAGGGAGAGAGCCAAATGTATTTTTTTCGGCGTTCCGCCTTGCGGCCTTTGTCGGTCGCGGCGGCCACTGCATCGATGCTTGCGCTGTCCGGACTGGCGACGAGCGCGGCGGCATTCGACTGGAAGCAGTTTTCCGGCAAGGAAATCACGGTGATGATGCCGGAGCACCCGGTCACTGTCGGAGTGCGCACCCTGGTCGACAAGTTCCAGGATGAGACCGGTATCACCGTGAACCTCCAGACGATGGCGGAGGATCTTTATTTCGACCGGATGGAAGTGGCACTGCGCGGCCAGGGCGACAATTCGCTGACGGATGTCTACTTCCTGCCGATGGATTCAACCGCCTACACCCAGTTCAGCAACGGACTGGTGCACTCGCTACAGGGCTTCATCGACAACCCTGACATGACTGCGCCGGACTACGATCTCGCCGATATCCCGGCCGGCTTCCTCGACTCGACCAAGTACCAGGTCGACGGGAACTGGGAGTATCACGGCATCCCGGCGTCCTTCGAAACCTATATCCTGTTCTACAACAAGGACATCGTCGACGAGTATCTCGACGGCAAAGTGCCGGAGACGATGGAAGAGCTTCTGGCCGCAGCCCATACGGTCAAGGAGAAGAGTGACGGTCGCATCGCCGGCGCCGCAATGCGCGGTATCCGCTCCGACACGCTCATCGATACGATCACCGGCATCGTCAACAACAGCGTTGGCGAGGCGAGCCGCGACGCACCATACAATGTCTGGTTCGATGGCGACTGGGAAAAGCCGCGCCTCGACGATCCGGCGATTACCCGCGGTCTGGCAAACTACGCCGAGCTGATGAAAGCCGGGCCGGTCAATATCCAGGCGATGGATTGGCCCGACGCTTCCCAGCTCTTCCAGGCCGGCGGCGCTGCCTTCTTCATCGACGCCAGCCTGTTCGGGCCCGGTTTCGAGAATGCCGACGAATCGCCGATTGCGGGCAAGGTCGGTTACTCGGTCATTCCGGTGGATAACAGCACCGGCAATCCCTATACGGCCCATTGGCAGTGGGGCTACGGCATCCCGGCGAATGCATCGAACGCCGATGCCGGCTGGTACTTCGTGCAGTGGATGACCAACAAGGCCAACGAGCCGGAGATCGGCAAGCTGCACGGTGGCGCGCCGCGGCTATCGACGTGGGAAAACGACGGCTACTCCGGCGCATTCAACCCCGACTATGTCGCCACGGTCTTCGCGGCGATGCCGAATTCCCAGACGTCGGTTGTTCAACGGGCCGGCTGGAGCGAGTTCGCTCTCCGGATCGTCGATGTCATCCAGGCCATCTATGGCGGCGAGACGCCGGAAGCCGCAGCAGCAGCGGGCCAGGAGGATTTCAAGGCCCTGATTGCCAAGAACTGAAGACCAACCACACCAACTGTCACGCGGAGCTCATGCACGCTCCGCGTGACCTTTGTCCGATACCGCCGCAGTAGAAAAAGCGGAGGAACTGGCGGGAGAGCGGTATGGCGCAACGAAAAGGCATGACCGCGGAAACCTCCGCGTTCTGGTTCATCCTGCCCTGCCTGGCAGTCCTCGCCTTTACCTCGCTCTATCCGGCCGTCTTCGGCCTGGGCGTC
>JAAEOR010001008.1 GCA_024222895.1 Hyphomicrobiales bacterium | reverse complement strand
TCTTCCAGATTGAACTCGTAAAACAGAGCCGCTTGAAACTCCTGACGTGGTCCCAGCATCGCATCAAACTCCCAAATCAATGGGAAAACTGAATCAGCTAACAACGACTAATTCATGACCGACTTTTTCATCAAAATCAGCCCTCTTTGACCAATGCTGCGCTGCGCATGAACAAGCCAGAAGCGTGCGAAGCAGACATTCCGTCTCTGAAGAACGGTCCATCGGAGACACCACCTCGAGCCGTCTGGTGGAAAAGAGCAGCCCACCGGTGCTTCCGTCCCCTGCTGATGCTAAATCGTGTCACTTTCCCTGACCGCAGCGCGCAAGGATTCCCCCAATTCGCTACAACGAGAAAGGCGGTTGAGATCGCTGGCCCCTGGTACCGCGAATGCTCGCATGCGGATGAAACTCGAAGAAATCCTAACCCGGAAAGCCGCCCGTATCAGTTCCGGGCGGGCAACGAGGCCCGCGCCTTTCTGAACTTCGAGACCAGACCGGACCCACCCAAGCAACACGAACAGCTTGACTCAAGCGGATTCTGATCTATAACATGAATTATGAATCATATTTCATAATAATCTCGTGGAAGGAGGACTACCATGAAAAGCAGTTTGATCGCCGGGGTCGTTGCGGTCGCCACAACGGCCGGTGCGGCTAGTGCCGATATCACCATCGCGCACATCTACGGCAAGACCGGGCCGTACGAGGCTTATGCAAAGCAGTCCCATGTCGGTTTGGAAATGGGCATCGAATACGCCACGCAGGGAACCATGGAGGTGAACGGCGAAAAAATTGTCATTATTGAGAAGGACACTCAGTTGAAGCCCGATATCGGCAAGGCTCTTCTCGAAGAGGCATATGGTGACGACGAGGTTGACCTTGCCGTCGGACCGGTCAGTTCCGGCGTAGCGCTGGCGATGTTGCCGGTGGCGGAAGAATACGAGAAGATACTGATCGTCGAACCTGCGGTGGCTGACTCGATCACCGGTGCGAACTGGAACCGCTATATTTTCCGCACCTCGCGAAATTCCAGCCAGGATGCGGTTGCCAATGCTATCGCGCTCGGCGGGGCAGATGTACAGATCGCCACGCTTGCGCAGGATTACGCATTCGGCCGCGACGGCGTATCGGCTTTTCGCGAAGCACTTGCTACGTCCGGTGCCAACATTGCGCATGAGGAATACGTTCCCACGGACACCACCGACTTCACGGCCGCTGCAGAGCGCATTTTCACTGCGATGAAGGACCTCGACGGAGAGAAGAAGCTGTTCATCATCTGGGCCGGCGGCGGAAATCCGATGACCAAGATCAACGCGATGGACCCGGGCCGGTACGGTATCGAGATTGCCACTGGCGGAAACATCCTTGCGGCGCTGAAAGCTTATAAGGAACTGCCGGGCATGGAGGGCGCGACCTATTACTATTATGAGCTACCGCAGAACCCGGTGAACGACTGGCTGGTAGAAGAGCATTTCAAGCGCTTCGACAGCCCGCCAGATTTCTTCACCGCAGGTGGCATGGCAGCGGGTATCGCCGTTGTCGAGGCGCTACGAAAAGCAGGGTCGACCGATACCGAAGAGCTGATTACGGCCATGGAAGGCATGTCGTGGGAAACGCCCAAGGGTACGATGACGTTCCGGGCAGAGGACCATCAGGCCATGCAAACGATGTACCACTTCCGTACCGAAATTCAGGACGGCAAGGACTATGGTGTCCCCGTTCTGGTGCGCGAGCTTGGCATCGACGACCTGCCGGTTCCGGTCAGGAACTAGAGACAAGCGCGGGGCGGCATCGCGTGCCGCCCCTTTCAACCGGGGTACTCCAATGGCCAACACTGTTCTGGAAACACGCGACC
Organism: Hyphomicrobiales bacterium; assembly: GCA_024222895.1. Lineage (GTDB taxonomy): Bacteria > Pseudomonadota > Alphaproteobacteria > Rhizobiales > Kaistiaceae > Bauldia. The sequence goes on along the minus strand of JAAEOR010001008.1, from coordinate 8,369 downwards.
TGACCGTGCGCTTTGGCGGCCATGTGGCGGTGGACAATGTCACCTGTTCATTCAATGCCGGCGAACTGACCGCGATCGTCGGGCCAAATGGGGCCGGAAAGACAACTTATTTCAATCTCATTTCGGGCCAGATTCCCGCATCCGGCGGAACGGTCCATCTGAATGGGCGCGATATCACCCGCGATGCAGTCAGCGCGCGCACGCATCTTGGCATCGGGCGGGCATTTCAATTGACTAACCTGTTTCCGAACCTCTCAGTGCTGGAAAACGTCCGCCTGGTCATCCAGGCGAAACTGAATATGGGGTTCAACCTTTTTTCCATGGCGGACAGCCACACCGATATTTCTTTGGCGGCCGAGGCTGCGCTGAAACGAGTCAACCTGCAAGACCTCGCCGCACAGCCGGTCTCTGAACTCAGCCATGGTGATCAGCGCAAGCTGGAAGTGGCGCTGCTTATCGCGCTGGAGCCGACTGTCTACATGTTCGACGAACCCACCGCCGGAATGTCTGTGGACGAAGCGCCCGTAGTGCTGGACCTGATCGAGGAACTGAAGGACGACAAGACCCGCACGGTTTTGCTGGTCGAACACAAGATGGACGTGATCCGCACGCTGGCGGATCGCATCATCGTTTTGCACAACGGCGCATTGGCGGCCGACGGCCTACCGGCCGAGGTGATGGCCTCGGACGTGGTGCAAGAGGCCTATATGGGAAAGGCGCTGGAAGATGTCTGATCCGATACTTTCGCTTCGGGGTGTGTGCACGAATATCGCACAGTACCACATTCTGCAAGGTGTCGACCTGCAGGTGCCAGAGGGCGGCGTGACTATGCTGCTGGGCCGCAACGGCGTTGGCAAGACCACGACATTACGCACGATCATGGGGCTTTGGCGCGCACGTCAGGGGTCGGTTTCTTTCGACGGCCAGGACATCAGCGCAACCCCGACCCCGGCCATCGCGCGCAGCGGGATAGGTTTCGTGCCCGAGGACATGGGTATATTTTCCGACCTCACCGTAGAAGAGAACATGGCGCTGGCCGCGGCTAGCGGGCCGATCAAACCGGATCGGCTCGACTGGTTGTTTTCGGTGTTTCCCCCGCTCAAGACATTCTGGCGCAGCGAGGCGGGAAACCTCAGCGGCGGGCAGAAGCAGATGCTGTCGATCGCTCGCGCCATGGTAGAGGACCGCCGGCTTTACCTGATCGATGAGCCGACCAAGGGCCTGGCGCCCGCGATTATCGCAACCATGGCCGGCGCGTTACGCGATCTAAAGGCACAGGGCGCCTCTATCCTGCTGGTCGAGCAAAACTTTGCCGTTGCGAAAATGTTGGGCGACACCTGCGCCGTAATGGATGACGGGCACGTTGTCTGGTCCGGTGAAATGAAGGAACTGAGCGAAGACGCCACCCTACAGGAACGCCTGATGGGACTAAGCATGGAGGCCACATGACCGCTGCACCCGATCACTCACCAACTATGGCCCAGGCCAGCCTCTGGGGCCAGTTCGAACCCTGGATACCCGCCCTTTTGATCCCGGCACTGATCGTGTTTGGATATCTGGCGATCCCGGCCTCGTCCTCGTGGTTGACCCTGACAGTCTCTGGGCTGGCCATGGGTATGATGATTTTCATTATGGCTTCGGGCCTGACGCTGGTTTTCGGGTTGATGGACGTGATCAACTTCGGCCATGGGGCGTTTGTATCGGTCGGCGCCTTTGTTGGCATTTCGATCCTGCTGGGGCTCGGATCGCTGACCGGCGCACCGTCGCTGATGCTGAACCTTCTCGCCGTGGCGCTGGCCGTGATCGGGGCGATGCTGGCCACGGGCGTCATGGGCTGGGCGTTCGAACGCGTCATCGTCAAACCTGTCTACGGCGCACATCTGAAACAGATTCTCGTCACCATGGGCGGGCTGATCATCGTCGAACAATTGATCCTCGTCGTATGGGGGCCGGACGAAATATTCCTGACCCGCCCCGAAACCCTGAAAGGGGCAATCACATTTGCGGGTGCGGCGATCGAGAAATACCGGCTGCTCGCCGTCGGTGTCGGGCTGGTGCTGTTTCTGGCCATGCGCTGGGTACTGCGATCGACAAAAATCGGCCTCATCGTGCGCGCTGGGGTGCAGAACGGCGAAATGGTCGAGGCGCTGGGTTATCGCCTGCGGCTTGTCTTCATCGGCGTTTTCATCGCCGGGTCGGCGCTGGCCGGCCTTGGGGGCGTGATGTGGGGGCTCTATCAGGAGGTTATCACCGCCCATATGGGCGCCAATATTATGGTGCTGGTGTTCATCGTGGTAATCATCGGTGGTTTGGGCAGCGTCGAGGGTTGTTTCATCGGTGCGCTGCTGGTTGGGCTCTTGCAAAACTACATCGCGTTTCTGGAACCGAAAATGGCGCTCATATCCAACATTGGCCTGATGGTGGCGATCCTGATGTGGCGGCCGCAGGGCATGATGCCCGTCGTGAAGGCGAAATAACATGCTTGTCAAACTGATCTCCGGAGACCGCCCGCGCAGCCTGATCCTAGGGCTGGTGTTGCTGGCGATCCTCGTCGCCCTGGCTTTTGCGCCGTTCCTCCTCCCCGGAACCCGCTCGGTCGACACAGCGGCCCGGGTCTGCATCTTCATCCTGCTGGTCGCCAGCTACGACCTAATGCTGGGCTATGGCGGCATCGTGAGCTTTGCGCATACGATGTTTTTTGGAATGGGTGCCTACGGCGTCGCACTCGCCTCGATCCATATGGGTCGCGGGTTCGACGCACTACTTGTTGGCTCTTTTGCCGGCGCGCTGGCAGCTGCGGCGCTCGCGCTGCTGATCGGGTTCTTCTCGCTCCGGGTGCGGGCAATCTTCTTTGCCATGATCACCCTTGCGGTCGCCTCAGCGGTTGCGGTTCTGGTCAGCCAGCTGTCGGGTATCACCGGCGGTGAGGACGGGCTCTCTTACAAGATTCCGCGCGCCCTGACTTCGGCGGCGAAATATACTGACGAGAAGGTTTTGGGCGTGCGCATTAACGGCAAGCTTTTGAATTACTACCTGGTGTTCAGCGGGTCGCTGATCCTGTTTCTTCTGCTGCTGCGCCTGGTCAACTCACCCTTCGGTCGGGTGCTGCAGGCGATCCGCGAAAACGACTTTCGGGCCGAGGCAATCGGGTATCGCGTCATTTATTTCCGCGTAATCGCAACCTGCCTGTCGGCAGTTGTTGCGGCCCTCGCCGGGTCGCTATTCGCTATCTGGCTGCGCTATGTTGGGCCGGATACGACGCTGAGTTTTGAGATCATGATTGATATTCTGCTGATGGTGGTCATCGGCGGCATGGGCACGATGTACGGCGCAGTGATCGGTGCAACGCTGTTCGTGGTGGCTCAGAACTATCTGCAAAACCTGCTGGGCGCAGTGGGCGAAGCGCTTGTGGATGTGCCGGTGTTGCCACTGTTGTTGAATCCCGACCGCTGGCTTTTGTGGCTCGGCGTGCTGTTCGTGCTAAGCGTCTATTTCTTTCCGACCGGGATCGTCGGACGGTTGCGGCAGCGCGGATGACTTCTCCCCTGATTGTCAACGAGGCGGGCGAGGGGCCCACCCTGATCTTTCTGCATGGCTGGACGATGGATGGCGGCCTGTTTGCCGGTCAATTGCAACGGCTGTCGGACCGGTTTCACTGTCTCGCCCCCGATTTGCCGGGACATGGGCACGCGCGGGACCGTGCCGCAAATCTGGATAATGCGGCCGCGCTGGTCGATGAAATCATCGCGGCGCGCGATCTGCGTGATGTCACCCTGATCGGGTGGTCGATGGGGGCAGCCGCTGCGTGGCGCTACATCTCTCTTTTCGGGACCGGGCGGCTTTCGCGGCTGATGACCGTCGACATGAGCCCGAAGATCGTGAATGGGCCGGGCTGGGATTTGGGTCTGATCGGACAGTATGCGGACTCGATCGCCACCGGCACGGCCCGTTTCCGCGCAGATTGGACCGGCAGTGCGCCGGCCATTGCCGCAGGCATGTTTGCCACGCGCGAAGGCCCCGCAGCCTTTGATGCGCGCAGGGCCGAGGCGAAAATCCGCGACAACGATCCGCACGCAATGAATTCGATGTGGGCATCTCTGGTTGGCATGGACGAGCGGGCCACAATCCCGCTTGTCGATATCCCGTACCTAGTGAGCTATGGCACGAAAAGCCGGGTCTATCCTGCCAGCTGCGCCGACTGGCTGACAGAGGCCGCGCCGGTAGCATATAAACACGGGTTTGCGAATTCCGGACATTCACCGCATTTGGAAGAACCCGATGCGTTTGCCGCCGCTGTGGCGGGGTTTGTCCTGGAAACGGGAACCTAGGCGCCAACATCCCTTGCCAGCACCAGGCTGCGCCCTTCGCAGATCAAGGTGCCGTCAGCCGCAGAGCAGGTCGCCCAGAGATCGACAAGGTGCTTGTCCGGCCGCAATCGTGATATTTCGACCGTCGCGGTCAGGTCCTGCCCTATCGGAGCGGGCGCAAGAAACCGCATTTCCTGCTTGAGGTAATTTGTCCCCGGGCCGGGCAGCTTCACCCCCAGCAGATAGGAAAACAGCGCCGCGATCAAAGGCTCGGGCACGCCTGTCAGCTCTTGCGGATCGACGCCGGTCACTGCGGCGAATTCGGCAAGCTCAGGTTTGCCATAGCAGCGTGTCACGCTACTCGATTGTCCGACTTCCATCATGCCAGTTCCGCCTTTCCGACCAGAAATTCCGCCCCGTCCGTACGACGGACCGCCCTAAGGGCAAAAGTCTTCGCCGATAACTCCTCGATCATCAGGTCGACCGTGTCGCCAACAAAACAGGGATTTGGAAACATCATTGTCTGGCTGGTCTGGCGCGCGTCGGGAACCGCAGATTGCAGTAATGCCCAAAGCTTGGAATAGATCAGCATGCCGTGCGATACGGTCTTGCCGAAACGCGTACGCTCCGAAAACTCGGGGTCGACATGGATCGGATTGTCGTCGCCCGACACATGGGCAAAGACATCGAATTCTTCCTGGGTCGGTATCCACTCAGTTTGCAGGATCAGGCTCATGACACCCGCCCGCGCAGATCAGGCTTGCGCACCTTGCCCGCAGCGGTGCGCGGGAAGTCGTCGAGCAAGTTAAAACTCTTCGGCACCTTGTAGGGCGCCAGCCGCTCGCGGCACCATGGGGCGAGCGCTTCGGGGTCGACGGAACACCCGGGCCGCAGCATCACAAAGGCGGCACCGACCTCGCCCCATTTTGCGTTTGGAACGCCAATCACTGCCGTTTCCAGTATGTCGGGATGGCCGTTCAGAACCCGCTCCACTTCGGCGGGGTACACGTTCTCGCCGCCTGAGATGTACATATCCTTGATCCGGTCGACGATGAAGTAATACCCGTCCGCATCACGCCGCCCCACATCCCCGGATTTCAGCCATCCGTCCGCAGCAAAGGCCTTGGCTGTAGCTTGGGGGTTCTCAAAATATCCCGGCGTGATCGCCGGTCCGCGCAGCCAAATCTCGCCTTCGCCCGGCTGGCCCTCGGGAACCCCGTCCAGCCGTATCTCGGTCAGCATCTGCGCCCGACCGACGGACCCGATCTTTTCCACGGCGCTGCCTTGATCCATCAAAAACACGGTCGGCCCGGTCTCGGTCATGCCAAACCCGTTGCAGATCGTCGCACCGCGTTCAGCGAAAGACCGGATTAGCGGCTCGGGCAGCGGTGCACCTCCGCAGCCCATGCGGATGCTGCTCCAGCGCACCTGATCCACTTGATCATGCAGGCTGAACGCCTGAAAGATCGCCGGAACACCGAAAAACTGCGAAATCGTGCCGGTCTTCAGAAGGTCGAGGATCGTGTCGGGATCGAACCGTGGCACGATGGTGGAGGCGCCGCCGAAAAGAAAAAGCGGCAGCGTGTAAAGGTTGATCCCGGCAATGTGAAAGAGCGGCAGAAAGTTGATCGAGGTGTCGCCCGAGGTCAGATCAATCGCCTGACCAATATTGATCGCATTTGCCCAACACATCTGCGCCGTTTGAATCACCGCTTTGGGCAGGCCGGTGGTGCCCGACGTGAAGAGCAGATACCACGGCGCAGCAGCATCGACCGCAGCGTTGAATTGGCCTGAGTGGCGGCAAAGCTCGTCGAAGGACGCCTCACCATCCGCCGGAGTTTCCATGGCAATCGGGCACAGCTGCTGCCCGGCGGCCAGCGCGCGCGCAATATCTGCATTCTCATCGTCGAACAAAATTGCGCTTGCCCCGACATTGCCTATGACATCGGAAAGCTCGGCAACCGGCTGACGCCAGTTCAGGGGCGCAAGGATCACCCCCGATTTCTGGCAAGCAAAAAGCGCAATGAAAAAGGCGGCGTTGTTCAGCGACAAAACCGCCAGCCGGTCACCTTGTTTCAGCCCCAGCGACGCAAGGCCCTGGGCAAAGTCGTCAGCCGCGCCGTTGATATCGGCGAAGCTCCAGGTCCTTTCATCTGTCACGAAAGCAGGCGCATCAGGCGTCAGCTCTGCGCGTTTTGCAGCCATGTCTGGCACGCGATCAAACATTGGTTTTCTCCCGTTGGCCCAGAAATGCCTCCACCCCGGCAAGGGTTTCGGGCAAAACGATCCGTTCGCAAAAGGCGGCCTTCTCGGCTGCAAGTCGGGTTTCGATCTGCGCCAGTCGCGCACTGTCCCACACCAGCGCCTTGGCTTGGAAGAGGGCGTCGAAACCGGCGGCAGTATCCATCGACCGGATTGCTGCCAAGGCCTGGTCCCGCAGGTCGTTGGTGCTGCACACCCAGTCCGCAAGGCCAAAAGCCCGGGCAGTTTCCGCCTCGATCCGGGTGTTGAAAAGCTGCGCACCAAGCGCACGTTTGGCCCCTATGAGGTCTGGTAATATCGCCGTCCAGCCGCCATCGGGCGCAAACCCTACCTCTCGGTAATAGGGCTGCAAAAACGCATCCTCAGACAGAACCACGGCATCGGATGCCGCAACCAGACCAAAGCTGCCTCCGGTGACAGCACCTTGGGCGGCCGTTACGATAATTGAACGTGCGCGCAGCATTTGCAAAATGACATCGTGCAACATACCGACAACTTCTTCGGCATAGGCAATGGCAAATCCACCGCGCACGGCGTCGCGAAAACGAGCAACATCGCCGCCGGTCGAGAAATTCCGCCCCTCCGCAGACAGAATGACATAGGGTGCCTCTGCCGTAACGGGATCACCAAGGGCGGCGGCCAACTCTCTTAGCAGCTCCGGAGTCAGGCTATTGCTGCGTTCCGCATGCGTCAGCCGGATCTCGGTGGCAACCCGGCCAGACTCAAGCGGTACTGTCTGAGTGCTGATAAGAGTCATCGTGCCTTCAACCCGTTTTCGATCAAGTCAAATGCCACGTCAACGACCTCGACTATGTCGGTGTCGCGCTCCTGAATGACAAATCGCTCGCCCAGCGTTTTGGCCATACCCATCAGCGCCCAGGCCCGAACCTCACTATTGCCTTGCCTGATTTCACCCTCGGCTTGAGCTGCCTCCAGCTGGCCCCGATAGGCAGCAGCGAATTCGGAAAAATACTTCCGATAGGCATCGGGGTTAACAAACCGTGCCTCTTCGACGATGTGGTAGAGCTCTGGCCGCTCGGCAACGAAACGCAGGAAGGCCTCGAGCCCCTTGCGCTCGGCATCAAGGCGCGTGGTAGCACCCGCGATTGCGTTGCCGATCACGGCGCGGGTCAATTGTCCCATCTCGGCAACAAGATCAGAAAACAATTCTTCCTTGCCGTTAAAATAGATGTAGAGTGTTCCTTGCGCTGTCTTGGCTTCGCGGGTGATATCGGCGATGGACGCTTCGACAAACCCAATCGTGCCAAATACTTTTTCGGCCGCCTTTAGGATTTGCTCCCGTCGCGCCTGCCCACGTTTTGTTTTCGGTTGTTTTGTAGATTGCATTTATTCAACATGAATTATGAGTCATGTTTCATTACCATTGAATCTTGCGGCTGTCAAATCGACGGATCTATCGATCGGGTCGAAAATCCCATGCCGGGTGCAATAGCGCGCGGCGTCTTTTCCGGACTCGAAGCGAAATGGGGGACGCAGTCGGAATTCGTCAACAATCGTGGCCGGTGGAGTCTGGTTCCGTGTATCGGATCGAAATCCCGTGTCTGCGGCAGAAGAATACACTCCTTCCTTTCTGTTTTCTCTGCGGACGCAATGTACAAATTAGCTGACGTTTGGGACTGAAGTAGCGAATTGGCGCTTTGTCCGGAGGCTGTGTGAAAACGCAGTCGCGGCAAAATCAGATAGAATGGAATTCTGCGGGCTGGTATTTCACCGGCGATGCAATGCGCTGTGATTTCAAAAAACCGTGGCAATGAGAACAGAATTCTAACGACACCGCTG
>JAAEOR010001007.1 GCA_024222895.1 Hyphomicrobiales bacterium | reverse complement strand
TTTGAACCAGCCAGACGTATCGATGCCTTCACGCTATCCCAGCCTGGAAGGGCAGGTTGTCTTTGTCACTGGCGGCGGATCCGGTATCGGTGCCGGCACCGTTGAGGCATTCGCCGAGCAGGGCGCCCGAGTGGCGTTTGTCGATATCCAACGCGAGGCTTCGGAGACTCTGGTCGACAGCCTCGCAGGCGCTGCACACGCGCCGCTGTTCATTCCCTGTGACCTGACCGACATTGAGGCGCTCGGCCGAGCGATTGAACAGACAAAGACCGATCTCGGTCTTATCGGCATCCTTGTCAACAACGCAGCGCGTGACGACCGTCACGAAATTGAAGATGTCACGCCAGAGTACTGGGACGCCGCTATGGCGGTGAACCTTCGCCATCAGTTTTTCGCCGCGCAGGCTGTGCGACCGCAAATGCGCGAGTGTGGCAGCGGGTCGATCATCAATTTCTCATCCATCGCCTGGATGTTTGGTGGCGTCTCTATGGTTGCCTACGCGACGGCCAAGGCCGGCGTCATCGGTTTGACCAACAGCCTTGCGCGCGAACTCGGGCCGGACAACATCCGGGTCAATGCCATCGCGCCGGGTGCGGTGGTGACCGAACGGCAGCTTCGTCTCTGGTACGATGAGGAAAAGGCCAATGAGATGGCCGGGCGACAATTGATAAATAGACGCCTTCTGCCGGAGCACATCGCCCGGACTGTTCTTTTCCTGGCCTCCGATGACAGTCAGATGATCACCAAACAGTGCATCGTCGTCGACGCCGGCCTTCGCTGACAGAACACCCGAACGGAGAAGTATATGTTACTGGTTGGACTGAACCCTTTTGGGTTGACCTACACTGTTGGTCTTCAGGGTCGCGGTACGCCAAGGGCGAATCCCGACGCTAGAGGCCTCGATGGCTTCATCGATATCGCGATGGAAATCGGGGCACAAAGCATTGAACTTCCCAATTCATGGCTTGCCGCCATGTCCGATGCGGAACTGGCCGCATTGCGGCAACGCCTTGCCGATTTGAACCTGAAGCCGATCATCGGTTCAGGCCTGCCGCACGAACCGCATGGTGCCGCGATCCGCTCGGCCGTCGCGCTCGGCGCCGAGACGATCAGATTGGCGATAACCCGCATTCTCTGTGGCGATCGCGCCGAGCTCGGCGACGGTTGGCCGAAGCTGGTGGACGAAACCCGAGAGGGTCTTCGTACCTACGCTGTGATGGCACGCGACGCGGGGGTCTGGCTGGCCATCGAGAACCATCAGGACTTTGGCAGTCAGGAACTTCTGGATTTCTGCGATGAGGTTGGGCCGAATGTCGGCATCTGCTACGACACCGGCAACTCGTTTCCGATCGCCGAGGCGCCCATTCCCTTCACCCGTCGGATCGCTGCGAGGGTGCGGCATGTTCATCTCAAGGACTATCAGGTTCAGTTCACCGACGAGGGCTACCGCCTGGTTCGTTGTGCTACGGGCGACGGTGCCGTCCCGGTCGCTGAGATCGCCTCCATACTCGGCGAGCACCATGAGCTGCTCACCGCATCCATCGAGATCGCGGCGCTCGAGGCACGGCATGTCCGGTTGTTGAAGCCAGACTGGTGGAAGGGCTATCCGCCGATCTCCGGGCCTGAACTCGCCGCTTGCTTCGCAGCCGCGCGCCATCGCCGACTGGCCGATGACGCGGAATACCGCACGCCGTGGGAGCGCGAAGAGGATGGGCAGATATTGATCGACTACGAAATGGAGCAGGTTCGCCAAAGCGCGGTGAACCTAAAGGCTCTCGGTATCATGGCAGGAGACGGCGCGTGACAAAGGAATTGGACGGCAAGATCGCATTCGTTACCGGGTCGGGGCGGGGCCTCGGCCGCACTATGGCGGAGCGACTGGCCGGACTCGGCGCCGATGTGGCGATCCACGACATGGACTGGACCGCGCCAGCCAAATATGGCGAAGCCGCCGACCTTGGCGAGGTGGTCAAGCAGATGGAAGTGAACGGTACGCGGGTGACCGCTGTGACCGGCAACATCGGTGACGCGGACGCTGTGCAGAAGATGCGCGCGGACATCGAGGCGAATCTCGGGCCGGTCGACATTTTGGTCAACTGCGCCGGCGGAGATATCGGTGCCGCTGGCGGCAAACCAAAGCCCAACAACGCGCTCGATATTCCGCTCGAGGATGTTCAGGCGCTGGTGAACAACAACCTCATCGGGACGATCATCGTCAGCAAGACGTTCATCGTTCCGATGCGCGATCGCGGGTCCGGCGTTGTCGTCAACCTTGCTTCCGTTGCGGCCCATTTCGGCGTCTCGGACGGGGCGATCTACGCGGTGCTCAAGGCGGCGGTGGCACACTACACCCGCTGTCTGGCAAAAGAGCTCCGGGAGTCCGGTGTCCGCGTCAACACCGTGAGTCCGGGTCCGTCAAAGACGGCCCGTTTCGAAGCCACGCGGACCGTCGATCCGCGTAAAATCGATTCGTCGCAGCAGTCGCTCGATCGCTATGCCGAACCGGACGAGATTGCCGATGCGGTTGCCTTCCTCGCCGGTCCACACAGCAAGTTCATCAACGGCCAGGTCATCTGCGTCGATGGCGGTCTGGTTCTGTCACCGACCTGACACTCGAGCGTTTTCAGAAAAAGTGTGTGCACTTCTTCGCCCGGAAAGAGCGAGACAACAAGAAAACCGGTGACATGCGATCCGGTCAACACAGTCAGATTGCGGTCCGGACAGAATAGTCGGCGGCTGTCATCATTCAGGCCGGCTGAAGCCGGGTGGGCGACGTTTGTCTCCGCCGTTCGCCGGCAACCAGCAGCGTCGGCGTGACAACCAGCGTCAAAACGGTGGCCAAAGCCAGGCCACCGGTGATGGCGCTCGACAGCTCCGTCCACCATTGGGTCGATGGCGCGCCATAGACAATCTCGCGATCGTAGAAGTTGACGGTGAGGGCAAGCACCATCGGCATCAGCCCCAGGATGGTGGTGACTGACGTAAGGACGACCGGGCGAAGCCTCTGCACACCGGTACGCAGAGCGGCTTCGCG
>JAAEOR010001006.1 GCA_024222895.1 Hyphomicrobiales bacterium | reverse complement strand
GTTCTCACGCTCGCTGCAGTTCACCAGCGTCAGCGCATTGGCCTTTGCCGATGTCGGCCGGGAGCAAATGAGCCGCGCGTCAGCGCTTACCAGCGTCGCCCAGCAGCTAGCCCTGAGCATCGGGATCTCCGTCGGCGCGACAGTCGTTCAACTGGCAAGCACCGCCACCGGTACAATAACGGCAGCGTCTTTTGGGCCTGCGTTCATTGTTGTCGGTGGGCTGGCAGCGGCGTCGGTCTTTCCGTTCACGCGGCTCGCGCGCGACGCCGGGCATGAAATGTCGCGGCACAAACGCTACGCGCCGGACGCCGTAACGGTCATGCGGGAACGGTAACCCTTTGGAAACTGTCTACCCGGGCGCCACCGTCGTCATCCTGCTCGCGATTATCGGGCAGTTTTACCGCGCCTGATCAGGCCGGGCCTCCGCGAAATCCCTTGGCCACGAGGTAGAGCTCGACCGATCCCGTTCGGCTGGCCGGAGGCTTGACATGGTGCACACTGGCGAAGCTCTTCTTCAGGCCGGCAAGAAGCTCGCCCTCGGCGCCGCCCTGGAAAACCTTGGTGACGAAATGACCGCCAGAGTCGAGAACCGATTCGGCGAACTCGGCCGCCGCCTCGCACAGCGCCATCGTCCGCAAATGGTCGGTCTTGCGATGGCCCGTCGTCGGCGCCGCCATATCGGACAGGACAACATTCGCAGCATGCCCCCCGAGCGCGGCATGGAGCATGTCCGGCGCATCATCGTCGAGGAAATCCTTGCACAGCACCACGACGCCGGGCAGCGGGTCCATCTCGAGATAATCGACGGCGACCACGCGCGGATCGGTTTCGGTCGACTCGACGCGCTGGGCCGCAACTTGCGACCAACCGCCGGGGGCCGCGCCGAGGTCGACGACGCGGGCGCCGGCCGAAAGCAGGTTGAAACGGTCGTCCATCTCGATCAGCTTGAAGGCCGAGCGGGCCCGATATCCTTCAGCCC
>JAAEOR010001005.1 GCA_024222895.1 Hyphomicrobiales bacterium | reverse complement strand
GCCGACCCTGCTTGATCTCCTCGGCCTGCCCGTACCAGACCACATGCATGGCAAGAGCCTGGGTCCGATTCTGACGGGAGATCGCGATCCGGGCCGTCACCGCGAGTATGTGCGGAGCGAGTATATCGATGCCGTCGACCTGCCCGACGCCACCGTGGCCACCATGTTCCGCACCGAGCGCTACAAGCTCGTCCGGTATCACAACCACGGTCTTGGCGAACTCTATGACCTCGTGGCGGATCCGTGGGAGCACGACAATCTGTGGGAGTCAGCGGACCATGTCGAGGTGAAGGCGGATCTCCTCCAGCGCAGCTTCGATGCCTCGATCATGGCCATGGACACCGGACCTGACCGCATCGCGCCCTGGTGAGCTGCCAAAACGCGTGCTCCTGGCAGTCTGGGCCTCAGAACGGTGAGGCGAAGCGATCTCCAAATGAGGTGATCGGCGGATGAGCGTCCTCGTCGACAATCACGTCCAGCAAAGTGGGGCGACCCGACTCGAAAGCTGCCCTCAAATGACCGAGGAAGTCCTGCGGCTTGTCGATTCGAACGCCTTCGATACCGCAGGCCCGGGCTATCCCCGCGTGGTCGACCGGCCCGAAATCGACCGCATCGGTATACGCATCGAACGAGACCGTTTCGCCATGTTTCTGATATCCGAGGATCTGGTTGTTGAGGACGATGAGAACGACAGGCAGCTTGTGCCGCGCAAGCATCTCCAATTCCGCCCAGACATGCCCAAAGCCGCCATCACCCGACACACAAACGACGCGCGATTTCGGCTCCGCAAACTGCGCGCCGATGGCAAACGGCAGGCCCCAGCCGAGACCGGCCATGCCGCGCGGTGTCAGAAAACGCTGTCCGGGACGACGTGCGGTCAGATAGTTCGCGATCCAGATCGATGAATAGCTGGCGTCCGCTACGACGATCGTCTCGGGCGTCAGCATCGAGTCAAGCTCGGTCATCAGGCGCTCCGGCCGGATTGGGGTTCGATCCTCGGTGCTGATACCCTCGATTCTCTCCCGCCAGGCGCCCATACCGACCGCGATTCGATCGGCCACCGATTGGCGCGCTTTGTTGCGATGGGCAAGATTGCGCTTTTTCAGTTCCTTGGTGAGCGCGTCGAGGGTCGGCGCCGCGTCACCCACCAGCCGCATCGCCTCATAGTTCCGCCCAACCTCTCCCCCGTCGATGTCGAGATGGATATGGCGCGCGGCATCGGGATAGAGCGTCCAGCTGTCCGTGCCATTTTGATTGTGGCGCGTTCCGACGAAAAGGATGACGTCCGCGCCGGTCACGATCTCGCGCATCTTTTCGGTGCGACTGCCGGCTCCCATGAAGTAGCCGATAACGCCCAACGACAGCGGATGTCTCTCGTCGATCGCGCCTTTGCCCATCAACGTCGTGGCGACGGGGAGCGACGCCTCCTGCTGCAGCCTCGCCAACGCATCGGCCGCATTCGACAGATGGACACCGCCGCCCGCGACAACCAGCGGTGCCTCGGCTTCGGCGAGAAGATCCGCCGCCTTTGAGATTTGGACCGGATCGGCGAGCATGCAATCGAGCGGAAACGTCCCATAGACTTCGTGGCGCATCGCGCCCGAGCCCGCCGGCAGGCTCAGCACGTCCAGTGGTGCGAGCAATACGACGGGACCGGGACGGCCGGTGGTCGCCGCGACGAATGCCATGTCAACATACTCGTCGACGCGATCTGGAACGTCGATACGACCCACCCATTTTGCCACCGGGTTGAACAAGCCGACATGATCGAATTCCTGGAAAGCGTTCTTGTCCGCCTGGCTGCGCGGCACTTCCTGAACCAATGCTATCACCGGCACGGACGCCTTGAGTGCCTCGGCGAGCGGCGGCACGAGCAGGGTCGCGGCCGGTCCGTTCTGGGCGGTGACCACCGACACCCGATTGGAGATTCGAGCATAGGCGTCGGCCATCGCGCCGCCGGCGTTCTCAGTCCGGTATGCTGCCTGCTTGATGCCGAAGTGCACCGCCGAGAGGTGGAATGCAGTCGGAATACTCTGACCGAAGGTTACAGTGACGCCATGCCGCGTGAAGGCAGACGCTATGCGATCCGCGACCGTCGCGTTGCTTAGTCGTGTGCCTTCGGGCATTGGTTTCCTCCACAGCACTGTCCGATGGGCCTGGACCGGGCGCAGGTCAGCACCGACCTAAACCGTTGCCACCGGCGTCGCCGGCGAGCCGAACGAGCCCGGAAGCCGCAATGGGGGTGCCGTCAGCAGGAAGCGCGAACGCTGGTTCTCGCCAAGATAACGGGCCAGCGGGGTCAGATACCACATTTCGCCGAGATGGATGCCGAGATCGACCAGGCATCGCTGGTGGATCGGAAGACCGTGATAATGCGTCTCACCGGGGCGATCAGCATAGGGGAAACCCTCGACCGCGAAGTTGTCGCAGATCAGCACCGATATGCCGCTGTCCTCGATGAAGGAGAGTAAACGCTCATCGCGGCCGTCCAGCACCGCGAAGGCGTTGTGCAGGATCTCCGGGTCCGGGTTGCCGCCCATGTCGATCAGCGCCTGGCCGTAGCCGGTGTGGAAGCACAGCATGTCGCCGGGCTCGACCACGACGTCGTCCTTCTCCATGATCCGCTCGATGTCTGCCAGGGTCACGAGTTTACGCTCCGAGCCGAAGTCGGGGTGGAGATCGATGAGCACACCGCGACCCTGGACACAGGTCTCGGCCATCTTCTCGATGCCGAGATTGAGTGCCGCCGGACCGCCATCCGCCTCGAGGCCAACGATATCCGTGCCGGCTCGATAGCCGTTGTAGTAAACAGCCTCCGCCTTGCCGTCGCCGTCGGCGTCGAAGTGGCGTCCGACATGACTGAGCGCATCCCACTGGGTCGAGTACTGGGTGTAGAGCGTGACGTAGTCGTCGCACGACACGTCGTCCCAATTCGGGTTCTCCAACTCCATCGGGAAGTTGACGAAGTGATGCGGCTGGACCCGCGCTTCGACGCCTCGAACCGGCGGTCGACGCTCTGGAACCAGGAGGTTGCCGCCTGGCAGGTCGAGCGGCAGGCTGAGGCAGAAGACCCTCCCTTCCTTCACCTCGGCGACCGCGGCGAGTCGGCAATCGTCGGTCAGTAAGTTGAGACGCCCGATCTGGTCGTCGGGCCCGAAGTCGCCCCAGTTCGAATGATCCGGTCGATTCTTCCAGCGCATCGTTTTCCTCTCCCTGTCATGCACCGGAAGCAGCCGCTTTCATGAAACAGGTCGAGCCACTTCCGTGAGAATATCCACCGTGCGGATCATCTCACAGAATCCGGCGCGGCGAACACCGGCGAGACAATGGCGGGGTCGGCGCGCCGATCGTTGTAGCCTGCGTCGGCGCGATGAGAAGACGATCCGACGAATGCCGACAGCGGGGGCGGGGCCCGAGCCAGGCGTCGTGTGGATGAGTTTCTATTCCGGTGGGGCGCGAGCCTTTCTCCAGCCTGCACCGATCACTAGTTCAGGTGAGTGGAAATGAGGGACTCATTCATTTCCACCTCACGCTGTAAGCGGTTTGGCTTGCATGGTCCATCGGAACGGCTTGGCCATGGTTTGATTGAAGTAGGTGATGAAGCGCTCGATCTGGGCGCGCAAATCTTGTTTGCTGGCGAAATTGCCTCGGCGGATGAGCTTCCTCGCCAGGATGGAGAACCAGATCTCG
>JAAEOR010001004.1 GCA_024222895.1 Hyphomicrobiales bacterium | reverse complement strand
TGGCGACCACCACCGACGCCCTCAGCTACACCACCGTCTTTACCTACGACCAGGTTAGCAATTTAACCGCTACCTCCAACGCTTTGGGGCAAACTATGTCATATTCCTATGACAATCTGGATCGGCTGATTGAAATCGTCAATCCAAAATCTGAAATCCAAAATCGGTACAGTTATGATAAGGTAGGCAACCAGCTTAGCCTGACCGATGCCGAAAACCGGACCACCGCCTTTAGCTACGACGGTCTCAACCGTTTGACCCAAATAACTAATCCTCTGGGCGGTGTCTCCACTTTTACTTACGACCCGGCCGGCAACCAGACCCAAATCGTCAATCCAAAATTGCAAATCGTAAATTATCAATACGACGCCCTGAACCGGATGGTTAAGATTACCGATCCGCTTAACCAGGTTACTCAATTTATGTACGACAACGTGGGCAATCAGGTGGAATTGATTGATCCCAAGCTGCGCTCTACCCAATACCGCTACGACAGCTTGCACCGGCTGGTGGAAACCGAGGATGCCGCCGGCAACATTACCGCCTTCACCTACGATAAAGTTGGCAACCCGCTTACGGCCACCGACGCCGAAGGCCGCACCACCAACACGGCCTACGATGCCCTCAACCGGCCCGTTGAAGTGACCAACCCGCTTAGCGGCACCACCCGTTTCACCTATGATGAAGTGGGCGATGTCATCCAAATCGTCAATCCAAAATCGCAAATCCAAAATCTGCAATACGATGCCCTGAGCCGGCTGGTAAAAACCATCGATCCCCTTAGTGGAACCACCACCACCACTTACGATGCCATTGGCAACATCATCCAAATCGTCAATCCAAAATC
>JAAEOR010001003.1 GCA_024222895.1 Hyphomicrobiales bacterium | reverse complement strand
GCGGCCGATTGCCGTGCCGCGATTGTCACATCGGCTCCTATCATGGCCGCTTTGCCCCAACGCGTCAACCTCGGCCCGCGGTCAACCTCGTCGCGTTTCGTACCAGGTGACCAGCGTCACCACGATCACGCCGATCACCAGACCGGCGATTAGCCCCTGGACGCCGCCGAGCGCGACCCCCACGTGGATCGGATTGAACTCCGCTTCCAGTCCGCCGTGGAACATGCCTCGATATGCCCCGGGCAGGAAACGGCCGATCGCATAGCCGATTCCACCTCCGGTGGCCGCGCCGAGAATCCCGGACATGATGATCGCTGAAAAACCCTTCAACAGTGACATTATGATTCCTCCGGTCGGCTGTGGACTCGCCGGCCGCGACCAACGGTCGCGCTTCTGTGGCGGTATGGGGCGTGTCATTACTGAAGCATCGCCAAGGGGGTTCTTTCGGTTCTGAAGCGGCAGCGGGCACCGGGCCGCCAAGTTGCTCGTTGCAGCACGTGGCTCAGGCTCGAAATCAGGCTCGAAGATGCAGAACTCCACGCGTAATCCTACCGCAGGCGAAAACCGATTTCAACCGCCCTGAGGGTCTGCCAGGATTCCATGGCGGGCCTAATTCGTTGTCTGGTCGGCAGTTAGCCAGTAGGTTTCCCACAAGCGGGAGTTTTCCAGACAGGCCAGGGCCATGATAGCTTCCGCATTGGGGCCGTCCCAACGCATGCCGGAGCCCTTCACTCGCATGGTGGTCGTCTTGCATTGAGCTTCGATCGGACCTGAGCCGATCTGCCAGCCACGCTCCAAGAACTCTGGGTAGCGGATCATCTCGCGACGCTCGGACATGTAGCCCAGCAGCCGATCCATCTCGACGCGGCCCGGGCCGCTGGACGTACATTGGCAGTCGACCGCCATCTGCCAGGCCGATGAATAGCCTTCGTGTTTCACACCGTGCAGCATCCTCGTCGCCCACGCCGAGCCCTCGGAACTGTCTTCGCCAAAACGCTTGCGACGCGCCGTGTGGATGTGCTCACTGAGGTGGTAGAAGTCCAAGCCGATGTGGTCGACCGTGCCGTGGAGTTCCAGTTGGTTGCGAATCCAAGGCGCACCGTCAACGTTGGCGATCCGCTCGTCGGCAGCCATCAGCCCCACCTTCGATGCGTCTCGGGCCATCAGTCGCCCTGCCGCTTCGTGATTGCCGCGAGTGACGGACACATGGCAGTGTCGTCCCGCCTCGTCGTAATGGGCCACCAGGCGAAACTCCTTCCAGGCATTGTCGGCGCCACGCATGGCTCGCCCGAGCGGCTTGCACTTTCGGCCGCTGCGACGACGCTTTTCGCGTACACGCTTGCGACGTGTCTTCTTCTCGTCGTCGGTGACCATCGGCACCTTCACTCCGTCGCAACTCGCGTAGACCCTTGTTTTTCCGGTGTTTGTGACACAATCCGCCGCCGACCAGTTCGGCTGAAGGTCACCTCGTTGGGCACTCCGTAGCACCGCCTTGCCTTCGGCCTCGACCAATTGGCGGATCGTTTCGGCGTTGCATTCGAGTTGGGCGGCTCGTTTCAGGTTGTCGGCCGTCTTCCGAAAACTGGCCGAACTCTGGTTCAAGCGACAGATCAATTCTCGTGCGCCTTGGCTAATGGTTGCCTCCGCTTCATCAAGCCACGCGTCGGTGGGCGTCACACTACCTTGCTCTGAACAATGCCAGCGAATTCGCCGCAGCCGGACTCGGCCGTTGATCGTCGACACCGTGTACGGCTGCTTGCCTTTATGCCGTTTCTTCTTTCCAGTGGCCTTGCTGACCGGAGGGGGGAAAAGCGGCTTCCGCCGCGTTGACTTTCTTCTGCAAAGCTTGCTCGAACGTCTTTCGCCGGAATTCGGCAAACGCATCGCGGACCTTCTCCTCGCTGTCGCGAATGATCCGCCCGGCCGGCGCGTTGTCGACCGCATCGGCCACCTCCTCCAAGAGTGTCTCTAGTTCCGCACGCACCTGCCGTTTGAAAGCCTCTCGGTCCATCTGGGTCGTTGTCGTTCTGGGCGTAGTCATTGCCGTCCTTCCATGGGTGTTGAATCGCGTCGCGCGTCCAACGTGGATACGCATTCGCCTATTCTACCCAGACCCCGCCGAGCGCGCCAGCCTAAATTGGCAGACCCCGGGTGTCAAGGGCCGGTTGCACGGTCGTGTGAAGACAGGCCGTTGCCAGAATGGGGCCGAGGCAGCGGATCGATCTGTACGATGGGCCGCGGAGACCGTCGAAAAGTCAGGAATGCTCCGGATTCGACGGGCTCGGAGGCCCATCGTACAGATTGATAGGCAGGCTCTCAGGCCGTCCACGGTCCCTGAAGGTCCAGTTCGTACGGCAAGAGATCGCCGACCGACGCCGTATCGTCGCCGTCGGTCGCCGTGGCCGTCACGCGAGTGAATTCCTCGGCCCGGCACAGGAAGCCGAGCGTCTCGTTGGACACCTGTACGCCGCCCTGGTCGGCCTCGAGCAGGTCGTTTAGGGCCGAATCGTGCAAAATGGCCCGATC
>JAAEOR010001002.1 GCA_024222895.1 Hyphomicrobiales bacterium | reverse complement strand
TGCCAGCGTCTCAATGTCACGCGTGCTCAATCCCTTGCCCGCAACGGATTGGACAAAGGTGTCTATCTCATTTCGGGGTACTTTCTTTACGCGCGTAAAGGAGCGCAAATTGTACATGTAGGCCCGGACTGGAAATTGACACGGTGGGTGGTTTCGAACCCGGCGGCCTTGAGCCGCTGGGGCGGTTGCTTTCCTCCCGGCGGGTGGTGAAGATTCTCCATGACGCGCCCCAGGACCTGGCCATCCTGCGCCGCGCCACGGGGGCCTTCCCCCGCAACATCTTCGATACCCGTTGTGCCGCGGGGTTCGCGGGTCTCGTCTCAACCATTTCGCTGGGGAATCTGCTGGACCAGTTGCTGGATATCCAGCTCACCAAGTCCGAGACCCGGGCCGACTGGCTGCGACGGCCGCTCACCCGGCGGCAGGTGGCCTATGCCGAGGACGATGTTCGGCACCTGCACCGGGCACGGGTGGAACTGGAGCAGCGGGCGGTCAAAAGTGGTGTGGACCGTTGGCTGCGGCAGGAATTGACCGGCCTTGACGATCCGGCGTTGTATGAGGATCGTGACCCGCAACTGCAGTTCACCCGGATCAAGGGTACCGGGCGGCTTTCCAGCCGTGAATTGGCCGTTCTGCGGGAGTTGGCGGCCTGGCGCGAGGGGGCGGCTCGGCAACGGGACCTGCCTCGCGGCAGGGTGCTGGCCGACAAGGCTCTGATACACCTGGCCGTGGTTCAGCCACAAAGTCTCCGCTCGCTGCGGGGCCGTGGACGGGTGGGCGACCGGACCGCCCGGCGATCGGGCGAGGCGATCCTC
>JAAEOR010001001.1 GCA_024222895.1 Hyphomicrobiales bacterium | reverse complement strand
TTCGTCACCAACAAGTTCATCGCGCCGGCGAACGACTTCGACCACGCCAAGGTCAAAGCCGACGCCGAGGCTTATGAGCTGTCCGAGGAAATGGCCGCGGTCGACCTTGCAGCGATCAAGGCGCGGTTCTTCGACAACGTGATCCGCTAGGATCGATTCCCGGCGGCGGGGCGGTACCGTCCCGCCGTCATCGCCACGATCCGTTTTTTTGCGGAGTGACACGCGTGGTTTCGGTCGCCGTCGTGCCCCGGCCGCGCCTTGCCTGGGAGAAAGCACATGGCCGATCCGGTCAAAATACTTGTCGTCGGCGTTGGCAATATGGGCGTCTCGCACGCCAACGCCTACCATCGCATGGACGGGTTCGAGATCGTCGGCCTTGTCAGCCGGAGCATCATGTCGCGAGACGATCTGCCGGAAGCGCTGACCGGCTATCCCCGCTTTGCCGACTACAATGAAGCGATGGCTGCGACCAAGCCCGACGCAGTCTCCATCAACACCTGGCCGAACACCCATGCGGAATATGCGCTAACGGCAATGGATGCCGGGTGCCATGTCTTCATGGAAAAGCCGATCGCCACCAATATCGAGGACGCGGAAAAAGTCGTCGCCAAGGCTCGCAAGAAGAACCGCAAGCTGGTCCTCGGCTACATCCTGCGGGTCCACCCGTCGTGGATGAAGTTCATCGAAGTCGGCAAGACGCTGGGCAAGCCGCTGGTCATGCGGCTGAACCTCAACCAGCAGAGCAGCGGCCCGGCCTGGATGTGGCACAAGAACCTGATCGACTCGCTGATTCCGATCGTCGACTGTGGGGTCCATTATGTCGACGTCATGTGCCAGCTGACCGGCGCCAATCCGGTCCGCGTCCATGGGATTGGTGCGAGCCTGTGGAAAGAGGCTTCCCAGCAGAACTACGGCCACCTGCACGTTACCTTCGACGACGGCTCGGTCGGCTGGTACGAGGCCGGCTGGGGACCGATGATGAGCGAGATCGCGTTCTTCGTGAAGGATGTGGTCGGCCCGCAGGGGGCGGTATCGATCGTCGTGCCGCAGGAGGGACAGACCGAGGCGAGCGCCGACAAGGTCTCCGATTCCGCCGACATCGATCAGCACACCAAGACCAACGCGCTGAAGATCCATCACGCCGCGGTTGACGAGAACAAGAACTTTGCCAAGCCCGACGAAATCATGATGATGGACGACGAACCGGATCATCAGGCCTTGTGCGATCGCGAACAGGAGTTCTTCCTCAGGTCGATTCGTGAAGACTTGGATCTGTCCGAGTCGATGGATGCTGCCGTGAACAGTCTTCGGATTGTGCTCGCCGCGGAGAAGAGCATCGAGATCGGCGAGGCGGTCCATCTGAACCAGTCCTGATGCCGTCATGACGGCGGAGACGGCTCTCAACGAACAGGTCTCCGCCTGGCTCGCTGATTTCGAGGCGGCGCTCGCGGCCGGGGATACTGCGCGGGCGGTTGAGTTCTTCGCAGCGGTCAGTTACTGGCGAGACCTCGTCGCTTTCACCTGGAACATCAAGACCATGGAGGGCACGGCCGCCATCGCCGCCATGCTCGGCTCGGTTCTCGAGGACGTTGCGCCAAGGAACTGACGCCTGGACGGTGACGCCCAAAGCGACCATGGCATTGTTGAAGCCCTTTTCACTTTCGAGACCAGAACGGGGGTCGGCCGAGGCCACCTGCGACTCATCGACGGCAAGTGCTGGACTATTCTGACCGCGCTGACAGCCCTCAAGGGGCACGAGGAGCGCGCCGGTCCCCGCCGGATCAAGGGGACTATTCACGGCGCCCGGAAGAGGCGCAGGACGTGGCTGGACGATCGCACATCCGAAGCCGAGGAACTCGGGACCTCGGCAGCCCTATTGCCTGATCATAGGTGGCGGGCAAGGTGGCATTGTGCTGGCGGCGCGCCTGCGGCGCCTCGGTGTGCCGACGATTGTGGTGGAGAAGAACAAGCGGGCCGGCGACTCGTGGCGCAAGCGGTACCGCAGCCTCGTTCTCCATGATCCGATCTGGTACGACCAATTGCCTTACATGCCGTTTCCGGACGACTGGCCGATCTTTACACCGAAGGACAAGTTCGGCGACTGGCTGGAGATGTACGCCAAGGTGATGGAGCTCAACTACTGGGGATCATCCGAAGCGATCGGTGCAAGCTATGATACGGATCGCGGCGAATGGTCGGTCGATGTGCTGCGGGACGGCAAGACGGTCACGCTCCACCCGAGGCAGCTTGTGTTTGCCACCGGGGCCTATGGACCGCCAAAGGACATTGCGGTTCCGGGGCACGACGACTTCGGCGGTGAACAGCTGCATTCCAGCCGGTATGTCAGCGGCGAAGACTATGCCGGCAGAAGGTGCATCGTCGTCGGGTCGGGTAGTTCCGCCCATGACATCTGCATGGACCTCTGGGAAAACGATGCCGACGTCACCATGGTCCAGCGTTCGCCGACAATCGTGGTTCCGTCCGACCACTTGGTGAAAGATGGCTTTGCCAAGCTCTATTCGGAAGAGGCGCTGGCCGCCGGGATCACCACCGAGATCGCCGACATTGTGGCGGCGTCAATGCCCTTCGCACTGATGCCACGGTTCCACAAGCTCTCCACCGACAAGGCACGGGAGCTTCATGCTGATTTCTATGAGCGGCTTTCGAAGGCCGGTTTTCTGGTCGGGTTTGGAGAGGACGAAACCGGGTTGCTGTTGCAGGCGATGCGCACCGCGTCGAACTACTATATCGATGTCGGCTGCTCCGACCTGATCGCCGATGGCGAAATCGACATCAAGAGCGGCGTCGGCATAGCGCGCATCGGTCCCGATTCAGTGATCTTCGACGACGGCACGACCTTGCCCGCTGACGTGATCATCTATGCGACCGGTTACCGGTCGATGGATTCGGTGGTGGCCGAACTGATCTCGCCGGACGTCGCGGCCCGGGTCGGACCGCTATGGGGGCTAGGCTCCGGCGTACGCAATGACCCGGGGCCATGGCAGGGTGAATTGCGCAATATGTGGAAGCCGACGGCGCAACCGGGGTTGTGGTTCCAGGGTGGAAATCTGGCCCTCCAGCGGTTCCATTCGCTGCATCTCGCCCTTCAGATCAAGGCGCGCATGGAAGGCATCGCCACGCCCGTCTATGGCATGGCGTGAGGGAGCCGCGGCTCTATCGCTTCCAATGCGATCATGCTGGCTCAAGGACGCGCAGGCCTTGTAAAACAATGCGCCGATGGCAGCCCGTCCGGTGGCAGTGCGACTTTGTGCCGGCTTGTTACCACTGCGATCCTCCTCATCATTAGTTGGTGCAACATCCCCCGATCAAGTCGGAGGACAGGCTCTCAGCATGAGGTCGTTGTCGATGGACTTTGAGCAGCGGTGCCAAGTCTTGGGAACACCTACCTCCTCATCCTG
>JAAEOR010001000.1 GCA_024222895.1 Hyphomicrobiales bacterium | reverse complement strand
GCAGAAATACGGATCGTTTTCGGGACCGCCCCATCTCGCGGTCAGCGCGTCGCGGTTGCTTTCGGGCAGCGCTGCGAAATGCGCATGGTAGGCATCCAGCGTCAGGATGTTTGATAGTGCTCGCTGCGGTTTCTTCGACGCGTTGGTCTGGCCAGCCAGCAAGCGGGTCATCAGTGCGGCGCCGTCCGCAGGGAATCCCGCGAGATCATATCCGGCATCGCTCAGAGCGGCTGCAAGGCTCGTGGCGCTCGCCGGCGTATCCAGACCGACACCATTGGCCAGCCTCCCGTCCCGGTTTGGATAGTTGGACAGCACGATGGCGACCCGGCGATGTATCGCCGGTTTGGTCGCCAGCCGCACCCACGCCGCTGCCTGCGCCGCCACGAACGCGATTCGATCTGCAACCGGCTGATAGTCGGTCATCTGGCTGTCAATGAGCGGATGGTAGGTCTCCGCCTTGAACGACACCGCACGGGTCGTGAGGCGACCGTCGATCTCCGGCAGCACTACGTTCATGGTCAGGTCCCGGGGCAGGAGACCGCGCGAACTCTCAAGCCAGGCGGCCTCGCTCGAGCCTGCCAGGATCGCCTGCAGCACCGGGCGTCCGGGACGGTCGAGAACTGTTCCCGCGTTGTCGCTGCCGGTTTTCGAAACCGCAAACGATGTCGTGTTGATGACGATCGCCGGGTCGAATTCGGCGAAGACGCGTTCGAGGAAACCGATACTCTCGCGGTCCTTGAGGCTCACGACAAAGATCGGGAAACCGGCGATGCCGACGTCTGCCAGAGCCGCCACCAAAGCATCAATCGGCGCAGTCGATCCCGCCAACAAGACGGAGCGATAAAAGACGATCGGCGCAATTGGGGTTGCCGGATCACGCCCTGTCAGCGCCTGCTCCAGGGTTCGTTGTCCCTCCCCCGGCAGATAACATCCGGAATTTGCGATCGCGACGGGCTCGTCCGATACAATCGTCTCATCGACGATCCCTGCCATGATCCGGAGCGCGGCGGCGGCATTGTCAGTGCCGCCACCGACCAGGAAGCGCCAAAGCCTCCGGGCATCCTCCGTTGCGATGGTCGTGAAGGCAGCCAACTCCGGGTCCCAGCGTCCGTCGCCCGGAATTGCCACCAGCTGCGGCCCGCCCCCGCGGGCCAGTTCACGGAGCCGATCGAGGCCGTAAGACCAATAGCCGACACCACCGAGGACCCGAACCACGATGAGTTTGGCGTGGCCGAGCGTTCGTTCGACATAGAGATCCACCGACATCGGGTGCGCGAGGCGCATGAGATTGGCAAGCCGCAGGCTCGGCGCATTGCAATCCGGCTGCTCCGCCGCCCGGGCCAGCACCGAAAGATCGCTGTCGGCGGAGGAAAGAACGACGATCGACCCGGGGGTCTGTTCCAGGTCAACCGCGGCCGCGCCATCGTCTATCCGCTCGGTCTCACCCGCCAGTAGGTGCATGGTCAGCCGTTGAGACTTGCAGCGACCGCTACCGGGTCGATGTTGCGGCGACCAATGACAACCAGACCGTCAACCCCCTCGGCCGGATCAAAATAGGTGTCCAGGCGCAACCCGACGCCCTGGACAACGACCGCCGCCGGACGATCGTCGATGCGGGCGCGTCCCTTGATGCGCAATACGCCGGGAATCGAGAGTGCCGCGCCGATTCGCCGACGCAATACGTCGATCGAATCGCATCCTGGCGCAGCGACGACAAAGCTGGTGAAGTCGTCGTGGTCGTGGTCTTGACCCTCCTGGTCGTGATGACTTTCCCTCCCCTCCATATCGGCTTCTGCCCCGGCACCGAGGCCGAGCAGGACGCTGGGTGGCAGTCCACGCACGGTGCTTTGCACTTGCGGTGTTCCGGCTCGCGCTTCAGCCGTGACAATCTCGGTAACAGCGGTCTGGTCAGCCGCGGCTACGAGATCCGACTTGCTGACCACCACCAGATCGGCACAGCGCAGCTGATCCTCAAACAGCTCCTCGACCGGATCGTCGTGATCGCGAGCCGGCGCCGACTCGCTCGTCGGCCGCGGCGCCAGGAGACCCGCCGCCACTGCCGGGGCGTCCACTACGGTCACGACCGCGTCAACCGTCACGCGATGGCGAACCGAGGGCCACGCAAAGGCTCGGACCAAAGGCTGCGGCAGCGCCAGGCCCGATGTCTCGACGACAATGTGGTCAGGCGCCGGATCTCTCGCCAGCAACGCTTCCATGGTCGGCAGAAATTCGTCAGCGACGGTGCAGCAGATACAGCCGTTGGTGAGTTCGACAATCGAATCGGGGCGGCAAAGCGGATCGCCGCAATCGGAAAGCAGGTCAGCGTCGAAACCCATGTCACCAAATTCGTTGACAATGACGGCGATGCGGCGACCGCCCGCAGCGACGATCAGGTTGCGGATCAACGTCGTTTTGCCGGCACCAAGAAAGCCGGTGACAATGGTCGCTGGGATACGTGACGGGGTCATTGTTTCGCTTCGTTGGGTGAGACGGGTTTCAGATGGAGTGGCAAGCCGGCGATCATCGCGACGACACGATCGACATTGGCGGCAACCCGTTGGTTGAGGATTCCCTGCAGGTCGGCGTAGCGACGAGCCAGTGTATTCGTCGGGACAATTCCGGCGCCCACTTCGTTCGATACCAGAATTGCGGGCCCGGGTGCCGACTCTAGTGCGTCGAGCAGCGCGGCGGTAGCAGCGTCTGTATCACGCTCGGCCTGCATCAAATTGGCGAGCCAGAGAGTCAGGCAGTCGACCACCACAATGCGATCGGAAGCCAGCTCGGATCCCAGCGCGGCCGGGAGTTCGAGGGGTTCTTCGACGGTCTCCCAGCCAGCACCGCGCTGCTGGCGATGCAAGGCGATCCGCTCCGCCATTTCGGCGTCACCAGCTTCGGCGGTGGCAAGATAGACCCGCGACAGGCCGGACTGAGCGGCACAGTCTTCTGCAAAGCGGCTCTTGCCAGATCGCCGCCCCCCGACGATGAGCGTGTGTGCGTGGGACATTCAACAATTACGCGT
>JAAEOR010000999.1 GCA_024222895.1 Hyphomicrobiales bacterium | reverse complement strand
TTACCCCTTGTCTCGGGCTCATCCTCCCCTTAATAAGTCTCGCGCTGCGCCCTTCGTCTAGAGGTCTAGGACGCCGCCCTTTCACGGCGGAAACACGGGTTCGATTCCCGTAGGGCGTACCATTCCATCTTCATGAAATTGTCGCGATCGTCTGCGGAGCACGGGGATGGGCGCCGGGCCGCCGCCCATGAAAAGCCGAGCGCTCTTTCGTTGCGACACCGTTACGGATGCATCAGCGACGACGAGTTCCAAGACCTCCGAACGAATCGCCTGAGCAGTCCCCGACCGGATCGGACTGAACTGTCCGGCAGGGGATCCGTAGCGACGCGCATCGGCCCACTCGAGCCGCGAAGCATGGGAATAGAGTCGGGAAACCCCGCTCCGATCGAGGCAAGCCTGTGATCGCAATTGATGGAAATCCATCATACTCGCTCAATTTCCGCGAAGTAATCGCGCTTGGCGCGGTGGCTTGCCGTCTTCGTTTGGCCTCCCATGTCGTCGTCGAGCCTGGCATTTATGCCAATTGACCCGACCGCCCTCTCATCCAAACAGTCGCCAGAGTCGCTAGTTTCTCCCGGTTTTGCAGCGTCGCGCCGGCCCGTCGCATTGAACGGAGCGACGCTCCGGACGGATACCGCTCAGGCGCGCCACACGCAGCCGGACGCCGATCTTCCCCGCTTTCGCGACGCAATTGACAAGGGCCGGCCAGCATATCTTAAGGTACATGCATAGGTTACGACTGCCCGACGCATCCCCGGGAGGGACCCGCGATGAGTGAGGAAACAGCAGCCAGAGACTACAGCCTGGTCGGACTGGATACCAAACATGCCGAAGAGATGGGGCTGGCCACGGCGGAATGGTACCACACGCCGATTCCCCGCAAGCGGCTCAAGGAGCTGATGAAACGCTCCGACCAACCGGCAATCCGAGATACCATCATCTGGCTCGGCGCCCTTATCGGCACGGGTGCGGGAGCCTATCTCACCTGGGGCACCTGGTGGTGCGTACCGTTCTTCATTGTCTACGGGGTCCTGTACGGATCGACGACGGATTCGCGCTGGCACGAATGCGGCCATCGCACTGCGTTTCGCACCCAGTGGATGAATGACGCGATCTATCAGGTGGCTTCATTCATGATCATGCGTGAACCGACCGTGTGGCGCTGGAGTCATGTCCGTCATCACACTGATACGCTGATCGTCGGACGCGACCCGGAGATCGCGGCGCCGCGACCGCCGAATCTGCTGAAAATCAGCCTTGCCTTCTTCGGGCTCCCACAAGCCAAAGTCTATTTCAGCCGCCTTGTTCCCCATGCGGTCGGCCGGCTTTCGGAAGAAGAGAAGACCTTCATTCCGGAAATGGAGCGTCACAAGGTCACCTGGATTGC
>JAAEOR010000998.1 GCA_024222895.1 Hyphomicrobiales bacterium | reverse complement strand
ATGTCCCTCATGCTCGTCGGCGGCCAGCGACCCCGCGCCGACGGACGAACGTGCTCCTTCCAGGATGGTGCGGATGTGCTCGACGTGCGCCTGCTCATCGCGAATCGGCGTCGCGGCCTCAGCGGCCGTGAGTACGCAGATCAGTTCGTCGTTCGCACTTGTGATCGCCACACAGTATCGACGCACGCCCTTGGCGTTTCCGAGCATGTCAAACTGCATGGTATTTCTGTCCGTGCGAAGAATCCGCTCCCGCGCGTCTTCCCAGGTGACCCGTCTTCCCTCGACGCCGACTTCGTAGAAGCTCGACAGATCCCAGCTCTGTTCGATATCGTCGATCCGGCAGTACGCAAGTGCGAGTCGAGAGACGGAATCCAGTTCGTACGTCGCGCGGACATAACCTGGGTGAGCGCGTAACCTTATCCGTTGAGACGGGTACTCGTCTATTATGTGCCAGAGGAGATTGTGACCTCGCCGTAAAATGATCTCGGACGTGGTTTCCAGTTGCTCGGACACCTCTGAGCAGGCCGTCCGCAGCTTTTCCGGCGCGATCGAACCGGCAACGATCCGTCTATCGAATGAGAAGTTGGGAAGCAATCGGCCTTGGGGGGTCCGGTAGATGTAGCCCGCCTCTTCCATATCGCTCAGCAAGCGGTAGACGGTCGACGTGGGTAGGCGTGACCGGCCAACGATTTCCGATTTTGTGAATCCATGCTTTGGCGCGTCCGACAGGGACTCGGCCAATCGCAGGATCCTGACGAAATTCTTGTCCACCGCAATTCCCATATTTGAGAACCGTATTCTCAATAACAGGGAGATCCATCTTGAGTCAAAAAATGCGGTGGAATGGCCAAATGGCGAATCTGACGCTAACAAGACCCATGCGCTCAAATGTTCCCTCTCTGCCCTTCGGGGCATTCACTCGATCCCAGTCTGCATGTCCGGATGTACCCGAGAGGCAGGCGCCACCGTGATAGTAGCGCGGGCCGGTAATAAGGCCCCTCTCGTGGCACCGCTCACCCTCCTCAATCGGCTCAAAAGTCTGTCGTCGACGGAAGGGGCCTCCTCACAATAGTGGGGGAGGGTCGGTCGTCACAGGAATCAAGGACAGTGGCGGAGACCGGGAGCACACCGCCGCATTGATCGCCGCTCATTCGGATATCGCAGTGCTGGTTGGCTACGAAGGTCACATCGCGCGTGCAGTTTCGCTTGGAGCGTCGGGCGCCATCAGCAGTATCGCCAACCTGGCGCCGGCCATGGTCGCCAGACTCGCCAGCGGCGAACACGCCCGCGCATCGACCAGATCCTGCCATCCGTGCTCGGTTTGCCGTTCGTTCAGGCCATCAAGGCGATCCATGCCGACCAGTGAGGAGTCAGGCGCGTCGTTCGGCCGCCCCTCGTTCCCCTGGATAACGAGATTAAGATCGGTCTACGCCTTTGCAAGGTGCTATCGGCGCTGCTCGTTGATGTAGAGCAAGGCCATACGAACCAATACGCACAACAATGCAGCATCTCCGCCGAGTTGGGTGTAAACAAAAGGGGCAAAGAGGGGACAACCATGCAATTTGAAGCACCGACATCGCTGGATCAGGCGGTGGCGCTCCTGGCGGGCGCCGCCAACGCTCAGGTTCTTGCGGGGGGGACGGATCTTCTGGTTCAGATCCGATATGACCGCGCCGAACCCGAGCTCATTGTCGACATCAAGCGCATCCCGGGCATGCGCGATATATCGGTGAGCGAGCAAGGTTGGCGCATCGGCGCAGCCGTCTGCGGCGCTCAGATCGGAGAAAACGAGGCGCTGAAGGCCGAGTGGCCGGGCGTTGTGGAGGCGGCCGAACTCATCGGTTCGACCCAGATTCAGGGGCGCGCAACGTTGGCCGGCAATCTCTGCAACGCATCGCCGGCGGCTGACAGCGTGCCAGCGATGGTCGCCGCCGGCGCGGAGGTCGAGATTTGCGGTCCGTCCGGCCTGCGCACATTGGCGGTCGAAGACGTTGCGACGGGTCCGGGCAGCACCTCGCTGGAAAGCGGCGAACTGGTGTCGGCCTTTCTTTTGCCGCGTAGGTCAAGCCGCACGGGAGATGCCTATCAACGCTTTATTCCGCGCACCGAGATGGATATTGCCGTGGTGGGTGTCGGGATCTGCCTGACGATGGATGAGAGCGGCATATGCACCGCCGCGCGGGTAGCCCTGGGCGCGGTTGCGGAGCGTGTCCTTCTGGTGGACGCAGCGTCAGCGGCGATCGTTGGGTCCAGCCTGGATGACGAAGCGCTTGACCGGCTGGAGGCGGCCGTGCGCGCCGCCTGTCGCCCCATCAATGACAAACGTGGAACGATTGAGTTCCGGACCGACGTTGCGGGCGTGCTGGCCAAGCGTGTCGCGCGGGTCGCGGCGGACAGGGCAGGGCGAGTGTGATGTCGAAATACCATGTAACAACGACCCTAAACGGCGACGAGCAGGAGTTTCTCTGCGACGCGGAGGAAACCCTGCTTGACGTGTTGCGCGACCAGCTCGGCCACACCGGCAGCAAGGAGGGTTGCTCCTCCGGCGATTGCGGCGCCTGCAGCGTCATGCTCGACGGACGACTGGTGTGCTCATGCCTGGTGCTCGGTGCCGAGGTCAACGGCAGCGAGATCGAGACCATCGAAGGCATGGCGGATGGCGTACGTCTCCATCCGCTGCAACAGAGTTTCCTGGAACTGGAGGGGCTGCAGTGTGGTGTGTGCACACCAGGCGTTCTGGTGGCCGCCAAAGCCCTGCTCGACAGAAACCCGGATCCGTCAGAGACCGAGATCCGTTATTGGCTGGCCGGCAATCTGTGCCGGTGTACGGGATATGACAAGATCGTCCGATCGGTGATGGATGCTGCCGCCAAGATGCGGGGAGATGCACGATGAACATTCAAGATTCGAACAAAAAGAACCTGAAATGGGTCGGTACACGGCGTGTCCGACCGGACGGCATCGACAAGGTCACGGGCCGAGCGCAATTCGGAGCGGATATGAACATGCCCGGCCAGTTGGTAGGGCGTGTCTTGCGTAGTCCACATCCCCACGCGATCATCAAGTCGATCGACACCTCGCGGGCGGAAGCCCTGCCGGGAGTGAAGGCCGTCGTCACCCATGACGACTTTCACGACCTGCCGTCGGAAAAGCTGCCCGCAGGCGAAGCGGACATCAATTTCCGTGATCTGGTCCACAACATCATCGCCGGCGACAAGGCGCTTTATGACGGTCATGCCGTCGCGGCGGTTGCAGCGACCAGCGCCGTCATCGCGCGGCGGGCGCTGAAGCTCATCGAGGTTGA
This sequence comes from Hyphomicrobiales bacterium, assembly GCA_024222895.1. Classification (GTDB taxonomy): domain Bacteria; phylum Pseudomonadota; class Alphaproteobacteria; order Rhizobiales; family Kaistiaceae; genus Bauldia. Next base: position 2,130 of record JAAEOR010000998.1, on the reverse strand, counting down.
CTACGAACCGTTGCCGTTCGCCATCACCCTTGACCAGGCCCTGGCTGACGACGCCCCGATCCTTCAACCATGGCTGTTCACGGAGGGCGTATCGCCGCGGCCGCAGTCGCCGTCCAATGTCGCCGAGCGGCTCGAAATGGGCATCGGTGATCCGGATGCGGCCTTCGCGAAAGCGGACCTCGTCGTCGAACGAACCTTCACCATGGAAGCTGTTCACCAGGGCTACATCGAGCCTCACGCCTGTGTCGCCAGCGCCAAGGATGACGGGCACGTCGATCTCTGGTGCACAACGCAGGGTCATTTCTTCGTGCGCGCGGCGTGTGCTCGTCTGTGCGATCTGGACGTGTCGGACATCCGTGTCACCGCTTCGGAGATCGGCGGCGGATTTGGCGGCAAGACGACCATCTATCTGGAGCCGCTGGCGATCAAGCTATCCAAGAAGTCCGGCCGCCCGGTCAAGATGGTCATGAACCGCGACGAAGTCCTGCGCGCCACCGGACCGACGTCGGGAACGAAGGCATGGGTCAAGATCGGTGTGATGAATGACGGAACGATCGTCGCGGCCGACGGCGTGTTCCACCTTGAGGCCGGCGCGTTTCCCGGTGCGATTATCGAGCCGGCGGCACGTTGCGCCTTCGCTCCATATGATATCGCCGACGTCAGGGCCGTTGCCTATGACGTTGTTCTGAACCGGCCCAAGGTGGCGGCCTACCGGGCGCCCGGTGCACCGAATTCGGAATATCCCGTGGAAGCTCTGCTCGACGAGATCGCGGAGAAGCTGGACATGGATCCGCTGGAACTGCGGCTCAAGAACGCAGCCAAGGAGGGGACGCGCACCGCCTACGGGCCGAAGTTCGGCCGGATCGGCTGTGTCGAGACGCTGGAGGCCGCCAGGGCGCATCCACACTACAGTGCGCCTCTCGGACCTAATCAGGCCCGCGGCGTGGCGACTGGCTACTGGCCAAACTTTGCCGGAGAGACCAGTGCTGCAGTCAACATCAATGAGGACGGGACCGCCACGCTGATGGTCGGCACGCCTGATATTGGCGGTTCACGCGCCTCCATATGTCTCATGGCGGCGGAGGAACTCGGCGTCGACTACGAGAGCATTCGACCGATCATCGGCGACACCGGCTCGCTGGGGTTCAATGCCATGACCGGTGGCAGCCGCGTGACCTACTCCAGCGGCATGGCGATTGTGAAAGCCTCGCGCGACGCCGTGAAGGAAATGTGCCTCCGGGCCGCGATTATTTGGGGAATCCCAGAGGACGCGGTGACCTGGGAAGACGGTCACGCACGTCCGGCCGGCGACAACGCCGGCAAGTTCGCACCACTGTCAGTGGCCGAAATTGCGCGCAATGCCGGCAAGACCGGTGGTCCCATCGCCGGACATGCCCACATCAACGCCCAGGGTCCGGGCGCCAGTTTCGGCACCCATATCGTCGACGTGGAGCTCGATCGGGAAACCGGACGCGTCGATGTCACGCGCTATACGGTCGTGCAGGACGCGGGGCGCGCCGTCCACCCGGGTCATGTCGAAGGGCAATTTCAAGGCGGCGCGGTGCAGGGCATCGGTTGGGCGCTGAACGAGGAGTATGTCTATGGCGAGGACGGCAGGCTGCAGAACACCGGCTTCCTCGACTACCGCATGCCGGTGGCGTCCGATGTCCCGATGATCGACACGGTGATCGTCGAGGTGCCGAACGAGCGCCATCCCTATGGTGTGCGTGGCGTCGGCGAAACGCCGATCATTCCGCCGCTGGGAGCCATCGCCAACGCGGTTTCGCGGGCGGTCGGACACCGGCTGACACATCTGCCGATGTCGCCACCCCATGTGTTGGCCGAGTTGAAAGCCGCGGGTGGGGATTGACCTTGTCCACCGTCTTCCTCACCGGCCCCCTGAAGGACCTCGCCGGCGGCGTCGACCAGTTCGAGCTCGACGTGGCCAATGTTAGGCGGCTCATCGATGTTCTTGGCGATCGCTACCCGGCCCTCAAGCCGCGCCTGGAGAGCGGCCTGACGGTCGCTATCGACGGCGAGGTCTATCACGACGCCTGGGTGCAGCCGATTCCGTCTGACAGCGAGGTGCACCTCATTTCGGCAATGGCGGGCGGCTGACGCGCGGTCGGT
>JAAEOR010000997.1 GCA_024222895.1 Hyphomicrobiales bacterium | reverse complement strand
TCTGCGCCCCATCGCCCTCGGTATAGCCCAGCGTGCCGCCGGCACCCGCCACCACCGGCGCATCGTTTGTTGCCGCCACCGTGATCGTGCTCGTCACGGACGCGGAGGTATCATTGCCATCGAAAACGGCCCACGCGATGGTGCGGTTGCCGGTGTTCGGATCGTCGCTATTGGTGTTCTCGTAGGTGATGCTTTCAAGTGCCGCCTCGTAGGCGGCCAGCGTGGCCGTGCCACTTAAGGTCAAGACCCCGGTACCCGAGTCGTAACTGCCCGTGATACCACCACCGTCGGTAAAGGCCAGCACGTCTTCCGAGCTTACAAAACCAGCGCTGATCGTCACCGTGGCCGAGGCGATGTCGCTATCGTCGACATCGGTAATCGTCAGCGTCGCATCGATTATCTGCGCCCCATCGCCCTCGGTATAGCCCAGCGTGCCGCCGGCACCCGCCACCACCGGCGCATCGTTTGTTGCCGCCACCGTGATCGTGCTCGTCACGGACGCGGAGGTATCATTGCCATCGAAAACGGCCCACGCGATGG
>JAAEOR010000996.1 GCA_024222895.1 Hyphomicrobiales bacterium | reverse complement strand
AGGCACTTGCCGCGGAGGTGAGCAGACCAGCGGGTTGACTATAGCAGTCCGCTTTTGGCCAGAATCGGAGAGGGCGATTGAGGTGCGCCTTCGAACTGTTCGCGCGACGGTTCAACGGCGCTCCTCCCCCGATTTCGGCTAGGGCATGCACACATCTCTGACCTTGGGTCCAGGGAGAATGGCTCGGAAGTAGGCGGCTTTTGTCTAGATAAGGCGGGTCTTTGGAGGGTTCCGCACAGGGCGCAGCAGCGATCCTCCCCCGCGTTTTGCGGGGGAGGTGGCATGCACCAAAGTCGGGTTTACCCGACTTTGGCACGATGAGTAACGAACTCGGCAACAGCCGAGTTCGAGTGCATGGCGGAGGGGGCACTTGCACCAGGCGACGGCGATCACCATCAAGGCGCAGTGCATCACAGAGAAACAGTCACCAGCAAGAAAACGAAGGTCTGAAACTGTCCGGACCGCACGCACGGCGATTGCCCCGTGGTTTCACGGTCGGCGTCCCAACGCCCCCTCCGCCAGCCATTCGGCTGCCACCTCCCCCGCAAAGCGCGGGGGAGGATCGCCGTTGCACCGTTGTTCGGAGGCCCCTGAAAGGCTCGCTTATCCAAGAAGGCTCGGAGATGTGTGCATGCGTTAGCCGAAATCGGGGGAGGAGCGCCGTTGAACCGTCGCGCGAACAGTTCGAAGGCGCACCTCAATCGCCCTCTCCGATTCTGGCCAAAAGCGGACTGCTATAGTCAACCCGCTGGTCTGCTCACCTCCGCGGCAAGTGCCT
>JAAEOR010000995.1 GCA_024222895.1 Hyphomicrobiales bacterium | reverse complement strand
TAGAGGTCCGTTGTCATTCGATCCCGGTGGGTCTCGATGTAGACCGGGAAATCGACTTCCTCGGAGAGCCGCCGCCAGCCCTCGAGCAGGGGGATGCACTCCTGGATCCGGCGCGGCCGCACATCCGGCTGGATGTCGAGATGATGGAGTCCGAACTCGGTTGCGTTTTCGAGCGCCGGCTTCAGGTCATCCACAGTCTCCGGAAAACACTGGCCCTCGGCGGTCAGGCCGCTCGATTTGATCAGGGCCGACATGCGCTTGACCTTCTCCCGGTCCCGCCAGTCGCCGCTGATCCCGTCAAACCCGGCTTCGGCGATCATTCGGATATTCTCTTCCAGATCGCGCTCGACACCGTCGCTATGGCGACGCTCCATCGCCCACAAGGCCTGGAAAACGAGAAGCTTCTGCATTTCCTTCAATCCTTCTTCTTGTTCAGGCCGCCTGTTGTCGCATGAGCGCCTTGAGGTTTGTCGATGGGCTGGCCAGCGCTTCCGGATCGGGGTAGCTCCGACGTTCGATCATCATTTGGCCGAGGCGGACGGTGCGCGCCACCGCACCAACAGGCCCGACGGCGCTGACCGCGATGAGTTGGCCGTCGCCGGCGAGATCGAAGACTGCAATGGCATCGGAATCGAGTTGACGCTTGACGATCGTTTTTGCCTGGCCGGGCAGGCCGGCGACTTGAATGGTGAAGTCAAACTGGTCCGACCACATCCACGGCACGGAGGGGTATCGCTCGTCGGCACCGAGCATGTTGCGGGCGGCCAGCGGACCCTGATCCTCAGCGTTTTTCCAGCTTTCAAGCCGAATCGGGAAGCCGAACAACGGGTGCATGAAGACGCAGGCATCCCCGGCCGCAAAGATGTTTGGATCTTCGGTGCGCAGGGTCGCATCGGTAGCGATTCCGTTCGCAACCGCCAGATCAGCTCGCTGGGCAAGGTCAACGCGTGGTGTCACGCCGATACTGATCAGCACGGCATCGGTCTCGATACTGGTACCATCGTCCAGGTGAACCGCGGAGACCGTCTGCTCCCCGGCGATCGCGGTGACCGTTCGATTCAGGTGAAAGGCGACACCGGCGTCCTGATGTCGCTTGGCCACGTACTCGGCGATCGCCGCCGGCGCGACGCGGGCAAGGACACGCTCGTCGACCTCGACAACCGATACTGAACAGCCGAGTTGCATGGCGCTGGCTGCAACCTCGAGCCCGATCAGCCCGCCGCCGACGATAGTCAGGCGTGCACCCGGTGTCAGACGTGCCGCAAGCTCCCGGGACTGGTCGATTGTCCGCAATACATGCACGCCGTCGAGGTCGGCCCCGGGCACATCGAGTCGCCGCGGTTCGGCGCCGGTTGCAAGCAGGAGTTTCTCGAACGGGACGAGCCGCTCGTTGCTCAGCTCGATCTCCCGGGTCGATCGTCGGATGTTGGATACGGTTGTACCAGTCATGAGATTGATATCGCGATCGCGATAGAAATCATCCGGATACAGAGCGCAGTCCCCGCCGGTCTTGGCTCCTCTCAGCACCTCTTTGGACAGGGGTGGGCGCTCATGGGGCGTGTGCACCTCGGCGCCGATGAGTGTAACCGGACCTGACCAACCGGCATCGCGCAGTGCTGATGCCGCGCGCCCTCCGGCGTGTCCGGCGCCGACGATGGCCATGGCGCGTTCAGACGGCATTGTGCCGAGATTTCGCGACAGAACCGATCGGGTCGGCTAGAAAACAGCCTGGAGCGGCCGTCGGCCGAATTTGGCGCAAACAACAGCGAACGGAGATTTCAGCGATGGAACGCATGGGTCAGGTTCTCACCCTCAAGCCAGGGACTGTGGCCGAGTACAAACGCCTGCACAGCGATGTCTGGCCTTCGGTCCTCAAAGTCATCTCCGACTGCAACATTCGAAACTACTCGATCTTTCTGAAAGAGCCCGAGAACCTGCTCTTCGCCTATTGGGAATATCATGGCGCCGACTTTGCCGGCGATATGGCAAAGATGGTGGCGTCCGAGGATACACAGCGCTGGTGGGACATCTGCGGGCCGCTCCAGCAGCCACTTGAAAGCCGCGGTGAGGGAGAATGGTGGGCGCGCATGGAGCAGGTGTTCTTCACCGATTAGGCCGCCGCGGCGGACACGAGCCGCGCAAGACCGTGGTTTGGTTTACTCCGCTGCCGCTGCCGGCACGGCTGTCGGCGGCGAAAACGACCTGGCAGTCGGTGGCAGTTCCCGCTTGGCGTAATAAGTGGGCTCTTTGACCTGTCGGATCAGGGTAGGGATGATCTCCTTGTAAGCCTCCCAAAAGCCACCATAGGGCGTTGGGGTGTCCGCCCTTATCTCCTCGTGGAGGGCGGGAAGATTGTGATACGGGATCATCGGGAACATGTGGTGTTCGATGTGGTAATTCATGTTCCAGTATGAGAATCGAACAAGCGGATTCATATAGACCGTGCGGCAGTTTAGCCGATGGTCAAGGACATCCTCGACGAGCCCGGCATGCTGTGTGAGTCCGGTGAGAACATAGAGCCAGGCACCGTACAGGGACGGGAGCCCGACATACATGAGTGGCAGAATGCTCCCGGTGGCGATCGCCAGGATGATGACGACCGCATAGATCGCAATGTGCATACGCGCAATCCAGGTGACCTTGTGACGCTCCATTTCCGGAATGAAGGTCTTCTCTTCTTCCGAAAGCCGGCCGACCGCATGGGGAACAAGGCGGCTGAAATAGACTTTGGCTTGTGGGAGCCCGAAGAAGGCAAGGCTGATTTTC
>JAAEOR010000994.1 GCA_024222895.1 Hyphomicrobiales bacterium | reverse complement strand
TGATGACATTGCGAGTGCGCATACGGACGATCATAACTATGGCGATCGATTGTCTGCCACGTCGTTTCGAATCTCGGTTCAAGTTGCCCCGTCCACACCTTCACGTGCGCACGAAGTCCATGAGCGGGCCGATGTCGTGGTCGTCGGCGGCGCGCAGGGCAGCGATGTAGCGCCGGCGGGTTTCACCGGCATCGGTCAGGCTCTCGCTGCCCCAGGTGAAGGGCGGTTGGCCCATCGCCGTCAGCAGCAGGTCGGCGGCAAGGCGGCCATGGCGACCATTGCCGTTAGGGTAGGCATGGATCGCCACCAGCCGATGATGAAAGCGCGCGGCGATTTCATCGGGCGCATAAACGCCCTGCTTGATCCAGTAGCGACAGTCATCGAGTAGCTGCAGCATCGCCTGTGGAATCATGGAAGCATCGACACCGATGTTCCTGCCGGTGTGACGGTACGACCCGGCCCATTTCCAGACCCGCCCGAACATCCGCTTGTGCAGATCGTTCAGCAATCTCTCATTCAAGACATCGCGCTCACGGGAAAAGGCCCAGGTTTCCGCTTCGAGGATGTTGGCCTGCTCGGCTTCGTTCAGTTCGCTGCGCAGCGTGATGTAAGACGGGATCAGACCATCCCGCTCTTCGCCGCTAAGCGGCGTTGCCGCATCATCCGGTTGATCTGACCCGGTCATTCGTCCTTCCACAGAGCGGAGCCGGGCTTCTCCAGCAGATCGCGCGCCAGGCGCTTGACCTGTTCGCCTTCGTCTTCGGCCGCCACGCTCTGGTCTTCCAGCGCCATGGTGTGCCGCGTGCGCGCCAGTCGGCGCCTGGCAAGCGCCAGGGCGCGGTCTTGCGTGAGCTCTTCAAGCGGCTTGCGGGGAACCAGCGCATAGACCAGGTCGCAATCGAGCGCCCGCGCCGCGCGCTCCAACGAGTCGAGCGTGATGGCTCCGGTCTTCTCCGCCTGCTCGATCGCCACGGCACGCGGCTGGCTGACGCCGATCCTTTGCCCGAGCTGCGCCGTCGTCATCCCCAGCGCTTCGCGGATCGCCCTGATCCAACCGCGGGGAGGCCTTGCCAACTGGTCCTTGTTCCGCAGTGAATTCAGGCGTTTGTCGAGGTTTCGCCGGGCTGATGCCCGTTCCTGGGTGGACACTAGGATAACCTATATACTATCATTCTCCTCGCGTAGGATAATATTTATATTATTAGGATTCAATGCATCAATAATAGATATGCTATCGCTGCACAAACGGACGGCGCTACGGCAAAAGACGGCAGCACTCCACCGATAGCCCCTTGCAAAACCCACGGACAGGCCGACCGCACCAGTTATACTCATCCCGTTCGGGGTGAGAGCGTTCCTACCGCATGTCGCGCTACTGGTGGGTGAACCACAAACAGACCGTCCGTCAGGAGATCGACGGGCATTATCTCTGGTCGCCCAAGACCCGGCGCGACGGCGCCCGCAATATCTTCTACGACAACATGCGCGCCGCCGAACCGGGCGACATCGTTCTCTCCTATGCCAATCAGAAGATCGCGTTCGTCGGGCGTGTCGCGGCTTTCGCTATCACGGCATCCAAGCCGGAGGAGTTCGGGGTGGCTGGCGCCAACTGGCGCGACGAGGGATGGCTGCTGCCGGTGTTCTGGACGCCGCTCGATCCGCCCGTCCGGCCGAAGCTGCTGATCGAGCGATTGCGGCGACACCTGCCCAAACGCTACTCGCCGATCAACCCGGCTACGGGTCACGGCAACCAGGGTGCCTATCTCGCCGCCATTCCAGACGCGGTGTTCGACATCGTGGTCGCGAAAACGGACTTCGACCGTGCCCGCCTTGCCCATGGTGGGGCCAACAGTCTCGACGACCAGGCCATCGCCGAGCGCCTCGATGATTTGGCCGAACAGCGGATCCGCGCCGATCCCGACCTGGCGGACACCACGAGGGAAAGCGTCATCCAGGCCCGGCGCGGCCAGGGAAAGTTCCGGGCGAATGTCGAGGCGATCGAACGGCGCTGCCGGTTGACCGAGATCAGCAATCCATCGCTGTTGATCGCCAGCCACATCAAGCCATGGCGGCTTTGTGCCTCGGCGCACGAGCGGCTCGACGGGATGAACGGGCTGTTGCTCACACCCGACGCCGACCTGCTGTTCGATCGCGGTTTCATCAGCTTCGAAGACGAAGGCGACGTCCTGGTCTCGCCCCGGGTCGACCGTCACGACCTCAACCGCCTCGGCTTCCAAGAGCTCACCCGCGAGCGGTTTGGCTTTGATGAAGCGCCGGCGGTTTGGCGCACCGACGCCTTCGCCCCACCCCAGTGCGGATACCTCGCCTATCACCGCGAAGCC
>JAAEOR010000993.1 GCA_024222895.1 Hyphomicrobiales bacterium | reverse complement strand
GCAATCGCAATCGGTGGATGCGGCGGCGTCCTCGAAAACAGCGATGCCAGCATGACGCCGGTCAACACGAGAAGAACAACAATTGCCGCGTTGGCGGCGGTTGGTTCAGGCTTGATGGATTCATCGTTTGTCACTGACTGATCTCCGCTATCCGTACCGACCGGTACGCTTGACACTAACCGTACCTATGAGTACGGTTTGTGTCAAGCGAGTTTGCATCGGATCTTTCACGTCATGAGAGAGTCATCTCGGAACCAGCGTCGCGACGAAATCATGGATATCGCCGTCGAGGTTCTGGCAGAGAAGGGGTATCGCGACGCCAGTATGCTTGCGGTCGCGCGGCGCGCCCGTGCTTCAAAGGAGACCCTTTATGCCTGGTTCGGCGACAAGAGCGGGCTGTTCGAAGCGATCATCGCGCGCAACGCCCGAAACGTGCAGGCCGTTCTCGCGCGTCACCTGACAGACGATGCGCCGCTGGAAACGGCGCTGGCGGATTTCGGCCGTGCGCTGCTCGAGCTCCTGCTCGGCGACAGCGCCGTCGCCATCAATCGCGCGGCCATTTCGGAAGCGCCGACCGACCCGTCTCTGTCCAGGCTGCTGGCGAGCACCGGTCGCGACGCGACCCTTCCTGCGTTCGTCGCGTTTCTCGACAGGCACGCAGCACGCGGCGCCCTGGCGATCAACGCGCCGGCAGATGCCGCACAGGATTTCCTCGGCCTTGTCCTGGCGGACCTGCAGGTGAGGCGGCTTCTCGGCCTGCTCCCCGTTCCGGAAGATACCGAGATCGACGGCCGCGCCGTCCGGGCGACGGCCGCCTTTCTGCGCCTGTACGGGACCCGCTCTCTCTGAGACCGCGGAAAAGGCGGTCGATGTGATCAGGTCCGGCCGGGAAACTGGAAGCGGGCGAAACGATCGAGCGCATCTTCCACCGTCGCCTTGTGCGCCCTCGCGCTACCCGGGCCGACCCAGTGCCATGCCTGAACCAGGAGTTCCTCAGCTTCGCGATCGGCCTTGAGATCCAGGGCGGCAACGATCTCGTCGCCGGCGAGAACCGGAAGGGTGAAATAGCCGAGCTTGCGCTTCGCCCGGGGCACATAGGCCTCGAAGAGATGGTCATAGCCGAAGAACGCGGCGGTCCGCTTGCGCTGAATGATCAGGGGATCGAACGGCGACAGGATGTGGGTGAGGGCCGGCGTCGGGATCTCCTGGTCCAGTGTCTCGGGGCGGGCCCAATAGGCGAGGTCGGTCTCGCCGATGGTTACGGGGTTCAATCGCCCGGCGCGCACCTCCTTGTCGATCAGCGCCTTGACCGCGGCCTTGGCAGGGGCGTTGAGATGGCAAATCGAGTCGAGGCTGACAATGCCCTGCGCCCGGAGCGCCCGGTCGAGAAGGTATCGGTGAATCTGATTGACTGTTGCCGGCTTGGGCAGCCGATCCCAGCCGAAGTGGCGTTCGGTGAGTTCGTAGGTCTTCAGCATTCCGTCGCGACGGCCGATCATCAGTTGGCCGTTGTAGAAGCCGGCCTGCAATGCCCGCTTGGACGGTTTGCGCGACGCCCAGGGATGGTCCTTGTCGACCATCAGATCATCCTTGATGTCGGAGATGGTCAGCGGTCCATTCTCACGTACCCGCCGCAACATCCGGCGCAGATCCTTCGGTTCGACCCCCGCTGACCAGCCGGTCGTCGATTGCCGGTGCGCCTTCATGTCGGCAACGAAGAAACGGAAGTCACGGACCGGGACATAGCTCAATGCGTGGGTCCAGTACTCGAACACCGTTTTGGCTTCCGACTGGGCGTCTGTCAGGTCGCCGCGCTCATAACTCGGAATCCGGTTGAACAGAATGTGGTGGTGGCAGCGCTCGATGACATTGATCGTATCGATCTGCACATAGCCCAATTGCGCGACGGCACGGGCAACGGCCTGCGGACCGCTGCCGAACGGCGCAACCTCGTCGAGCCGCTGGGCGGCGATCCAGATCGCCCGTGCCCGGGCTTGGGAT
>JAAEOR010000992.1 GCA_024222895.1 Hyphomicrobiales bacterium | reverse complement strand
GAGGTCGGGCGGATCACGAAGCGATCAGATCGAGACGCTCTCAAGCACCTGATAACCGTTCGCAAAGTGACCGTCCGCAAACCCTACGGCCGCTACGACACGGTCAAACCGGCCCTGGCCAGCCTGATCGGCACCATCAACAACGAGGCCGGTTTCTTGACCGACCCGACCGGCAATCGCCGCTTTCTGGTCTGCCGGCTGACCGCCATCGACTGGCGCTATGCCCGGCAGATCGACCCCCATCAGGTTTGGGCCGAAGCGGTGGCTCTCTACCAAAGCGGCGAGCCTGGCCTGCCCACACCCGAAGAGACCCGACTGCAACAAGCCATCAACCAGACCTACCTGATCGAACCGCTCCGCTCCAAATCGGCCCGGACGGACCGTCAAAACGGTCAGCAGCCGCTCCCGGTTACCCAGTTGCCCTTAACCCCACTGCCCGGCAAGGAGCCACCTATGAAGTGAGGCTTCCTTCACCCGCACCCTATGAAACCCGACAGCAGAGGAGCGGGGGTGCAGGGGGGCGGGGGTGATTTTTAAGATTTACAGTAGGCAATCCAAAACCCGTACTGAGCGTCCAACGCATTGCGTTGGTAGTTGAAGTATCTAAAACCCAAAATGTTTTCAAGGAGGATGAACGATGACTTATTCGCCTCACCACCGGAAGATCGTCCAGCGCAACGGCCTGCTGGGCCAGGTCAACCGCTATTTGAACACCCTCGGCAGTTGGAGTACCTACCGCGACCTCTCCCGCCCCGAAGACATCCCCAAACGGCTGGCCGATATCACCGCCGCTTTCTTCGGCATCAATGGTTTGGGCGGCAACGGCTGGCCCAGGCTGACCAGTATTCTGGGGGCCATTATGGCCGTCCACGCCTTGGAGCAAGTGACCGGGGCGACCGTCACCTTTGGCACGCGGCTGCTGGTTCGGGGCGAAGCCCTTGGCCAGTATCGGGGGGTCATCCTGCGCCAAAGTCCGTTCACCCCTCGCGCCGCACGATCCCTGCGCTGGCTCATCGGCAGCCGGTTAGTGAAGGCTGACGGCACCTACTTCTTCATATCGGGCCGGACCTGGCACAGCCAGACGGTGACGATTGAGATCTGGGATACAACAAAAACCTTGACCCACATTCGTAGCTTTAGCTTGCCCTACCGGGAGCATTACTTTGATCGGGAGGTCTCGCCTCAAACTGTAGTTGATGTGGTCAAGGGCGACCGTGACCCGCATACCCTCCCCGGCTTCATCGGCAGCGTTAACGAGCTGGAGAACGCCACCAGCCTGGGCTATATCAAGCGGGCTTTCATCGCCGCCAACTGGCTGCTGATCGACCCGGGTGAGCGTGACGACGGTGGGCCGGGCTATGTTGACTACGGGGCCATAATCAACGGCAAACCACCCGGCGGCGGGGGCGGAATGGCCGGGGGTCGCCCCTATCATTCCCCCTCCCCTTTGTCCCCCACCGGCTCCGGCGGTTATCGACCGGACGCTCACGATCGTCGCCAGGACAACGCCTGGCCCTCGGCCACGAGCCGGGTGGGGCGTTCACCGGTGGGGCTGAATAGCACGGTCGTTGCCCACAACGGCACGTCGAGACCCATTCCGCTCAGGCCGAT
>JAAEOR010000991.1 GCA_024222895.1 Hyphomicrobiales bacterium | reverse complement strand
TGCGGCGGGATCGACCGGCAGCGGCTCCTCGCTCGACACGCCGCAGACATAGGTGGTCCCGTCGGGCCGCGGGAACACTTCCGGCGACGACACGATACCGCTTTGTTCCCGGACGTCGACGAACAACGCATCCGCCGGCAGCATTGTTCCGGTGTCATAAACGACGCTGTGGCCCTTGAGGCCGAACACTGCCGGCATCGGCAGCCACGCCGCCGCGAGGATCGACCATGGCCCCATGGCAATCACCACCGCATCGCCGGCAAGCACGTTTTCATCGACCATCACGCCGATCACGCCGGTATCGTCATCGCCGCGCACCAGTTCGGTGACCGTGCCTTCGACCAGATCCGCGCCGCCGTCCTGCGCTGCCTGCATCAGCGCCCCGGTGAATCGCGCCGGATCAAGCTGGGCGGTGGTGTCCGGCGTGCCCAGCCGGCGGTTCAGGTTCAGACCATCCGACACCCAGGCAACGGCATAGGGGTTGGCGCCGCCATCCGGCTCTCCCGTATCGAGGAAGCCGCTATAGGTGGCCATGCGCCGGTAGCCATAGTCGATATCGATCTCCTCGGCCAACACCGCGTGCAAGGCGAAGCTTCGTCGGGCGAGCGGCTCGACCGGACTTCCGTCGCACCAGTCGAGGGCCAGAAACCCGCCCGATTTACCGGACGCCGCGCACGCGACGCCGGTGCGCTCGATCACGGTCGTCGCGATATTGCGTCGGGTGAGGAAATAGGCGATGGCGGCGCCGATCACGCCCGCGCCGCAAACAAGTACGCGCATTGGGGGAGTCCTTCTCGTCAATTCAGCGACACACCAACCAGCACGCCGACGCCATAGGTGATTCCCGCCGCTGCATAGCCGATCAGCAGCTGCCTGACGGCGGAAAAGACGACGCCACGTCCGGTGAACAGCGACGTCCCGACGCCGATCATGATCAGAGCCAGCCCGCTCAGCGCCAGACTGGTCATGATCGCCATGGTGCCGGTCAGAAAGAAGAACGGCGCCACCGGAAAGATCGCACCGATCGAGAACAGCATGAAGGATGACGCGCCGGCGACCCAGGCTGAACCACCGAGTTCCTTGGGATCGATCCCCAGCTCTTCCCGGGCCATCGTATCGATCGCCGCTCCATCCTTGGCAAAAAGCCGGTCGGCCACGGAAGTGGCTTCGGTCTCCGACAGCCCTTTCGACTGGTAGATGAGAATCAGTTCCTCCCGCTCCTGCTCGGGAAACTGCTCGAGCTCATCGCGCTCCATGGCGATCTGACGCTCGGCCAGCTCGCGGGCGCTGTTGACCGACAGCCACTCGCCCATGGCCATCGAGCACGCGCCGGCAATCAATCCGGCGAGACCGGCAAGCAGGATTGTCTGTTCGGCCGCGGCAGCGCCGGCAACCCCCATGACCAGGCTGGTGTTGGAAACCAGTCCGTCATTGGCGCCGAGCACGGCGGCGCGCAATGCGTTGCCGCTGCCGGATCTGTGCCGGCCCTCCAGTTTGGCGATCTCGGGGCCGGCCAGACCGCCACTGCCGGCCATGGCGACCCGGATGACCCGCGCATGCGACTTCTCGTCGGTGGGCAGACCGGCGGCGACCGCTTCCGGTTGGTCCCTGTAGACCGCATGATCATGGGCCTCGGCCGCGGCGACAGCCGGGAGCATCGTCGTGGCGCCAAAGCGCCGCGCCAGCCAGGCAAGAGCCCGGGCGCGAAACCCCGGCCGAGCGCTGTGGTAGTCCGCACCCGCTTTATGAAGCTGCTGTTGCCAGAAGAAGGCGTGCTTCTCCTCTACCGCCGCAAGCCGCCGGTACACCTCGGCGACCTTGGGGTCAGACTCCGCTTCAGCCAGCGCCGAATAGAGAGCAGCGCCATCGACCTCGCCCTGAAGGTTGGCACGGTAGCGGGAAAGGTCCTCAGGCGAAGCGGCCATCATGGTCTCCGATTTCGGATTCGGCCGCGATGATACCCGGTCGTAACCCGGCGGTCCCGATTGTTACCCCAGCACCCGGCGGAGAAAATCTGCCCCTGACTCCAGCCCGCGCGCATCGATCCCGTGCTCCAGGCCCGGCGATACATGCCATTCGACCGGTAGGCCGGCAGCACCGAGAACCGGCACGGCGGCATGAAGCGCCATCACCGGAACCAGCGGATCGGCTTCACCATGGATGAGGAGAATCGGCGGCTTGCCGCTTGACGCTTTATCAAGACGTTCAGGTCCGGCGAGCAAGCCGGAATAGCCGATGATTCCGGCCGGCGGCACCGGGCGCCGCAGTCCCACCTCAAGCGCCATCATGGTCCCCTGGCTGAAGCCGACCAGGGCAAGGTCAGCGCCGGCGAGGCCGTGGCCGGCCAACTCGGCGTCCAGATACGCATCGAGCATCGGCGCCGCCTGCTGGACACCCTGGTCGATCAGTTGCAGGTCGATGACCGTCAGCGGAAACCATTGCCGCCCCATCGGGTTGTCGGGACAGGGTTCCGGCGCGTTCGGCGCCACAAAGGCGGTTTCAGGCATCTGCGGCGCCCAGAAGCGGCCGATATCGATCAGGTCGTTACCGTCAGCGCCGTAGCCGTGCAGCAGGACGACGAGCCGCCTCGCCGGTTTGCCGCCTGCGGGCGGAATGCGTGGTCCATCGAGCATCTACACCGGCACCGCGGCTCGTTGTCTGACGACGCGATAGTAAGCCCAGAACAGCCGCGCGGCGACCCCCCGCCAGGGCGACCATTTTTCCGCCATGACCCGAAGGTCTGCGATCGGAATTGGCTCACCATGGCAAAACGCATCAGCCACCGCGTTCCGCAAGGCCAGGTCCCCCGCCGGGAAGACATCGGGGTGGCCAAGGCAGAAGAGGAGGTAGATGTCGGCCGTCCATGGGCCGATCCCCTTGATGGCCAGGAGGGATTCATGCGCGTCCGCAGCTGGAAGCGTCGCCAATCGGTCGAAATCAAACCCATCGCGACAGGCAGTCGCAACCGCTCGCATTGTCCGAATCTTGGGCGCCGAAAGCCCAATCGCCCGAAAGTCATCGTCGGTGGCGGTTCGTAGGGCGTCAGAGTCGATATTCGCAAAGAATTCTTCGAACCGCGCCCAGATCGCAGCCGCGCTAGCCACCGATACCTGCTGGCCCACAACAATTCGTGCCAGACCAGCCAGGCCATCTGGCCCGCGTCGCAGCGGTATCGGGCCGGCCGCCTCGATGACTTTTTTCAGCCGACCGTCATGGCGGGCCAGAAAGACCAGTCCCTCGGCAACGTCGTCGTCGGTGGCGATCACCCGCATCATTGCCGTCCCTATCTGGTGGCGGACTTTGTCGCATGGTTCGCTGCTGCTAAGTCACCCGGCAAGACCGTTCATGCCAAGCCTCGCCGATGCAACCCGTTTTTCGCTTTGCCCCCAGCCCCAATGGTGAACTGCACCTCGGCCACGCCTACGCCGCGTTGCGTGACTTCGCGCTTTGCCGGAAGGCAGGCGGCCGGTTCCTGCTGCGCATCGAAGACATTGACCGGAACCGCAGCCGGCCGGAATTTGAGGCGGCAATTATCGAGGACCTGGCGTGGCTGGGGGTTACCTGGGAAACGCCGGTGCGCCGCCAGTCCGAGCACATGGCGGCGTACGGAGCCGCGTTGGACCGCTTGCGCGCCGCCAACCTGGTCTATCCCGCATTCATGACCCGCGGTGAAATCGCCAGGGCAACGGCAAAACCGGAATGGCCGCGGGATCCCGAGGGCGTGCCGCATTATCCGCCGGTCGACCGCCGGCTCAAACCGGAAGAGGCGGACGAACGGATCGCGGCCGGTATCCCCAACGCGCTCCGCATCGACACGGCCGGGGCGATGGAATTTGCCGGGGCCCTCTCCTGGCGGGAGATGGGCGAAGGCCCGGCGGGCGAGCACGGGGTCATCACAGCCCGCCCTGAGATGTGGGGTGACTTCATCGTCAGCCGAAAGGACGTGGCAACCAGCTACCATCTGGCCGTTGTCACCGACGATGCCGCCCAGGGTGTTACCCACGTCGTTCGCGGTCACGACCTGTTCCACGCAACCGCTGCGCAGGTCCTCCTGCAGAGGCTGCTCGGCCTGCCGACGCCGATCTATCATCACCATCGGCTTATTACCGACGCAACGGGACGAAAACTCTCGAAATCGAATCGCGACACAAGCCTGCGCGCCCTTCGCAAGGCCGGCGCAACACCTGAAGACATCCGTGCAATGGTCGGCCTCGGCTCCTCCGGCAAGGGTCGCCGCTAGATTCCGATCCGATCGAACGGACTCGGATCGCTGCTCGTTGCCTTTTCTTCCTCGCTCTTTCCGGGCGGAAAAGCGAAAACACTTTTCCTGAAAACGCTCGAGCTAAATCCATTCGACGATCGTCAACCACACGGCGGCGCTTAGCACCGCCAAACCGGTCGACAAGGTGATCGCGTTCGACGCCAGCGCCTCGCCGGTTCTGAACCGGGCGGCGATCAGATAGGCGTTGATCCCTGTCGGACAAGCGGCGGCGATGACCGCGACCTTGGCCCAGACCGGCGGCATCGGCACGACGTAGCGGACCAGCAGAAGCACCAGAATTGGCATGAGCAGCAGCTTCAAGCCGCTGATCACCAGGCCGGAAGGAACATTGCGGCGGATGCCGTAGCGCCGAAGCGACATTCCAAGGGCAAACAGCGCCAGCGGTGGAGCCAGGTCGGCGAGTTGGTCGACCAGCGTGCGCCCGAGCCCGGCCAGCGGCAGTTGGAGGAAATGCCAGGCCAGCCCAAGGACGAGGCCGATGATGATCGGGTTCGTGGCCAGGTTTCGGGCAAGTGATCGGATCAGCGCTGCTGCGCTGGTCGGGCCGTCGGAGACACGGTCGATTCGTTCAGCCCGGCCGATGAGCACACTGCTCACCGTCATCATCACCGGAATGTGGACGGCGATGATCAGCGTAATCGCAACAGCACCCTGATCACCATAGGCGGTCGTCGCCAATGGAATCCCGACCAGGGCCACATTGCCATAGGCCGCCGAAACGCCGGCCACCAGCCCGGCGCGGGCGTCGCGGCCGAAGAGGTAGCGGATGGCCCAGTCGCCCAGGACCCACATGATTGCAAAAACCGAATAGTAGGGCAGCCAGATCAGCCACGGTGCGTCGCCGAAGGTGGCCGTCGCCATAACGCGGAAGATGAACACCGGGATGGCGACGACGAAAACAAAATCGGCGAGCGCCTCGCCGGAGGCGCGACCAAGAAGCCGCGACCAGGCGACAACATAGCCGATGGCGATCAAACCGAAGACCGGAAGAACGATTTCGACTAGGTGAACCATTGGGAAACTGTCTGGGATTTCGCGAGATCTGGATAGGAGAGCGATGTTTGCCGGAAATCCGCCGAACACGCGAGCAGAAATGCCGGCGCATCCACCAACCGCCTCCCGCCTGATCCGCGAGAGAGCGCCGGTAGCAGCTTGGCTACCGGCGGCCAAGTCAGGACTGGACTATCCCGCCCGGCAAGGCGAACGTCACTCGAGCGGTTTGTGGCCGATCCGAACGGCCAAGATCGGAGAAGGAATGGTCGCCAGCTTGAAATCGTTGCACTTCAACGACCCGGATTTGATCAATCTGCGCAAGGCGATGCGTGCGGCCATCGTCTCGCCCCTCATCCTCCTCATTGCCGACCAGGGATTCGATCAGACCCTCGTCGGTGTTTTTGGCTTCCTGTCCGCGTTCTGCGCGTTCGTTTTTGCCGATTTCGGCGGGCCGATCCGCGGCCGGGCTTTCGCCTATCTCGGCCTCCTTGCTGCCTCCAGCCTCTCGCTCGTCGCTGGTTCCCTGCTCGCCGATACGACGGGCCTGGCCGGACTCGCAATGGCCGCCATCGTCTTCGCCGTCCTCTTTGCCGGCGTGTTCAGTCCAACCGCATCGGCGTTCGTCGGATCGGTCGCGCTCGCTTTTGCTTTTGCCGTGTTCATTCCACTCGAAACGATCGGCATCGTCGACCGATTCTTTGGCTGGAGCATCGGCGGTGTCGCCGCGGCAGCTGGCGCTGTGCTCTTGTGGCCGGTGAATAGCCGCTCCGAAATGCGCACCGCGCTCGCCACCGCGGCGGCGGCCCTCGCCGAAATCTTGTCGAACCGCGGTGACGAACAGGCGCAGTCAGCGGCGATGACACGGGCCGCGGCGGCCCTGGCCACCGCACACGCCAAGGCGGCCGCGCCGCTGCGTCCCGCCCGAGTGGCCGCGCATGACCTTGGCCTCGTCAATCTCGTCGAAAGCCTCAGCGGCGCCCATCAACTGGTCGAACAGATCCTGGCGGCGCCACCGAAACGGGCGGATACCGACCTTGTCAGCCATGTGGTGAAAGCGTTGCGCCGGACGAGCGCGGTGATCGGCGGCGAGGCGACACCGCAAGACATAACCACCACAATTCCATCGCTCGATCGCTGTCTCGTCGACCGCCGACATGCATTGGGCGACGAAGCCCGGGAGATGGTTGCCGACGACGGCAATCGCGATCCCGCGGCAGAACTCGACAGGTCCTTTCCGGT
>JAAEOR010000990.1 GCA_024222895.1 Hyphomicrobiales bacterium | reverse complement strand
TTCGGTAGTCTCGATCGACGCGACGGCAGTTTCCGGCTCTTCGGCGGACGGGGCCGTTACCACTGTTGCTGGCTTGGATTGCGGCGTCGGGGCCTTGGCGGTCTCTGTCTTGGCTTCAACCGGCTGGGATTGAGCTTGCGGTATCGGCTCGGGTTCGGCGTTCGTTTTCCGGCCAAGCAGGCGGTCCACAACGGTAGGTTGCGCAGCCCGCTCGGCAGCTTCAGCGGCTTCGGCCGCACGCTCGGCTGCAAGCTTCTGCTCCTGAGAGGCCCGCCTCGCCGCCGCGGCATCCAGATCTGCCGCTGCCGACGCCATTTTGGCTTCGTCCGCCGTCTGCTTCTGCGCCACCGCTGTAGCAATCGAATCGGGAACCTTATAGCGCGGGCAGGCACCCGTGGGGCTGAACCTGGCGTTTCCGGCATCGGCGTCGAAGACGTAGCGCTTGTCGCAAACGTCGACCTTCGGCACCTTGCGGGTTACCTCGAAGTGGTCGTGGCCGACTTTCAGCATTTTCCAGAATTCCATATTCGGGTCGCCACGGTGCCTGGCGAAGTTCTCAGGCGTCATGCGAAATGGAAACGCCTGGATCTGGAAGGCGGTCTGACCGCCCTTGAAGGCATCGCGCGCCAGCGCAAAAATCTGGCCGGCATCCTGATCCGTCATTGAGTAGCAGCCCGACGATGAACAAGCGCCATGAACCATCAGATGCGAGCCGGTCCGGCCATGCGCTCGGTCGAAGTTATTGGGAAAGCCGATATTGAACGACAGGTAGTATTGGGACTTTGGGTTCATCTGGTGGGGCTTGACCACATAAAAGCCTTCCGGCGCCTGGCGGTCGCCTTCCTTGAGCTTGGGGCCAAGGACCCCCGACCACTTGCAGACATCATAGGTCTTGAGAAGCGCATAGCGACCGTCGGGCCGCTGCTTCCAGATCTCCAGCTCGGACTCTTCCTTGAAAATGCGCACAAAGATCGGCGATGTCTCCTTCATGCCGTTCTGCTGCATCTCACCGTTGAGCTTGTAGGATACCGGCTGAAGTTCCTTGGGAATCATGGCGTCCTGGCATGCCGCGAGCAGGATGGCGGCACCACCGATCAGCGCCACGCGCCGCAGCGAGAAAAGTCTTTCCATTGCCATTCCCGTCCCCTGGACAGCCGTTTCGCGCCCGAACCCCGCCACCACCGTCCTATGCCCCTGACCTTGACAGGTAGTTACCGGAGAGCAAATCGCGATTATCGTCAAGTTTCTGCCCGCATGAA
>JAAEOR010000989.1 GCA_024222895.1 Hyphomicrobiales bacterium | reverse complement strand
GAAGCTTCTCAATTCCCTTCGCGAGTACGCGGCAATTGTTGGAACGACCGCTTTGTCATGTGTTCAGGACATCCTTAGGACGCCAACGCTGTTTTCGGGAGCAATCCCGACTGACATGGCGATATTTGACTTACGGCCGACGTGGTGCTCACGTGGCAATGCCAACTGCTGGGAGGAAGTCATGGAAGACCATACTGTACAATTGAGTCGCCGTAACGTTGTCGCTGGCGCGGCCGGGCTGACCGCCGGAGCCCTCGCGGTTAACACGGCACAGGCGCAAACCACATCTCTATCGGATAGACCGATCGACCCCGACCATCTCCATGCGGCCGGCGAAGCCAGCCATGACTCGCAAAAAGCATGCGTTCCCCGTCTTGGGCCTCGCGGTCGGTCAACTCGCTGAC
This sequence comes from Hyphomicrobiales bacterium, assembly GCA_024222895.1. GTDB lineage: Bacteria > Pseudomonadota > Alphaproteobacteria > Rhizobiales > Kaistiaceae > Bauldia. Next base: position 6,150 of record JAAEOR010000989.1, on the reverse strand, counting down.
GGCAATTCGAAGATGGTTGCCTGCGTTGAAACGACAACCAACATGCTTGCCTTAACCGAAGCCCTGCACACGATCGCCGCCCACGGTCACGCCCACCCGGAGATCATCCGGTGTTTGGCAGCAGCGGTTGAAATCGCGAGCACGCATTGCGCCGATGAATGCGAGAAATGGGATCATCCGCTTTATAAGGCCGGTGTCGAGGCAAGTCGAAACGCGGCTAAACACGCGAAGATGATTGTCGATAGTTGATCCCCCACTCCGCGCGGAAGTCGAGGAAGTGTGGGAACAAATGGCGTCCCGGTCCTTTGTCTCACGCGCAACGTCCAGCCCGTTAATGAATGAGTGGCGGTGCGCCTCAATCCGGGCGTTCACAATGTGGTCGTCGGCCGATTGGGTTGCGATCAATACTGCGTGCGTGCTTCGAGGCTTCGCTACGCGAAGCGCCTCAGCATGAGGTGGTTGGTGAAAGCCTCAAGTCAGGCGTGCCAGCCTCGGGGAACACCGAGGCCCTCATCCTGAGGTGCGAGGGCGCAGGCCGAGCCTCGAAGGACGCACCGTGGCTCGATCGGGTGGCACCACCGTCAGCGCAGCGGCGACACACTGTCGGCTTGGCTGAACCTAATCTCAGCGCGTGCCACTCCAACACTGGTGATGTAGTAAACATCGGCCCACCCGACGTCCGTCCTGACCCGACACCTCACTCACGGTTGGCGCGTCGCACGCGCGAGATCGTCGCTTCCGACACCTCGAACAGGGCGGCGACTTCGGCACCCGTCATCCCGTCGAGAATGATGTGCTGAATAATCGCTTCCTCGTCGGAGCCGGTGAGCTTGCGCGGACGCCCGACCTTCGACTTGGCCGCCTTGCCCGACGCGTCCTTAGAGCGCGGCGCCTCGATGAACTCCGGATGGCGGCGGGCGAGATGGTTGTAGTTCTCGACGATGAATCGCAGATGCCGACGCATTGCTTCTGATGCAGCCGCCGGGTCGCGCGCCCCGATGCCGGCGACGATGGCCTGGTGCTGCGCCAGGATGTTGGGTGCGTGCTCCGGAAATAGGGTGAGCTTGCGGATCCGGTCCACATGCACCTTGTGCTCCTGAATGAATTCCCAAATTCCCGGGCGGCGGCAGGCGAACGCCATCAGGCGATCCATCTGTTCGTCGAGCTCGTAGAGGCGGGTGAGCGTGCAGGCCCGCACGGCCCGCGCCTGGCGCTCCAGATTGCTGCGGAGATCGGCGAGCAGGGCCGGTGGCGGATTCTACAGCTTCACCTGCCCGGAATAACCGGCTCGCCCCCGCGCTGTCAGGCGCGCGGCAACATTGCGTCAACCCTCAAGAAGGCAATCGCTGCGCTTGTCGCGAGTCTGATCGTGGCATCATGCTTGGCCAGCCCTGCACTCGCCGTTACTGCAAGAGCGTCTTGAACGCTGCGAGGTCGTTGGCGTTACCGGCCAAGTCCTCGTCGATGCACCTATGACTTGCCAATATTCTGTCATTCACGGGGAATTCATTGGAAGTCAGCTCGAGCAGATACGAGTTTAGGTACTTGTTCCGCAACGGTTTGGACAGGACTACGCCAGATGGCGTTGGTTCGACAGCGACCGGGCGGTTCCCTAGTGTCGGACCTGAAACCCAGGCTCTGGAGCTAAATGCCCACCGTCCGCGACGTTTTGATCACCGTTCTCGCCTTGCTGACGCCAGGGACTGCCATCGCCCAGGACGGTCAAGGCGTGTCGCAGTATCGACACCTGCCATTCAGCGGCTTCGACCTGACGGCCATTGGTATCGTGCTGGTGATCGTCATGGTCGTGCTCGGCCTTCGTGCATTGGCCCGGCGTCGCGGCCAACGAACCGGATCCGACACTGACTGAATTCCAGCTCGCCGAAGAGACTCGGGACAAAACGCTCTTCGGGATAGCCGGGTCACGGGGCGATCCTGCGCCCCGTCTCCAGCGTGGGGCACCCTTGACCCTCGGATGCAACATCTTCGTTGCAATGGTGGCTCAGGATCATAAATGGACTTGAGAAACCGGATGATCAGACCCGCTCGATATCGCCTGCTCGACCATCTCGGTGCCTGGCGCGCGCATCAGCATGAGGTCGTAGTGAAAGCTCCGAGGTAAGCTTACCGGCCTGGCAAACACTGACGACCTCATCCTGAGGTGCTTTGCGCAGCAAAGCCTCGAAGGACGCACGACAGCCTGATCAGGATCGATCCCGGATCCCGCCTACAATCCGAGCTCCGACAGTCCGGGGTGGTCGTCGGGGCGGCGGCCGAGCGGCCAGCGAAACTTGCGGTCCTCTTCCCGGATCGGCAGATCGTTAATGCTGGAGAACCGGGTCTGCATCAGGCCGTTGTCGGCAAACTCCCAGTTCTCGTTGCCATAGGACCTGTACCAGTTGTCGCTGTCGTCGTGCCACTCATAGGCATATCGCACAGCAATGCGGTTGCCGGTGAACGCCCACAGCTCCTTGATCAGGCGATAGTCGAACTCCCTGATCCATTTGGCGGTGAGGAACGCCCGGGCCTCTTCGCGGTTGTTGACGAAAGTGGCGCGGTTGCGCCATCGGGTATCCGCCGTGTAGGCGAGTGCCACCTTGGCGGCGTCGCGGCTGTTCCAGCCATCCTCGGCCAGGCGGATTTTCTCGCGGGCGGTCTGTTCGGTGAAGGGGGGCAGTGGTGGACGGGTGTCCATCGGACAGTCTCCTTTTAGCGCGTCAGGTTCACGTTCGGCGTCGCCTGACCCCTCGCCCCCGCGGCGCAAACACGTTTCGCAATGGGATCGAATGCCGGCATAGTGCATGCCCCGTACGATCCGGGAACAGGGAGGACAGTCAGTGATGCCCGGCACTGAAGCACTCGGCGTTGTCGCCGTCATCATCATGGTGGCGAGCTACGCCCTGGAGAAACGTGATTCGATCTTCGTGGCCATCTTCTCCTTCGGTTGCGCGCTGGCGGCTTTCTACGCCTTTCTGATTCAATCCTACCCGTTCCTGGCCGCTGAGGGCATCTGGGCAGTCATTGCGTTTCGACGCTGGCGGAGCCGGCTGCGTCAAACTTCGTGAAAGCGAAAGTGGCGCCAGCCCTGCGCGGGGCGGTTTGCGCCATGCCAGGTGAGTGAAGGCAAGAGGAGAGGATCGGGTGTTCGCCATGACCGGGCAGGACCGTCGAGACCTTCCGCCGCGAAGCAGTCCACAACATCGGCTTCAGCCGTTCTTGAACTTCTGATAAGCCAATGATGCGAGCGCCAAGTCGCCGATCGCATGGCCGCGAAAGAGGAACGCCGTTCGGTCTCCCGCAGCTTCCCGTCCGCTAATCTTCCCCAGCACAAGTTGCGACAAGTCGCCTGTCACCAATTGCGGGTCAGCGAGCTTGTTGGGGAGTGCAGCCTCTTGCGCCAAATCATCGATCACGATTCGGTCGAACACGGCAAGTTTGTCATTGCGCCACGGCACTCCCAGATCGGTGATGGCGGCGAAGCAGCCTTTCGCCAGTCGGTCGGCATTCAGGAACGGTTCGAAGCCGCCTGTGGCGGTGACAGAGGACACGACGAGATCGGCATTCTCAATCGCTTCGTCACCGGAACTGCAAACCGTGGACGTCAAACCGATCTCTTCCGCCATGAGGCAGAGTGCGTCGATGTTCTTCTGCCCACGGCCAAATACGCGGATTGCCCGAAGAGTAAACAGGTCTGAAAAAGCATGCAGGTGGCTCCGAGCTTGCACCCCGCAGCCAACGAATCCGACGACTGATGACTCCGGCTTCGCCATGTATTTGGCCGCAACGGCGCTTAAGCCAGCCGTCCTCACGGCCGTTACCCAATTGCCGTCGACAATGGCGACCGGCAAGCCGGTTTCGCTGTCCAATATGGTCACAAGGCCATTAATCTGCGGGAGGCCTCGGTCCGGGTTGCGCGGATTCAGGACGACCGTCTTGACGGCCAAGAGCGCGGGGTCATCAGCGGCAGCCAAAGTCGCCAACATGTAGCGGCCGTCGCCAGGCAGAATAACGGCCTTGGGCGCGCTCCACACGGAACCGTTCGCGCTACCGGCGATAAACTTTTCAATGACGTCAACAACGTCGGATGTCGAAATGCCGAGCCGGGAAAGCTCAGAGTACGTCAGGTGGGGGATCGTTGCGTTTGCGGTCATCGAGCGGCCTTGCCTGTTGATTGAACGTTGTGACCCTATTGTCAGGCTGGTCTGTGTGGGTCGGCCGTCGAGGTCTGCAAGGGCTCGATCCAGCCATTCGCCGCACTTTCGAAAGACGGCGGAATTACGGAACGAAGCCGGCCCCGGTTTTTTCGCGCGGAGCGTTAGTTCAAGCCGGGAACAATGATCATCCTGTCGGTGGAGCTTTCCTTCAGGCGCAAGGGAAGAACTTCCTGATATTCTGCCGATTCATACCACCATCTGGCCTTTTCCAGATCAGGAAACTCGATGATGGCTATGCGTTCGGGGTTCCAGCCACCTTCGCGTGGCTCAACATCGCCCGTGGCAGCCAGCAGCGTGCCGCCGTGGAGGCTCATCGAAGTATTGGCGCCGTCGAGATATGCTTTCATCCCGACTGGGTCGAGCGGAGCTAGTTCAAAAATAACATAAGCAGCCATAATTCCACCTGTGTGACCGAAGATCAGGTGCGCGTATCACATTTCGAATCAAAGACCCAACGCCAGTTCCGGGTATGGGTATATCCGTGTCTCTGGATAGCCAGAGTATGCTGTTCCTCTTTCTTCTGCGAGAGTGTGGCGGCCGTATAGTCAACCGTAAGGACATCTGCAGGGATAACTGAATCGGGTGTGCTGTGAGGGCCCTGCAGCACTGTGACTCGGTGTTGGGGATTCCTGTGCGGCGCGGTGCGGGTTACCGGTTGGAGCATGTTCGACCGAAAGGGGATCCGTAGCGATTATCGCTGCGAATGTCCTAAGCTGGCACCGACTGTTGCTCCAGCCCTACTTCTCGGGCGAGCCTTCAACAAGATTGCATCAACGTACGAAAATGATCAATCAATCAAAAAAATGGATAACTTGGCGGAATATAGTCGTTAGGAGAGGAGCTAACTCGCGCGGCGGATCGAAATGCCGTTGCGCGTCATTCCGGCCTTTCATCGTCTGCCAGACGATGACCGCCGAGCCTGCACGGTCCCGCCGACGCCGTGCTATAGACATGTGAGGGCAATGGAGAGGATCCGGCGTTCGCTATGACCGGGCAGGACCATCGGGACCTTCCGCCGCCGGTGTCCGACCGGCCATCGCCGGACGCCAGCCGGGAGATCGAAGGACTCGATTCGGATACGGATCATCAGCGCATCGTCTTCCTGCTGACCTACCAGCTCTTTCCCTGGGACATCGAGCGGTCGCTCGAGCTGGCACTGTTCAACACCTACGCCATCCCGACGATCTCCGGCCTGCTGGCGCGCACCGGCGAGTTCGCCGAGCGTCCGCGCAAGCGCTACGACGCCGTTCTGATCCTTGCCGAGATCGGCGAGAGCGGTCTCGAAAGCGAACGCGGGCAGGCAGCGCTCGGCCGCATGAACGCCATGCACGGGCGGTTCAAGATCACCAACGAGGATTACCTCTACGTCCTATCGACGTTCGTTCTCAATCCGATCGACTGGCTGGCGTGATACGGTCGCCGCCCGATGACCGGGCGTGAACAGGCGGCGTGGTTCAATTCCTATGTCGCGCTCGGGCGGGCGATGGGCATCACCGATATTCCGGCGGCCCTGGACGACCTCCGGACACTGCGCGAGCGCATCGAGGCCGAGCGCATGGTCTATGCGCCGAGCAACCGCATCATTGCCGACGCAACCCTCGATCTGCTGCTCGGCATGTACGTTCCGCGCTGGCTCTACTGGCTTGGTCGGCCGGTCCTGCTGGCTCTCTGCGACGACCAGCTGGTGACCGCCATCGGCCGGACACCGCAGCGAGTCTGGGTGCGGGGCCTGGTTGCCGGCGCGATGGGGCTGCGACGGCGGGCGCTCAGACTGCTGCCGGAACGCTGGTCGTTGCGGCTGATCACCCGGCGCCGCACGCCCACCTATCCCAAGGCCTACACGATCGCCGGGCTCGGAACCTTTGCGCCAGGCGATGCCGGTGCGACGGTGCCACCGCCCGGCGTCGATTGAGGGGCGCCAGCCGGCGCTTAGCGT
>JAAEOR010000988.1 GCA_024222895.1 Hyphomicrobiales bacterium | reverse complement strand
ATCGGGGTTCCGTCGGTCCCCGATCTGCCAACTGGGCCCGATCTGCCAACTGGGCCCCATCTGCCAACTGGGCCCGATCTGCCAACTGGGGATGTCTGACATGGCACGGTTATTCAACCTCCTTCTGCTTGGCGCCATGATCGCTGGCGCGATCATTACCTACAACCTCAAGCACCAGGCCGAAGAAGCGGCAAACAAGGTCGCCCGACTGCACGCCAACATTGCGAAAGAACGCGAGGCGATCGCCTTGCTGAAGACTGAATGGAGTCTTCTCGCCCAACCCGGCCGACTCCAGACACTAATCGCCAAATACGAGGATCATTTCCGGCTGGAGCCTTTTTCGGCTGACCAGGTTGCAACGCTCGACGAGATTCCGCTTCGACCCGACCCGGCGGACGAGATCGGCGAATCCGGTACCGCAGATCCGATCGCCGAGACCCCGGTTCCGACTCCGATTGCGGCTGCTGGAGGGCCGACACGATGACCGACATGAGTGCCGATGGTTTACTGCCGACGTCTGGCAGCCGACATCAAGGTTCCGACCGGGAGGCGGCCAAAGCACCGGCTCGACCCGGGAACCCGATGCGGCTCCGCATTCGTTTGGCGGCGGGGGTATTCACGCTCGCTTTCCTCATCATCATCGGCCGGCTCGTCAGTTTCGGCATCATGGAACCGGTCGCCGGCACTGGTGTGTCCGACCCGAATGCAGCAATCGCGACCAGCCGGCCTGATCTGTTGGACCGCAACGGCGAAGTTCTGGCCGCCGACATCAAGACCGCGTCCGTTTACGGTGAGCCACGTAACATCATTGATCCGGACGAGGCGGCCGAGCTGATCTCGAGCGTCCTGAGCGACCTTGATCCGGATGTGCTGCGCAAGCGGCTGACCGGTGACGCCGGCTTTATCTGGATCAAGCGCGAGATTACGCCGAAACAGCGTGCGAAGATTCATGCATTAGGTGTGCCCGGGATCGGCTTCCTCACCGAGAACAAGCGTTTCTACCCTGGAGGTCGGACGGCGGCGCACATTCTCGGAGCGGTCAATGTAGACAATCAAGGCATCGCCGGAATCGAGAAATTCGTCGACGATCGCTGGCTCGCCGATCTCCACGCCGCGGGCTTCGCGCGCGGGGAGGAGCTTGACCCGGTCAACCTTTCCATCGACCTGAGTGTTCAGCACATCCTGCGCGATGAACTCGCCGGGGCAATGGAGCGCTACAAGGCCATCGGTGCGGCCGGCATCGTGCTCAAGGCCCACACCGGAGAGGTGATGGCGATGGCGTCTCTGCCGGATTACGACCCCAACGACCCGGCAGACGCACTCAAGCCCGATCGCTTGAACCGGGTAACGGCGGGAACATACGAGCTCGGTTCGATTTTCAAGAGTTTCACCTTCGCCATGGCGCTCGATTCGGGGACGGTCACAATGGACTCCCGAATCGACGCCAGCCGTGCAATTCGGGTCCGCGGCCATACAATCAACGATTTCCACGGCAAATACCGGGTGCTGACCGTGCCAGAGGTGTTCATCTATTCCTCCAACATCGGGGCGGCGAAGATGGCACTTGGCGTCGGTCAGGAAGGGCAGCAGGCGTATCTGCGGCGCTTTGGGTTCCTCGACAGGATACAGACCGATCTGCCCGAGGTTGCCAAGCCGATCGTACCGAAGAAATGGTCGGAGGTGACGACAATGACGGTTGCGTTCGGCCACGGACTGGCGGTAACGCCGATGCAGGTTGCGGTGGCAGACGCGGCGCTCGTGAACGGTGGAAAGCTGATCCCGCCAACGTTTGTGCTTCGCACGCGCAGGGAGGCCGATGCCATTGCAACCCAGATGGTGAGCGAGACGACCAGCCGACATATGCGGACGCTGTTCACCATGAATGTCAAGAAGGGCTCTGGCCGACGCGCTGCGGTGCCCGGATACAATGTTGGCGGCAAGACCGGCACGGCGGAGAAGGTTGTGAACGGCCGCTATGCGAACAATACGAGACTGAATTCCTTCCTGGCGGCCTTTCCCATGGACGACCCGCAATATGTGGTACTCGTGGTGCTTGACGAACCGAAGCGCGAGAAAGAAGGTACCGGCGTTACCGCCGGATGGAATGCCGCGCCCACTGTAAGCGCCGTCATCAGGCGGTCGGCGGCCCTCTTGGGCGTGAAGCCACGGACGATCGATCAGGACGGCATTGTCCTGGTATCGAATTGATGACAAATCGACTGAAATCTCACAGCCGGAACAAGCGCGGGACATGCATCTCGGGGACCTGGTCGCGACCGACTTAGCGCTTCCACCAGAAGCGGACGCGATCGACATAACGGGGATTTCGTCGGACAGCGGCAGCGTCGGACGGGGCTTTCTATTCGCCGCTCTGCCCGGTGTTGCCGTTGACGGCGTCCGCTACGCCACCGCGGCTGTAGAGGCCGGTGCTGCGGCCGTCCTGGCGGGCATCGATTCGAAGATTCCGCAACCGCTCGATGTGCCGCTGCTTCGCGTGGATGATCCGCGGCGAACGCTGGCGCGCGTTGCCTCGCGTTTCTACCCCCGCCAGCCACAGCACATGGTGGCCGTCACCGGCACGAGCGGCAAGACATCGGTCGTTTCCTTTGTCCGGGAGATCTTTGCTGGTGCCGGCCTGGAGGCAGGGAGCGTCGGAACGGTCGGCATGGTTAGCCGCGACTCGAAGAGCGTAAGCCGCCACACAACTCCGGATCCGATCACCCTTCATCAAACGCTCGATCGCATGGTGGGCGATGGAATAACCCACGCCGCGCTGGAGGCATCCAGTCACGGCCTGGATCAGCGCCGCCTCGATGCAGTGCGGATCTGTGCGGCCGGATTTACCAATCTCGGACGGGACCATATGGACTACCATCCGAGTATCGCCGACTACCTTGCCGCCAAGATGCGCCTGTTCACGGTGGTCCTGCCGTCCGATGGTGTCGCGGTCATCGATATGGATGATCGCGTTTCGGCCGACGTATTGGCGATCGTCCGAGGGCGCGGGTTGGAATCGCTTCGTGTCGGTCGGGCAGGGCACGAGATCAGGATATTGGACGTCGTAGCGCGGGAATTTCATCAACGGCTGCGGTTCGAGGCATTTGGGCGAGCCTACGATGTCCTGCTGCCGCTGGCCGGGGGATTTCAGGCCTCGAATGCCTTGCTGGCCGGCGGGCTTGCCATCAGTGCTGGCGTCGAGGCGGAAGTGGCGTTCCGACAAATGTTGCGGTTAAAGGGCGCGCCGGGCCGGCTCCAATGCGTCGGGCGCAAGACCAACGGGGCGCCGGTGTTCGTCGACTACGCCCACAAGCCCGAGGCCGTCGCCGCCGCCCTTGCGGCGCTTCGGCCAATGACCAAAGGGAAGCTTGTCATCGTGCTCGGTGCGGGCGGTGATCGGGATCCTGGCAAACGTCGACTGATGGGTGAGGCTGCCGGAATCGGCGCGGACACGGTCATTGTCACCGACGACAACCCGCGCAGCGAGGATCCCGCTGAAATCCGCGCCGCCGTCCTTGCCGGTGCACCCGGCGCCATCGAGATCGGCGACAGGGCAGTGGCGATCAACGAGGCAATCGCGATGCTCCGCCGCGGTGACGTTCTCTGCGTGGCCGGCAAGGGTCACGAGACCGGCCAAATCGTTGGCGACGAAGTGTTGCCGTTTTCCGACCATGAGGTCGTCCGTTCCGCGCTCGCCGCTGAGGAAGCTGCATGATGGAATCCACCGGTTCGACGCTGTGGACGTTCGACGAGCTTGTCGCCGCGGTCGGCGGGCGTCCCATCGGCCCGCCGCCGACCTTCATCGGCGGCATATCCATCGACAGTCGCACCATCCGGCCGGGCGACGCTTTCTTCGCAATCCGCGGTGATGCCTTTGACGGCCATGCCTTTGTTTCGATGGCACTGGGCGCCGGAGCGGCCACTGCGGTCGTTGCCGAGGCAAAGCTCGCCGGACTGGGTCACGTCTCCCGATCATTGATCGTCGTCGAAGACGTTCTGTCCGCGCTGGTTGCACTGTCCCAGGCAGCACGGGCGCGAAGCACTGCCCGGATCGCTGCCGTGACCGGCAGTGTCGGCAAGACCGGCACGAAGGCCATGCTCGCCGCAGCTCTCGAAGTTGACGGTCTGGTGCACGCCTCGCCGGCTTCGTTCAACAATCATTGGGGCGTTCCGTTGTCATTGGCGCGTCTTCCACCGTCGGCTCGCTATGGCGTCTTTGAAGTCGGCATGAACCATTCTGGTGAAATCGAGCCGCTGGTTCGTCTGGTTGCGCCTCAAGTGGCCATCGTTACGACGGTTGAACCGGTCCACCTGGAATACTTTGACGACGTCGACAGTATTGCGCGGGCGAAGGCAGAGATATTCCTCGGGGTCGAGCCCGGCGGTGCGGCGATCCTCAATCTGGACAATCCCTACTTCGATCTGCTCGCCTCACTTGCCGCGAACGCCGGGATCGAGCGAATCGTCAGCTTCGGCGAGCATCCCGAAGCGGATGCCCGGCTTGAGGCCGTTGATTTGACGGCGGAGCGCTCAAACGTCCTGGCGACGATCCTTGGCACCGAGATTACCTATGCGCTTGGGTCGCCCGGCCGACATGTGGTTCAGAATAGTCTCGCCGTTCTGGCGGCCGTAACGGTGCTCGGTGCGGACATGGCACAGGCTGCTGGCATACTGGGAGCGATTAACGCTCCCACCGGTCGTGGCGATCGCTACGAGTTGGCGGTTGGCGACTCTTCCGCCACCCTGATCGACGAAAGCTACAATGCCAATCCGGCGTCGATGCGAGCGGCAATTGCCGTGCTGGGCCAGGCCGTTCCCGCCAAAGGTGGCCGGCGAATCGCGGTGCTGGGCGAGATGCGAGAGCTCGGCGACGCCGCGCCATCGCTTCATGCCGAACTCGCCGAACCATTGGTCGCAGCGGGAGCTGACGCCGTCTTCCTGGCCGGTCCGATGACCGAATCCTTGTGGGCCGCCTTGCCTGAATCGCTGCGCGGCGGCTATGCGGACATAGCTGCCGACTTGGAATCACCGATCGCGGAACTTCTGAGACCCGGCGATGTCTTGATGATTAAGGGCTCCAATGCCAGCCGGCTGGGGCTACTTGCGGAGGCGCTACGGGCGCGGTTCGCGAAAATGCCGGCGGGGGCCGGCGAAGGGCAGGGACGGGAAATCGCCTGATGTTCCACTACCTCAGTCAGTTCGGCGATCAGATCTCCGTGCTCAACGTTTTTCGCTACATAACCTTTCGTACCGGCGGTGCGACGGTGACGGCTCTGCTGTTTTCGTTTGTTTTCGGTCCCACCATCATTGCCGCATTGCGCGTCCGGCAAGGCAGGGGGCAGCCGATCCGCGACGACGGCCCGCAGAACCACCTGGTGTCAAAGATCGGCACACCGACAATGGGCGGCCTGATGATTCTCTCGGGCCTTGTCGTCTCGACCCTGCTGTGGGCCGATTTGACGAGCGGTTACGTCTGGATCGTTCTGATGGTCACACTCGGTTTCGGGCTGATCGGCCTATACGACGATTTTCTCAAGGTCACGCGCCAGACACATAAGGGCTTTTCTGGCCGGGCGCGATTGAGTGCCGAGTTCGTGATCGCACTGATCGCCTGCTATCTGGTCACCCTGGTTGGACAGGCGCCGCTGTCGACCGCGATGACGTTCCCATTCTTCAAGGACCTCGTTTTCAATCTCGGCTGGTTCTTCGTCCCGATTGCTGCCTTCATCGTCGTCGGCTCGGGCAACGCGGTCAACCTGACCGATGGGCTCGATGGTCTTGCCATAGTCCCGGTGATGATCGCCGCCGCCAGCTTCGGCTTCATCGCCTATCTCTCCGGCAACGCCGTCTTTGCCGACTATCTGCAGATCCACTTTACGCTGGGAACCGGGGAACTGGCCGTGGTCTGCGGTGCGGTCATTGGTGCCGGCCTCGGCTTCCTCTGGTTCAATGCACCGCCTGCTGCGATTTTCATGGGCGACACCGGATCGCTGGCGCTGGGTGGATTGATCGGCGCGGTGGCGGTGTCAACCAAGCACGAAATCGTCCTGGCCATTATCGGCGGACTGTTCGTGCTCGAGGCGGTGTCGGTGATCATCCAGGTGGCATCGTTCAAGCTTACCGGCCGGCGCGTGTTCAAGATGGCACCAATCCACCACCACTTTGAGCATCTTGGCTGGACCGAGCCTCAAATCGTCATCCGATTCTGGATCATCGCAGTGATGCTTGCCCTGATCGGACTCTCGACACTGAAGATCAGATAGCCATGGTCCCTGCCAACAGCTTTGACGGCCAGCGCGTCGCGGTCTTCGGACTGGGCGGCAGCGGCCGGGCAACCGCGGCCGCCATGATCGCTGGCGGAGCGGATGTCGCGGTGTGGGATGACAATGCCGACGCCGTTGCCAATGCCGGTGCTGCAGGCCTGCCCGTGGCTGATTTGAGCACCGTCGATTGGGACAGTTTTGCCGCCCTGATGCTGGCCCCCGGTGTTCCCCTTACCCATCCGGCGCCCCATTGGACTGTGGTTCGAGCGGAGGCCGCCGGGGTCGAGGTGATCGGCGACATCGAGGTGTTCTGTCGGGAGCGGCGCCGAACTGCGCCCGATGCGCCATTCGTGGCGGTGACGGGGACCAACGGCAAATCCACGACAACAGCCCTGATCGGCCATGTGCTCCGGACAGCGGGCCGCGACACCCAGGTCGGCGGCAACATCGGCACGCCCATTCTCGCGCTGGATCCGCCGGCCATGGGGCGCTTCCACGTTGTCGAGGTGTCTTCTTACCAAATTGATTTGACACCGAGCCTCGATCCCTCGGTGGGCATCCTGCTCAACATCACCCCCGATCACCTCGATAGGCATGGGACCTTCGAACGCTACGCGTCGATCAAGGAGCGTCTTGCCGCGGCCGCTGGCATCGCGGTCATCGGCGTCGACGATAGGCCCGGTCAGGCCATCGCCGACCGTCTTGACCAAACCGGGCGAGATGTGATCCGGATCTCGGCGCGACGCCCCCTGGCCGACGGGTATTATGTGGACGGACTGTCGCTGCTACATGGGGAAGGTGGGGGGTCCAACGAGGTCGCCTTGCTGGGCGGAATTCCCTCGTTGCGTGGCGTCCACAACATGGAAAACGCGGCCGCGGCTGTGGCGGCACTTCGGTCGCTTGGCCTTGGTAATGCCGAAATCCAGCGCGGGATCACCAGTTTTCACGGACTCCGTCATCGCATGGAGGAGGTGGGGCGACTTGGCCGAGTGCTTTTCGTCAACGACTCAAAGGCAACGAATGCCGATTCCGCTGCGAAAGCGCTGGCCAGTTTCGATCGGGTCTACTGGATCGCCGGCGGCCGCGCAAAGGAGGGTGGAATCGCCAGCCTCGCCCCGTATTTTCCGCGCGTCGTCAAGGCGTATCTGATTGGCGAGGCGATGGACGGTTTCGCCCGGACATTGGCTCCGGCAATCAAGGTCGAGCGGTCCGGAACACTCGCCGCCGCGGTCGAAAAAGCCGCGCACGACGCGGCAATGGACAACACGGCGGAGCCAGTCGTGCTGTTGTCGCCGGCCTGCGCGTCCTTTGACCAGTTCCCGAATTTCGAACGACGTGGCGACGCCTTTCGCTCGGCCGCGTTGTCGATCGACGGCGTGAAATCCCGCCAGGAGGCAGCCTGATGATTAGTCGAGCCGACCGAACCCCGTTTTCGGAGTGGTGGTGGACCGTCGACAAGGGTCTTCTCTCGGGCTTCGTCGCGCTAATGATCGGGGGCGTGGTCCTGTCTTTGGCCGGCAGTCCCGCAGTCGCCGAACGGCTGGGATATGACAGCTATCATTTCGTCAACCGGCACCTCTTCTTCTTTCTTCCGGCGCTGGCAGTCCTGGTGGCGACATCGTTCCTCTCACCGCGACAGGCCCGACGGATCGCACTGTTCCTGCTTGTCGGGTCACTGGTGCTGATGCTGGCGGTTCTCCTTGTTGGTACTGAGATCAACGGTTCGCGCCGGTGGATCACCATCATGGGATTGTCCGTACAGCCGTCCGAATTCATGAAGCCTGCTTTTGTGGTGATTGTTGCCTGGCTTTTCGCTGAAAACACGCGACGTCCGGACATTCCGGGGAACCTGTTTGCGTTGATACTGCTCGGGATCGTGGTCGCCCTGCTGATCGCCGAGCCGGATTTTGGTCAGACGATGCTGGTCGCCATTGCCTGGGGATCGCTGTTTTTCATGGCCGGCGTGTCGTGGTGGTGGATAGCCTTTCTGGGTATGGTCGCGGTCGGTGGCATGGTCGCTGCCTATGTGACCCTGCCGCACGTGGCGGGCCGGATCGATCGGTTCATCTCGCCCGAATCCGGCGACACCTTCCAGATCGACAAGGCGGTCGAATCGATCCTGCGCGGCGGCTGGCTGGGACGTGGCCCGGGCGAAGGCACCGTCAAGCGCATCCTTCCGGATGCCCATACCGATTTCATTTTTGCAGTGGCGGCCGAGGAGTTCGGTATCATCCTGTGCGTCGGGCTGGTGGCCCTTTTCATGGTGGTCGTCGTGCGTGGCTTGTCAAACGCGATCCAGCAGGACGATGCGTTCACGCGACTTGCAGCGGCAGGCCTTGTCGTCCTGTTCGGTATCCAGTCGGTCATCAATATGGCGGTGAATCTCAATCTGCTGCCGGCAAAGGGTATGACGTTGCCATTCATTTCCTATGGGGGATCGTCGATGATCGCGGTGGCGTTCGGGATGGGACTGGTTCTCGCGCTCACCAGGCGGCGGGCGAGTTCCCGGCGGATTGCCGCGTCTGCGGATGGCTCGCGAGCGACGGCAAACGTGGCGTGAACGCTACCTCGAGTCGTGGCCCGGTTCTGATCTGCGCCGGTGGCACCGGCGGCCACTTGTTTCCCGCCGAAGCGCTCGCCCGGGTGATGGTCGCGCGCGGCTGGGCAGTGCATCTCGCCTCGGATCACCGAGTCGACGCATTGTCGGCGAGTTTCCCGGCCGACGCAGTCCATATCATCCCCTCTGCGACCTTTGGCCGTAACCCGGCAACGGCGCTTCGGGCGGTGCTTCGGCTCGCTCGCGGCTACTTCAATGCCCGCCGGGTCGTAAGGCAGGTGCGGCCGACAGTGGCGATCGGCTTCGGCGGCTACCCGACGGTGCCGCCCATGCTTGCGGCGGCGCGGGCCGGTGTCCCCGCGATCGTTCATGATCAGAATGCGGTGCTTGGACGAGCCAATCGTTTCCTTGCCAGCCGAATGACGGCAATCGCTACGGCAGTCGACACGGTCAAGGGCGCCGAGCCTTTTGTTGGACGAACCGTCAAGACCGGCAACCCTGTTCGTGCTGTGGTCCGTGAGGCAGCAGGTAGCCCATATTCGGTCCGCCAGCCCGAGGAACCATTTCACTTGCTGGCCTTCGGCGGCAGCCAGGGCGCGCGATTTCTGTCCGATCTGCTGCCGTCGGCTGTTGCGAAAATGGATGCGGATCATCGGGCTCGACTCTCCATCGTTCAGCAGTGTCGTCCCGAGGACATCGAGCGGGTAGACAAGGCTTACGACGCGATCGGCGTAACCGCCGAACTTGCGGCCTTCTTCGGCGACATGCCCAACCGGATTGCTGCAAGCCATCTGGTCGTCTCGCGGTCAGGTGCATCGACCGTGGCCGAACTGGCCGTCATCGGCCGCCCGGCGATCATGGTGCCGCTGCCCCATGCTCTTGATCAGGACCAGAAGGCCAATGCAATGATCCTGGCGCGCGCCGGCGGCGGGTGGATGGTGGAACAAAGTGCTATGACGCCGGAGCGGTTGGCTGGCGATCTGGCTGACGCGATTGATCGGCCGGCGTTGCTTGTGGATGCGGCGGCCGCGGCGCTGACGGTTGGTCAGCCGGACGCGGTCGAAAATCTGGCGGATCTGGTCGAGCGAGTGGAAAGGGAGAAGCACGTGAACGGAACGACTTCGGGATGACGATGTCCGGGGATATCGGACCGGTCCATTTCGTCGGCATCGGCGGTATCGGGATGAGCGGTATTGCCGAAGTATTGGTCAATCTCGGCTACACTGTCCAGGGATCGGATATTGCCGAGAATGCCAATGTCCAGCGATTGCGGAACATGGGCATCGCCGTTGCGATCGGGCACGATGCCGCCAATCTCGGCGACGCCCAGGTGGTGGTGGTGTCGTCGGCTATCAAGCGAGACAATCCCGAATTGAGGGCGGCCCGCGAGAAATTGCTGCCAGTGGTCCGGCGCGCCGAAATGCTGGCGCAGCTTATGCGGCTGAAACAGGCTATCGCGATAGCCGGAACCCACGGCAAGACGACCACCACTTCCATGGTTGCCGCGTTGCTCGACGCCGGCGGATTCGACCCCACCGTGATCAACGGCGGCATCATCAACGCCTATGGCACCAACGCGCGCCTGGGCGAGAGTGACTGGATGGTCGTGGAGGCGGACGAGTCCGACGGCACGTTCGTCAAATTACCAATCGACGTTGCGCTGGTAACCAACATCGATCCCGAACATCTCGACCACTACGGAAGCTTCGACGCAATACGCGTGGCTTTTCGCCAGTTCATCGAGAACGTACCTTTCTATGGCTTTGCGGTCATGTGCGTTGATCATCCGGAAGTGCAATCGATGATCGGCCAGATCGAGGATCGTCGCATTATTACCTATGGTGGGAGCCCGCAGGCCGACATCCGCAACGTCGACATGCGGGTCGAAAACCGCAAGACCATGTTCTCGGTCGTCATCCGCGATCGTATGGGCGGTCCGCCGCGCCGAATTGAGGACATCAACCTGTCGATCCCAGGCGAGCACAATGTGCAGAATGCGACGGGGGCAATTGCCATCGCGCATCACCTGGGGGTGGCTGACGAAGCGATCCGGTCTGGCCTCGCCGGTTTCGGTGGTGTCAAGCGGCGTTTCACCCACACCGGCACCTGGAATGGCGTGGAAATCTTCGACGACTATGCTCACCATCCGGTTGAGATATCGGCCGTCTTGAAGGCGGCACGGTCCGTGTCTCCCGGTCGGGTCATTGCCGTTGTCCAGCCCCATCGTTACACCCGCCTTCGCGATCTCTTCGACGGGTTTTGCTCCTGCTTCAACGATGCTGACACCGTGGTTGTCACACCGGTTTATCCCGCCGGCGAGGCACCGATCGAAGGCGCGGATGGCGAGTCTCTGGTGGAAGGGTTGAAGACCCGCGGGCACCGTGATGCCCGGCTGTTGGCCAACCACGAAGACCTGGCGCCGATGATCAGCACAACGGCGCGGGCGGGTGACACCGTCGTGTGCCTCGGCGCGGGGTCGATCAGCCAGTGGGCCTATGCGCTTCCCGATGAGTTGAAGGCACTGGGCGGGTAGTCTGTTGTCAAAGCTCGACGTCCTGAACGACCAAGACATCCGCGGTCGTGTCACTGCCGATGCGCCGCTGGCGCCCTTCACCTGGTTTCGGGTTGGTGGGCCGGCAGACCTGTTGTTTCAGCCCGCTGACTCCGCTGATTTGGCATCGTTCCTGACGCGGCTTGATTCGAACATCCCAGTGATTGTGATCGGTGTCGGCTCCAATCTGCTCGTCCGCGACGGTGGGATCGATGGCGCGGTTGTACGTCTGACAGCCAGGGGCTTTGGCAAGGCCGTCCGCGAAACCGACGACCGCATTCGCGCTGGTGCTGCCCTGCCCGACAAGCGGCTTGCCGCATTTGCCCGCGACGAGGGCCTTGGTGGTTTAGCCTTCTTTCGCGGCGTTCCCGGTACCGTGGGCGGGGCGCTGCGGATGAATGCCGGCGCAAACGGCGTCGAGACGCGCGAGCGCCTGCTAACCGCGACCGCCATTGATCGAAGCGGAACCACCCACGTGTTCACCAACGCGGAAATGGGCTTCAGCTACCGTCATTCAAGTGTACCCGCGGAGATGATTTTCATCGAAGCCGTTTTTGCTGGTGTGCCCTCCACCCCGGATGTCATACAGGCCGAGATGGATGCCGTGGAGGCCCACCGCCAGGCAGCGCAGCCGATCCGGGACAAGACCGGCGGTTCAACATTCACCAATCCTGCGAACGGCAAGGCTTGGGAGTTGATCGACGCAGCCGGCTGTCGGGGTTTGCGGATTGGCGGTGCCGTGGTGTCGGAGAAGCACTGCAACTTCCTGATCAACGTCGACGATGCGAGTGGCTACGATCTCGAACTGCTCGGTGAAACGGTTCGGGCTCGGGTGCTTGAGACCAGCGGCGTCAGGCTTGAATGGGAGATCCGGCGGGTCGGCCGTTTTGCGCCCGGCCAGGTCGTCGAGCCGTTTCTTGGTCAGGAGTGACTGACGCGCTCAAACGCGGACGGTTGAAACGGCACCTTTGTCCACATCATGGATCAGCATCTGCAACCCAGATTGTCTGCTGCAAGCTTCGTGGAAGCAGCAACCGTTGTCGACAGCCGTCGAGACCCGTTGATCAGTCGGAGGCTTGACGAGTTCATCGCGACGGCCGGCATGAT
>JAAEOR010000987.1 GCA_024222895.1 Hyphomicrobiales bacterium | reverse complement strand
GTGAGCCGTGAATCAAGCTCCAGATTGTCGAATGAGAGCAAGATCCAACGGCCGCGTGAATCTGCTCTACACTATAAAGTAGACCGGATTCACTCGATTGCCCTCACTCACAATGTGAGTTCGATCAATCAAGATCCGGTCTCGGGGATCGCCGGCGGCCCCGTTCCCGCCGGGCGAACAACTGGGGATAGCGATAACCATGCTCGAGATCCGGCATTGGAACGACGCTGTTTCTGCCACGCCGGTCGCGCCGCTGCGCGCGCCGAGCCGCAGGTCGGCGCTCATGGTCGGGACGGCGGCGCTGGCGGTCGCGGTGGGGATGCCGGCCGACGACGTCAAGGCGCAGAACAAGTGGGACCCGTGGATCGCCGCCGGCGGCCTGTTGGGCAGCGAGCAGCAGGGCGAGTTGGACATCTTCGTGCCGCTGGTCCAGGACGCATCGTCGATGCTGTTCCTCAACGCCCAGGGCTTGATCAACACCAACGACGAGCAGCAGGGCAGCGTCGGCCTCGGCTACCGGGTGATGGTCAACCCGAACTGGATCCTCGGCGTCAACGGCTTCTTCGACGTCAAGGAAAGCCAGTACGACAACACCTTCTACCAGGGCGGGGTCGGCATCGAGGCGCTGTCGGAGGACTGGGACTTCCGCGTCAACGGTCATTTCCCGGAGAGCGACGCGGAGCGCGTGCCCGAGCTCGGCATCCGTGCGTTCGTGCACAACAACGATTTCGGCCTCCTGAGCTACAACGAGCAGGCGTTGACCGGTGTCGAGGGCGAGATCGGCTGGAAGCTGCCGATCTTCACCGGCGACCCGGATTTCGAGGTCCGCATCTTCGGCGGCGGCTTCTACTATCCGAACAGCAACCTCGGCGGCGAGGACATCGCCGGCCCGCGGGGCCGCATCGAGGCGCGGATCTACGACCTC
>JAAEOR010000986.1 GCA_024222895.1 Hyphomicrobiales bacterium | reverse complement strand
TCATCGGAATCGGACTCACATTCGTCGGATCGGACGCCGTCGTACTTAACGCAACCGTCGGAACCGTCCCGTCATAATCTATTGTAAACTGGCTCGCCACCGTATTCCCATTCGTCGCCGCATCGTTCGCCACACCTACTCCCACATCAACCGTCACTTCCCCATCAGATGTTGGGGTCACCGTTAACGTATACGTTGCGGGATCGACCTCTGTAAAGCTCAACGCCGTAATCGTCCCGTTGCCTACCACAATATCTCCTTCAATGAAACCTGTGACGTCTTCTGTAAAGCTGATCTCAATTGGAATTGGATTCGCGTTCGTCGGACCTGGACTTTCCGTTGAACTGATCGTCACATCAGGTTCTATGCTGTCATACACTATTCCAAACTGATCCGCCGCCGTATTCCCGCCGCTTCCCACATCCTGCGCCGCGTCCACTCCGATATCTACCGTCACACTCCCCTGTCCGGCGGGTATCACGTCAAACGTCCACTCGATATTATCCGCCGTACTTAAACTGCCTCCGTCCACACTCCCGTTACCTACCGTGATCTCCCCCTCTGTCAACCCATCAACCCATTCACTAAACGTCGCGGTCATCGGAATCGGACTCACATTCGTCGGATCGGACGCCGTCGTACTTAACGCAACCGTCGGAACCGTCCCGTCATAATCTATTGTAAACTGGCTCGCCACCGTATTCCCATTCGTCGCCGCATCGTTCGCCACACCTACTC
>JAAEOR010000985.1 GCA_024222895.1 Hyphomicrobiales bacterium | reverse complement strand
TGATGACCCCGTCCTGAGACTGGGGCAATGCGCTGGTGACGCCGGTTGCGTTTGCGTCGGGGATGACCGCGTCCGGTTCGGCGGAGTCTTCGATGACACCTCCCGCCGGCGCCGCAACCGTCATGTCCAGCTGCCATCGGAGCAGCCGACCGACGTCTGCCGACGCGGTGTCGACGATATGGAGGGTCCAGTCTCCCCGCACATCCTCGCCGTGGACCTGCTGCAATTCCGCTGAAGTGTCGCTGGTCCACCCCCGATTGATGTCGTCGCCGTCGCCGCCCTCGTGATCGTGTAGACCCACATTTGTGCCGGCCGGCGACCGCAGCTGCACCTTGAGATCGCCGATCCAGGAGTGGATGATCTCGACAGCGACCGCGATCGATCCGACGGTGCCGTTGGTCGCAACCGTCAGGATGTTCGAGATCCCCGCCGCATCGTCGTCGGGTATGACCAGGTTGGGCCAGCTTTCCAGGTGGATACCATCCTGGGGCGTCGCGGCACCGACCGAAAACTGAATGGCTGGACCCGAACCGCCGATGTCGCGGATCTGGAGGCCGGAATCCGTTCCATCCCACTCCCGACTCGAGGGCGTCGTCATATCCGTGAGAACGACCCCGGGCGTCTCCGTGAACAGGTCACCCGAGTCGCCGGGGTTGCGGTTGTTCTCGAGATCCAGATGTCCGTCGGCCTGCAGTAGCGCGCACTGGTAGTGATTGTTTCGCGTGCCGTCCTGCCACTCGTTCGAGCCAAGCGTGTCGCAGTGGAGGACGGCCAGGCCGCTCGACGGCAGGTGCGCGTCCAGTCCCAGCCTGCTGCGGTTTTCGACGATGAAGTATTCGTTGGCCTTGTCGGTATTGAACTTCATCACCGTGTCGTAGCGGCCATGCTCCACCGTGTGGGTGCCGGGCGCGTTCAGATCGACGACCGTATCGACCCACCCGGCGAGATTGCGAAGGTAGCCGCACACCGGCGATGGCGTTCGGCGCTGATTGAGATGGTTGCCGGATCCCATGAGGCAGTAGCGCCCGATGCCCTGGCTCTTTTCGTGATCTCCATCGCGCTTGCCATAGTCGTACATGTCCGGAAACCGGCAAAGAAGGTGGCCGTTCTCATGGCATATGGTGCCGATGCGCAGATCAACCTTGTGCAGGCCGAGACCGGTCAGCTGGTAGTAGTGGGTGCGCATGTTGCCGTAGTGGAGACGCGTGAACGAGTTGTGCGGCCACAATTCACCGTCGTACTGGGATTCCCCGGCGTAGAGAATGTTGATCGCGTCGACGATGCGCTCGTTTCTCGAATCGAACTGGGCGAGATCGACGTTCAGGTCGTTGACCACGATGTCCATCGCCTCTTCGACGAGCAGATTTGTGATGTAGTGGCTGCGCCGCTTCGAGAGCCGCACCGGGCCGACCACCAAATTGGTGTATGTCAGTTTCCCCGACGACACGGTCTGGAAGAAGGTTTTGACCGATGAGAAATTGCCGTTCTCGGTGTAGTTGTCGGCGTTGAACATCGCGTCGACGTCGGCCGTAGGGATATTCGTGCGAATGTCGTCGAAGTCGACGATCACCGTCAGCCCGCGGATCGGGCCCTGGTGGAGCTTGCGGCCGGTCAGCAGGCCGCCATCCGGCCCAAGCGTGCGCGCCAGTCCGATATCGGCTTCGTCCTCCGGCGGCCTCAGCCGGGCGTAGCGAAGGCCGAATTTCTCGTTCCGGACCTCCGGGTCTTCCTTGAGGTGCTTGCGCAGGTCAGGCGGTGGGGGCTTGTGGACCGGGATGCCGGTAGAGACGAACCGTCCCGCCGCCAGGGTTGCGTAACAATAGCGGCGCTGCTCGGTATCGTAGATGACCGTGTAGCCCTCGAGCGTCTCCCGGCGTGCGTAGAACTCGTCGCCGAATATTCTCAGCTGTAACGGATCGCCAACGCCCTGGTCGGCAGGAGTGATTTCGCCGTTGAGTGCGGACATGGTTCATATCCTCTGGTTTGTGCCGTGGCTGGATTGTGATACGACGCATTCGACCATCAATGAGAGAAACACCACATGGCCAAAATGTGGTGGGGAGGGTCGCCATATCTCTGGCTGGCAGCGGGTGATGCGTCCGGCAAAAGCCGGATTGCCGCGCTCAGGCGAGGAGCCGATCCTGGAGGCCAGGCTGGACCGGAGGTTGCCGGGAGGTGACATCGAGACCTGATCGGAGGCCGAGACAGGCGTTCACTATCGGCGGCATAGAAGTACGCTTTCTTCTCCTCCGCAATTGACATGGAATTCCTCTCCCAATCCCGGAGAGGAAGAGCGTCGGCATCGATGTTTGCGGATGCCTGCACAGCGCAATATCTACTCGACCGTCGACGTGACGCCCGTCAGGGCGACGGGTCGTTCAGACGCCAGTCGTAGTGCTGGCCGCGCAACCTGCCGATACGCGCGAGGTTGGCTGCCAGATCGTCGTCGGCATAACGGGCCAGATGCGCCAGAACCGCCTCC
>JAAEOR010000984.1 GCA_024222895.1 Hyphomicrobiales bacterium | reverse complement strand
GCGATACGATCGGAGATGTGACGAACGATCGACAGATCGTGGGCGATGAAGATGTAGGAAAGACCAAACTCCGCCTGAATCTCCTCCAGGAGATTGACGACCTGAGCCTGGATCGAAACATCAAGGGCAGACACCGGCTCGTCGCAGATAATGATCTCAGGATTGAGGGCCAGCGCGCGGGCGATACCGATCCGTTGTCGCTGTCCACCAGAAAACTGATGCGGGTAACGATGGGAGTCGTCGGTGCTCAACCCGACGCGGGTGAGCAGTTCCGCGACACGATCGCTCCACGCCTTGCGAGGAAGAACGTCAGGAAAGATGGCCCAGGGTTCGCGGACAATCTCTCCGACTGTCATGCGGGGATTCAGTGAAGAAAACGGGTCCTGGAAGATGATTTGCATGCGTCGCCGATAGCGCCGCATCTCGCGGCGCGACAGTTGAAAGATGTCTTCGCCCGTCAGCAGAGCACGACCACCGCTCGGTTCGACCAGCCGCAGCAGGGCCCGCGCCAGAGTGGACTTGCCGCAGCCGGACTCGCCGACAATGCCGAGAGTTTCACCGCGGTGCAGGGTGAAGCTGACATCGTCCACCGCGCGCACGATAGCACTGCCGCCCAGAAAACCGCTTTGTCGAATGGGGTAATACTTGGACAGGTGCTCGACCTGAAGAATCGGCTCGCTGTTGGCAACCGGTGCGGGAGCCACGGACTCAACCACCCAATACCTCCGCGGCAAAGTGACAGGCACTCATTCGTTCGGGAGCGACCGATTGCAATTCAGGCATGTCCTGCGAACAGATTGCCTGACGCCGGGAGCAGCGCGGATGGAACGCGCAGCCATTCGGGATCGCCGTCAGCACGGGTGGCGATCCCTCGATCGTGCGAAGTTTGGAGTGCTTCAACCTGGCCCGCGGGATGGAATCCATCAGCCCGACTGTGTAGGGATGGGACGGTCGTGACACCACGTCTTCGGTCGGCCCACTCTCGACCACCCGGCCGGCATACATGACCATGATCCGTTCGGTCGTCTCCGCCACGACGCCGATATCGTGGGTGATCAGGATGAGGGCCATGCCGGTCGTCTGGCGAAGCTCGTCCAGCAACTGCATGATCTGGGCTTGAACCGTCACGTCCAGAGCGGTGGTTGGCTCGTCGGCGATGAGAACATCCGGCTCCAGGGCAATGGCCATGGCGATCATGACGCGCTGGCTCATGCCGCCGGAGAACTCATGGGCGTAGCTGTGAACGCGCTGCCGTGCCGACGGAATCTTGACCTGATCCAACAGGGACACGGCCTTGTTCAGCGCATCCGTCCGCGAGGTGCCGGGCCGGTGGACACGATACATTTCGCTGATCTGATAACCGATGGACAGACCCGGATTGAGGGCGGCCGCGGCATCCTGAAAGACGATGGATATGCGGTCGCCGCGAATTCCGCGCGCTTCCGCCGGCGAGGCGGTCATCAAGTCGGTGTCGCGATACCGAACCTGGCCCTCTATCCGGGCCGGAGGTGAATCGAGGAGGCCCATCACGGCGCCAACACCCACGCTTTTTCCCGAACCGGACTCGCCCAGAATACCGACCGCATCACCCCGGCGGATCGTGTAACTCAACCCGTTGACCGCGTTCACTATGCCGTGCGGGGTCTGGAACGAGACCCGAAGATCGGACACGGCCAGGACCTGAGTGTCATCGGCCTGTGGCTCCACGACCGGCGGGGTCAGATCAGCCATCGCCATCTCTGCACCGGGTCGGTGATGGTTCGCAGCCAATTGGCCAGCAAGTTGAGGCTGAGGGTTGTCAGGAAGATCGCGAGGCCGGGAAACGTGATCATCCACCAGGCCTCTCGAAGGTATTCGCGCCCTCTGGCGATCATCAGCCCCCAGGACGGCTCCGGCGGTTGCAGCCCGAAGCCGAGGAAACTCAACCCGGCCTCTGACAGGATGAGGAGTGCAATCTCCAAGGTCCCGAGAACCAGCAGCGGGGATACCATGTTCGGCAGGATATGCCGAAAAATGATCCGTGCGTCGGAGGCACCGATGGAGCGCGCGGCTTCGACAAACGACGATTGGCGATAGGACAGTGTGATTCCACGGGCGAGCCGGGCATAAACGACCCAGCGTACCGCTGCAAAAATGATGACCATATTGACCAGGCCGCCGCCGATGAGGAACAGCACGAAGAGGGCGATCAGCAGCGACGGGACTGCCATGAAGGCATCAACCGTCCGCATGATCAGGCTCTCGATGCGGCCGCCATAATATCCGGCGACAAGGCCAAGTGTTGTTCCGATGACGCCGGAGATCGCGACGGAGACGAGACCCACCGTCAGGGAAGCGCGAGCGCCGTACAGCAGGCGAGTGAGCATGTCTCGACCGAGGGCATCCGTGCCGAGGATGTGCAGCCGCACGACGCCGTCGGGGCCCGCGACCTCGGACAGTGGCGGCTCGCGACCCGCGAAGATGTTCGGTAGCAGCGGGTCGAAGGGCGTCAGCCAGGGAGCGAAAACCGCTCCAAAGACAAGGCAGATCAGAAAGATAACCGCGAGAAGCGTGATCGGCTCGCGAAACAGCGCTCGAATGAGATCGCGGCCGGTGACTCGCGATTCCCGCGCTTCGGTTGCGGCGGCATCAACCGGCGTTTCGGTGTCCGCGCTCATGTGCCCAGCTTCACGCGCGGGTTCAGGATGCTGTAAAGCAGATCGACCACCAGGTTGACGATCAGGACCATCAGCACCAGGAGGAAAATCGTTGCCTCGATCAGGGGCACGTCACGAATGCCCAGCGCCTCGACTGTCAGGGCGCCGATACCGGGCCAACCGAACACGGTCTCGATGATGATGACGCCGGTAACGACATTGATCGTTTCGTCACCGATGGTCGTGACGATGGGAATTGCGGCGTTCTTCAGGGTGTGTATCCAGGCAATCCTCGAGGTGGGGATTCCGCGCCCCCGCGCCGCCCTCACATAAGGCTTTGCAAGTTCATCGAGCATGGAGCTGCGGGCAATCTGGGTGATGCGCCCAATCGGTCTGAGGGAGAGGGCCAGGGCCGGCAAAATGACGTGAGAGAACGTGCCGTAGCCCGACGTCGGCAGCAGATTCAGTTGAACCGCGAATACAAGGATCAGGACAAGGGCGAACCAGTACTCCACGATGGAGACCCCGGCGAGCGACACGACATTGACGATCCTGTCGCCAAGCGATCGCGGCCGAACGGCGGCGTAGATCCCCAGCGGCAGAGCCACCAGGACCGAAAACAGGATCGTGACGCTGGCGAGAAAGAGCGTTGCCGGCAGCCGTTCCAGGGCGATCGGCAGCGTCTTGCGCGAATCGGGGAGATTGGCGCCATGGTTCAGTGGCTTGCTGATGCCGTAGCGAAAGGTTTCGCCCATATCGCCGGTGGCCATGCCGGCGAGAAAGCGCCGGTACTGGACCCACAGGGGGTCCTCCAGCCCCATGCGCTCGCGCACTTCGAGAATATCGGCCTCGGTCGCCGTGGTCCCCATGATCATCCGGGCAGGATCGCCGATCTGCCGGTCGGCGATGAACACCAACGACATGACGACCACCAGCATGACGATCGACGCCACCAGTCTGCTCAGGAAGTAGCCGCCGGGTATGGCGCCGAACACCGGAATGCCTCACGCTGGTTTGCGTTGCACGAAATACCTTGCGAAAGAGGTTGTGGCGTCCCCGAGTGCTCGGGGACGCCGAACTCACCGATTCCGTGCTATTCGGGCTTCATGTTCACGGCGAGGATACGATGATCCAGGCCGAAATCCCAATCGAAGCCTGTCGGGACACCATAGGCTCGCTGCAGGAGTCCGACTCCACCCATGATGTAGCGGTCATGCCCTTCCTTGACCAGTTCGCGCAACGCCTGGTGGCGCTCGTCGCCGACCAATGCTCCGGCTTCGGCGACACGGGCATCAAAGTCCGGGTCACAGAAGACCGAAATAATGCTGCCGCAGATGTAATGCGCACTGAACTGCGCGGCGTAGTCCATCAACGGATTGCCCTGTGGATGCAGCCACATGCCGGCCCGTTCCGGGTCAGGTTTCGTCGTGACCCAGGGATTGAATACACCAGGCTCTTCCACGGCGACCGTGGTCGGAACGCCAATTCCATTCAACATGGCGCCCATGGCCTCGATCATCTCACCGTTGCGGGGCGTGGAGCCAAGTCGGGTGGCTATGTGGATGGACGGGATCTCCGCACCTTCCGCCTTCAGTTCGTCAATCAGAGCCTTGGCGCCGGCCGGATCGTAAGGATACTGCGAGATACCGTCGTGGAAGCCCGTGGCGGCGGCGGGCAGCAACTGACCGGTCAGCGGCTCGCCGAGGCCCATCAGATTGATCCGAATGCCCTCCCAATCGATGCCGGTGAAGATGGCTTGGCGGAACCTCTCATCGGCCAGAATCGGCTTGGCACCATGGTAGTCCAACCGCACGCTGAGGAACGTGTCGGAACCCTTGACGATGCAATCGACACCATCCGCGGCCGCGAACCGATCGCATTCTTCCTTGGTGAGAAACATGGCGACCTGGGCTTCCCCACTTTCAACCATGGCACCGCGGACGACGGGTTCGGGCCGCCAGACCACGCGCAGATTGTCGTAGAAAATCTCGCCATAGGTATCCTCCGCGTCGTTGCCCCACCAGTCCGGATTGGCTTTCGCGGTCCAGAACTGGCCCTGTTTCCACTCGTCAAAGACGTAGGGGCCGGTTCCAATCGGATGGACGTCGTGGTCGGCGGGATTCTCAAGAATCTGTTTGGCTGAGGTCAGGCCCGCCAGGTAGATACGCCGCGGCAAGAGCGGGTCGAGCGACTCCGTGATAACCGCGACGGTCATGTCGTCGACGGCCTTGGCCGTAATCTGCGGCCCCATCATCTCACGGATGCTGAAATTGTTCTCCGGGTCGTAGAGCCAGTTGATGCTGACGGCCGCGGCCTCCGCGTCGAACGGGGTTCCATCGTGGAACGTCACGCCCTCGCGAAGCTTGAAATGCCACACTGTGGGTTCAACCTGCTCCCAGCTCAGCGCCAGCATCGGCAGGACTTCATTCGTTTCCGGGTCGAGGCGGGTCAGGTTCTCGATAATGTTGCGCAGCCCGACGCCGTTGATTTCCTTGTAGGTCACCTGGGCCTGCATCGACTGGGGTTCCTGATTGGCAACGATGACAACCTCACCGCCGCCTCCCGCTGCATGAGCCGTTCCAAAAACGCCGACACTAACTGCGGCGCTGAGCAAAAGCCTCCCTCCCGTCTGTGCCATGACTTCCTCCTCCGTTGTTGTTTCTCTCTCCACGTCAACCTTGTTGCAAGCGATTGCAAGCCTGAAACTCCGGCAAGCATAAGTCAAGCGAAGTCGGATCAAGCCGCAGGGCAATCGGGTGAAGAAGTCCGTGACAAACCGATGAAGTGCTGAATCTGTCGTGATCCTGTGATTCGATTTTTTGGAGGACGGGGATGGAGACGGCGACATCGGACAGTGGGGCGATCAACGAATCGATCGTTTTT
>JAAEOR010000983.1 GCA_024222895.1 Hyphomicrobiales bacterium | reverse complement strand
CAGAGGTTTGCGCTTCGGCTTCTTCTTCGGCTCAGATGCTTCAGGCTCAGGGGTGTCAGCCTCCTCGGCCGCCACCGCAATCTCTTCGTTCTCCAGAAACAACTGAAGCTGTTCGAGGCTTTCCGATTTGCTGCCGAACCGATGACGGTTGTGACCTGCAAGCTGGTGTTTAAGATCGGCAATCTTGAGGTCCCGGTTCTTCAGCTCCCTTGCCAGAAGCGTCACCAGATCCTGAATTCTGCGGGGTACGGGTTTCTCGTTCTCGGCATGAAAAACACTCTCCTTCATAAACTGAAAAGTGTCCATCAAACCGGGGGAACTCCAACTCCAACTCCTCTGCGGCGCGATATCGGCCTACGACAATGAGCCAGATTCTGAATAGCAATCTTAGACAGTCCATAACTGAAGCGTGCGCAATCTGTCCAATGCAGTTTGCTTATCAGCTGCCAGGCAATTCGCGTTTCGATCTGTCACTGAACGCGAAAGGAAGATAGCAGATGAATATCAGCACCACGGCGAGCAGGGCCAGTCCGAATATATACCAGGGCCAAGGACCCATGAGGTCCATGATGGAAGGCTGCGAAGGCTTGTGTCTCAAATACAGGTAATTGGAACTGAGAAGATAATTCAGCGGGAAAATGATTGCCGCATAGATGATCGTCACCGCTGCCGCCCGGCCAACCGATGCCAGCCGGGGCCGGAAACCCAAAACGATGGTTGCGTAGAAAACACACGTCAGTTCAAGGCAATGCCCGACAAAGAAGATCAGGAAGAACGCATGCGGGAATGTGTAGGCAACGTCGGGCATCAGGATTGTCGGAACGCCACCGCTCAACGCCCAGAAATAGGCGATTTCGTAGGCCCGATAGCTGCGGAACAGAAGGATGAAGATGCTGAGCACCAATGAGGCGTTGCACAGGTGCAGCGGCAGGTTGAACTGCCACGGTTCGCCGAAGATGACGATGCGAAAGAACATGTTCGAAGCGATCTGCAAAATGACGGCGGCCGCGAGGCCATTGCCGATCCGGCGCTGTTGATCGGGATTTGCAAAACGGCCGACTAGAACGGGAAACAGGATCGCGAAGGCGAACACGATGACGGCAGTTATGAAGTGTGTCGTCCCGAATGAGATAAACGGATCACCGGCGAGACCGGCGGCTTTCTGCATAACGAACCTCTGAACCGTGCTGACCAGCTAAGCCGACGGCGATTTGCGACCATCCAAGGAGACAAATTCCACGATTACCCATGACGCCAGGTTCATGCGACTATCGACTTGGTTGAAATGCGACTGTAGCGTAAAATGCAACAGGGCATGCGGATTCATTATCGGATCCGACGCTTCATTGTTTGATCGACGCGATGCGGCGAAAGATGCCGCCGTACAATGACCGCCTTCCAATGAAGTGCGAGCCTCCGGTGATTTTGATAAAAAGAGTAGGCACGTATTCGTGACTTGGATAGCTTGAGCTGATTTCTGACTATGTTGTTGTATTTCTAACACTTAGGTAGAGGTGCGGCCAAGTAACGTTTTCGTGCCAGGGCAGGCTCTTTTTCGGTAAGCGTACTTGCCTGAGAGAATAACCAGCATTTCTGCGAGTTGTCCTGGCGTGGTGTTTCCGGTCGTCATTTCGTGTTCAATGGTGGAGAGTTCCATACACGCAAATATTAGAATATATTTGGATCGATTCATAAGCTTTGGGAGGCGGTCATGATCACGAGACTAGGAGTTACCAAAGATAAAGACATCGCTCTTGCTGAAATAGAGCTTATGAAAGACTGGAGTTCCCCCGGCATGATATGCACTCTCCTTCATAAACGGAAAAGTAGTCTATTGAGTGTCCGTCGTCAGGGATAGTTGGACCAAACCGTAAGGTTGAAATCGATAATAGATGAGCGGAAGTTGAGCAATAATTTAAGCGGGCGAAATATTTGTATCGCTTAATTAGTTGAATATATTTAGATAATTTGGTCGGAGTGAGAGGATTTGAACCTCCGACCCCCTCGTCCCGAACGAGAGAAAATGCCCTTTGCTTGCTTTGGATCACTTTGGACTCAAGTGGATAAACTTATGAATTATATGATTTTATTTGTAATTTGAATTACTTTCTGGTTTCTTCTGATGGACATGATTTCCCCTCAAATGATTGCTATTTGATTGCTAGACACCGCTAAGGGTAATTCAATGAGATTGACGAAGCGCACGGTTGAAGCGGCTCGAACACCCGAAAATGTTATCGTGCTATGGGATTCTGAACTCAAGGGCTTTGGATTGAAGGTCACTCCAAAAGGAGCAAGGATCTACGTCGTTCAAAAGCGTTGTCACGGTCGTTTGCGCCGATTCACAATTGGTCGGCATGGCTCTCCCTGGACGGCTGAGTTAGCGCGCACCGAAGCGCTGAAAATAGTCAATACCATCGCTCAGGGGGACTCACCTAATGCTCAAAGGAGTGGACCTGAGAGAGAAGTCACCGTATCCCAACTCATGGTTATCTATTTTGAATTGGGATGCCGAAATAAAAAGCCGAGAACTATAAAGAACGAAAAATCATTTGCCGAAAGGCATATCAAGCCATTGTTGGGGGCCACGTTTGTCGCGGCGCTCACGAAATTCGACATCGAAAAATTCATGCAGGATGTAGCTGCCGGTAAAACCCGGATTGATATCAAAACTGGGCCGCGTGCGAGAGCTATCGTTCGAGGAGGAAAAGGGGTGGCGAACCGCACCCGCGATTTGCTCTCTTCAGCTTTGTCGTTTGCCGTCACCAAAGGATATCGAGCCGATAACCCTGCGCTCGGCGTAAAGAACTACAAACTGCCACCACGGGAAAGATTTCTGTCCGCTTCTGAGTTTGGAAGGCTCGGCCAGGCGTTGGATGAAGCGGAGCTGATGGGCGTTAATCCATATGCGATCGCCATTCTGCGGGTCTTGGCGCTTTCAGGTGCAAGGATGGGAGAAATCAACAATCTCGAAAGAGTATCAATCGACTTTGATGCCGGCGGTGCTCGCTTGAAAGACTCAAAGACCGGCGCCCGATTTCTGCCGTTGGGCCAGTCTGCGCTTGAAATCATCCAGTCGACTATGACTCACCACGATAGCCAGTATGTTTTTCCTGACAGGACGAGAAGCAAACCGTATGGTGGACTGAAGAAGGTGTGGCAGAAAATCAGAGCCGATGCTGGTCTTAACGATGTCCGATTGCATGACCTTCGGCATTCCTTTGCCTCCACGGCTGTGGCCCGCGGGGAGAGTCTTTTTCTCATTGGTAAGGTCCTGGGTCACAGCGATCCGGCGACGACGAAGCGCTACACGCATTTGAATGACGATCCGGTGAGATTAGCCGCGAATGAAACAGCGAACGCGATCGCGTCTCATTTGTTTTCAGGCTCATAACCTGAAGGTCGTAGGTTCAAATCCTACCCCCGCAACCAAACAAACTATTGAAAATATAGAATTAAATGGCCTGCCATTTTGGCGGGCTTTTTGTGTTTCTATGAAATGTCGCCACCTTGTCGCCACCGTTAACACAATTGCGGACTAATTTTATCCACAGAGATCAAACATCTCTATCAAATATTTCGGTTCAGATTTAGTCGCTAGGATTTAGAGCAACAAAATTGCGCGGCGCTAGTTACGGGTAAATACAGAAGTTAGAGCTGTCGGCAGTCAACGGCTGCGGTTTCAACGGATCGCCGCAACACAGGCTTCAAATTTCTCTGCTGGTGTTTGGTATTGCAATGTCTTTCTTGGCCTTTCGTTGAGCTGGCGGGCGACTGCGCTTAGTTTGGCTTGGCTAAAGCCCGATATATCAATGCCTTTGGGAAAGTATTGTCTGAGAAGGCGATTGGTATTTTCGTTGCTACCGCGTTGCCACGGGGATTGTGGATCGCAAAAATAAACATCGACTTCTGTGGCGATGGTGAACTTGCGATGCCCTGTCATCTCAGAACCACGATCCCATGTCAGCGATTTGTAGAGCTCTTTGGGCAGCTTTCGCGCCTGCTTGATCAGCGCGTCTATGACGCTCTGGGTGTCCTTGTTCTCAACCTTCGCAAGCATCACAAAACGGGAATGCCGTTCGACGAGCGTGGCGATGAAGCTGTTGTTCGATCCAACAATCAAATCGCCCTCCCAATGGCCTGGAACAGCGCGATCTTCGACCTCTGGGGGGCGTTCACTGATCGGAATTGCGTCCTTGATCTTGCGCAGCTTGAGCCCTTTCTGGGTCGCATGGCGCGACCGTCTGATCGCGCGGGGACTGCGCAAACACTCCTGCAGTTCCTTCTTCAAAACCCCACGGGTTTGTACATAAAGGCTGCGATAGATCGTTTCGTGTGACACGCGGTATTGCTCTTCGTCAGGGTGCTTGCGCTTCAGCCAACCGGCGATCTGCTCCGGAGACCACTTCAAACGTGTCAATCGGCGTTGAAGTTTGACCCCTTATCGGCGTCCAAAAGTGACCCCCTTCATTTGTGCGGTGGTTAGCGCTTGGCGTGCTCGGAGCTAGTCGAGGTTGCGTAGGGTAGGCCAAGTGCGGATTATGGGGAATCTGGGCTTTAGCTTTGAGAGCGGTTTTTGAAGCGCCAGGATTCGTTGCCGGTTTCGATGATCTCGCAATGATGGGTGAGACGATCGAGAAGCGCAGTTGTCATCTTTGCGTCTCCGAACACGGTTGGCCATTCACCGAATGCCAGGTTAGTTGTCACGATGACCGAAGTGCGCTCGTAGAGCTTGCTGATGAGATGGAACAAGAGCTGGCCACCGGTTTGGGCAAAGGGTAGATAGCCAAGCTCGTCCAGTATCAGGAAGTCGAGCCGGGAGATCAGGTCGGCGGTTCTGCCCTGCCGTTCTGCGCGGGCTTCGGCGTCCAGCTTGTTGACCAGGTCGACGACGTTGAAGAACCGGCCGCGACGGCCTTTACGGATACTGGCTCGGGCAATACTGACAGCGAGATGGGTCTTGCCGGTTCCGGTTCCTCCGATCAGCACGAGATTGCGCTGGTGATCGAGGAAGTCGCCGGTGGCCAGATCACGGATCAGGGTCTCGTTGACCTCGACCGCCTCAAAATCGAACTCTTCCAGTTCCTTGGCCAAGGGCAGTTTGGCGATCGTCATCTGGTATTTGATCGACCGCGCCTGCTTCTCGCTGATCTCGGCGGTCAGCAAATCCCCGATGATCTGTTGCGGCTCATGTTGGCGCTTGAGGGCCGTGCCGATGATCTCGTCATAAGCTGTCTTCATGCCGTAGAGCTTCAGCTGGCCCATCGCGTCCAGCACTTCTGAGCGTTCCATCCGTTTGTCTCCTTAAGCTGTCATATCGGTTGCAGTCGGCTTTTGGCTCGCAGGCCAACCTCAGCGCGTCTGGGGTTGTGATTGTCAGGGGCGGCGGTGGTTCACGATGGCGGGCCAGGATGTTCAGAACCACCCCTGCGGAATGGACATTGTGGGACAGCGCCTCGGCGCAGGCGGCTTCTACCGCATCGATGCCATCGGTCAGAACAGCGTTCAGGATCTCGACCATCTGCCGGTCACCGCCGGGCTGGCGTTCCAGCTTGCGTTGCACATGGCGGATCGCGATCGGCAGTTTCCAGTCCTTGAACGGCGCTCCATTGCGCAGAGCACCGGGTTTGCGGGCCAGAACGGGTAAATAATGCAGGGGATCATAAACGGTGTTGTCGCGCCCAAAAGCACGCGCGTGGTGCCCGACGATCTGGCCATCCTGCCAGCATTCCAGCCGATCTGCGTAGGCTCTGATCTCGACTGGCCGCCCTACAGCACGGGCATCGACCGAGTATCTGTTTTTGTCGAACCGCACGAGGCAGGTCTTGGACACAGACGCCGGAACCGCGTGGAAGCCGTCGAAGGGGCCGACATAAGGGATCAGGCTCTCGCGTTCTTCTTCGAACACCTCCCGGACCGTTTTGTCCCGCATCTCCGGATGCGTGTTTGCCCGGGCATAGGCCAGGCAACGGTCCTCCAACCAGCCGTTCAGTTCGGCATAGGACTTGAACTTAGGGCGCGGCACGAAGAACCGCCGCCGCATCACGCCCACCTGGTTCTCTACCTGGCCTTTCTCCCAGCCCGAGGCAGGCGTGCAGGCCACCGGATCGACCAGATAATGCCCACACATCTGCTGGA
This sequence comes from Hyphomicrobiales bacterium, assembly GCA_024222895.1. Lineage (GTDB taxonomy): Bacteria > Pseudomonadota > Alphaproteobacteria > Rhizobiales > Kaistiaceae > Bauldia. The sequence goes on along the minus strand of JAAEOR010000983.1, from coordinate 40,693 downwards.
ACCGCCGATTGTAAGCGCGATCCTTACCTACAAGGATTGTGTCCACCGCGGTCTTCATATTGTCGTAAATCCCGCGGGCACAGGCCCCGCCGAAGAAGGCAAACGCCTTGTCATGGGCGTCGAACACCATCTCCTGCGTCTCACGCGGATAGGCCCGTACGAACGGCATCCGGCTGTGGCACAAGCGGACATGGGCAACCTTGATGGTCGTGGTCACGCCATCAATCACGACAACCTCATGGCTCCAGTCGAATTGGTAGGCTTCACCGGGATCGAAACTGAGTGGAACATAGGCGCTGGCCGAAGCTTCCTGTGTCGCCTTCGACCAACCGGAGGCGTAGCGCCGCACTGCATCATAGCCCCCGCCATAGCCGCGATTGCGCAGTTCCTCATAGATCCGGATGAACGTCAGGCGTTCCCGCTTCGGCCGCCGGGCATTCTCGACCAGCATCTCGTCCAACTCAAAACGCCAGGGATCGATCTTCGGGCGGGGCTGAACGATGCGATCATACGTGAACTCGGTGGCACCAGATCGGATGACCTTACGCACCGTATTGCGGGATAATCGCAGTTCACGGCAAATCTGCTTGATCGACTTGCCGTCAATGAAATGCGCACGTCTGATCTTTGCAATCGTCTCCACGACCAGCATCCCCAACCTGCTCCCTCGAAACCTCAAAGGAGCATCTGAACAGAATTATCTGGGGGGTCACTTTTGGACGCCGATTACCCCAATAAAGGGGTCAATTTTGCATGCCGTTCCACATCAAACGCAGCTTCCGCGATATCCAATGGCACAAGGGCGCGTTGAACGAGAGCTTACAGGATTTAGGTCGCCTTGCGCAGTCCCAGGCACGCTGATCTGAAGGCGCTGCGCGATAGGTTTGCCGTCCGCCGTTGCGACGAACTTCTCGGCTGACTGTTGAAGGAGAGCGCCTTAGAGTTCGCGCAATTGACCGAAACGAGCGCTTGGCTGCGAGACCACGGGAAATCTCCTCGCGCTCAATCAAGGTCAGTGCAAACCGGGACCTCGTGCGAGCCGGAGGACGGATGCCGCCAGTCAGTGCCAAATGCGGAAAAATCGACGACGACGCACGATCAAACCTACGCCCGATCGAACTCAGCGACTCCCCGCGCTGCCACCGGTCCCACATCTCGGACTTCTGGTTGTCCGTGTAAAATGTTCGCTGACGATACTTCATGCTCAACACTCCCTCTTTGCTCAAAGATTAAAGTGTTGCGACCACCCGTTGAACTCACAGGCTTAATGCGGACGTTCGGGTAGCGCTCGTCTAGTCCAGTTGCCCGCGTTCGTATGTTGGCCTGTTCCGTTCAGGAATTGTCGAGTTCTTCTATCTCCACACTGTTCTCAAGTATTTGCAGAAAGCAAAACAAAGCACCAACGGACGCCATGGCTTGTACGGGTTTGGCTTTGGATCCATCGCCAAAATCGGCGACTCCTTTTATAACCAGAGTTCTTGGTCGCAGACCTGTGCAACTGTCAGCCGCCGAATATATGGAGTGCGCTTCCATCTCCAAGGCCAGCGCCCGCGGGAAACGTTTCTCAATAACGTTGATCATGTCATGAGAATCAATCACACATGCTCCTGAAACCATGGCACCCCAATGAAGTGTGGCGTTTGGTGAGAACTTCACACCGCCTTTGAGGCTCTTGGACAGTTTGGCCAGATCCTGCGACTTGTAATAGTCGGTAACCTGTTTTTCTATTTCCTTTTTTCGTTGGTCCAGCACACGCACCACCAGCTTACCGAATTCCGGAGTTGGGTGTTTGTTCACTGCCCGGTTATTAAAAAACGGACTTTGCAGTAGATTAGGATCATCGTCTTCATATTTTCCCTCGTCCCAGCAGCAAGTTTCAGTGGCAACGATAATATCTCCAAGTTTGCATCGTTGTCCCAGGTTAGCTGCTGCCGGATCAAGGATTTTTTTTAACCCACAGCACATACCCAACATCACAAGGTACTTTGGTCGGTAGAGGCCTACCAGATTTGCGGCTACCGCGGCCGAATGTGAGAGTCCCATCTCGTCCAAACAGATTACACCCACAGACAGCTCGCGATCATTACCGACACGGATAAAGCCGAAGCTATGGTGCAACCCACCCAAGGGCTTGTCGGAGCGTTGATACTCGCCGACCCAATCAATGGCATCAACAATCGGATCAAATTCGTTGGCCTTCCTAGCCGTGATTACGATCACATCCATCCCGTGATTGTTGTTCAAATAGTTCGACAGACCGGATTTTGCACCAAGGACGAACTCAATTCTGTTCGTCAGTTTTTCCAACCATTCGCCTTTCGGATCGTAACGCTGTATCGAAAAATTTGGCGTTTCGGTAAACACTTTCGCAACTTCAGCGTCATCGACAGAAGTCAGTCCCAAAATGTAGAAAGGTTTTGCCGGCGACTTTCTAACGAAGTCATACAAGGATCTGGAAATTTCCAATCGGGGCTGGTCGTCCGGCATAACCGGAATTTTCAGATCAAGAACAATGACATCAAAAAACTCCTGTTGCAGCTGAGTTTGTGCTTCCGAAAAACACGTTGCTTTTTCTATTTGCAGTTTCACCTCTTGGGCGTCGAATTCAACAGCATTCAATGCAGCAACTATCTCGTTCAGTTTTTGGGGAGTATCCTCAACCACCAGGACCTTGATTTCGTTAGATGCCCGCATCTTTGATTATCCTGTTCATTTCACGGTGCCAAATCTTTTCGTCGGCCTCCATCAAAACACATCCGATTACAACGGAACCAAAAACCCTCACATACTTTTTTAAGCCGTCCAGGCCTCTAATCTTTCCAAAGTCAGGGTCACTGTAGTTCACATGTGAAGTGCAAATAATTGTTGGCACTTTGATCTTTGAGCGCCACATGAACTGCAGTACATGAAGCCCTGCAAGTCCATTGAACCTCATATCTTCTGATGTTGCCCCGTGAACTTCGAACGACATATCCAGAATTACCAAGTCGTAGCCACCGTGCCGCAGATTGTTTTGAGCTTGCCTGAAGTTCTTTGTCCACTTCACGTCGTCTGACGGATAGATCTCCTTGAAAAAGCGCTTTATGCCCTCCGATTTTGCCCTTTGATCATCGATCAGCAGAACTTTTCTAGTCACGTTTCACTTCCCCGTTTGGGAAGGAACAAACGACCAGAAATGTGCCTTTCCGTATTTCAGATCCATCAGCTCTGAGGTCAAAATTTGAGCCGAAAACGCTGAAGAGCTCAAAATAGATTCGCTTTAGGCCGGAACCACCGGTGTGGAGCGGTGCCTGATTGGCTTCATTTTCGGCTTCGCGCAGCCTTTTGTTGAATTCGCGGAGCAGGCGTTTCACCTCCGTACGTTTTTCAGTATCGAAATTGTTTTTGAACCTGATTGTGACCCCATCCATACCGCAGTCAATAATTTCAACATCAATGGCGGTTGAGGCTGCGGGAAGACCGCTATACTGAAATGCATTTTCCAACAAATTCTGCACAAGTAGTACCATAGCATCAAACAATTCACCCGGTATGATTACATCATTTGCGAGAATCTTTGCTTTTGATTTGGACGTACTTTTTTTATAGCAATGTGCAGAAACCGGTTTTCTACGAGTTTTTGCAGTTGAAAAATTGGTTGATTCAAAAATAAACAGCTCTCTTAGGCCGAACTCACTGTTAAGCGGGCTATCATTTACTGATAGCCAACCTTCTGTATCCATAAATGCCTTTTCTAGCTCTCCAATTAGCGCCTCGCGAAGAGCTGTATTGGACCCATATTTCTCAGAGTTCAATTTCTCTTCAACGACTTTTGTTATTTCCAGTTTCACATTTGAGGTCCAGGCCTCTCTGCATTCAGTTAGCAGTTGTTCATACAGCTTAATTGCAATGGTGCTGATTTTATCCGATAAGTGCCGATAGCCTTCATCTTTAGAAGGGTCAAATTCCGATAGTATCTGATAGATGTCACCGACAAGTTTGTCGAAAAATGAGCTTTCACTCGAAATTGTCAGCCAATCTTCACAATATTCATCAAGAGGATCGGTAATTATGGACTTAAACAAGGGCGCTTGTTCAACATCTTGTCCGTGAAAAGCGGCATCAATTGCGCTTTCCAATTTGAAACGAAGGAAGTTGTGGCGAAGATTACTCAACAAGTAATCAAGAGCGAACCTGCATCTGAAACAAATGAAATCTGCTGCTTGGGCCGCGAACCTTCTATTCCATCTGTTTTCCAAATAGGTGCGGATTTCACGGTCGTGAATCTCGACCAGAGTATTTTCTGTACGAAATTCATAAGAGTCACAAACGAACTCAAATACCAGATCAGCAAACTTCCTTTTGTTGAGGCGTATTCTCCCACTGCTTGTTTCTGTTTCGTATTTAACCTGTCGGACTCTTTGCCTTGTACTCTCCTCGATTGTGTCGAGATCCGAGTGAGCGATAATCCGCTTTTTCTTAAGGTAAGCGATACAATCAAGTTTCAGACTCAGGGCGTTGACCGCATCATTGCGATCCACTTGTTCAATCAATTCAGAGCTTGAAGGAAACACGTTCACTATTGTGTCCATAACACCCGGTTCAAGCAGAAAGGTGAATACAGCCTTTTGTGTTTTAGGTGGCAATTTTGAAAATGATCTAAAAAATTGATAAGCAGACATTCCTTTGTTTTCGCGACAGTGTTTTGCGTAGTTTAAAAGGTCTGTATTTGCGCCGGTGGGCACATAAAGGCTCTTGATTGTTGGAGAACGATCCAACGCTCCACTAAGGCTGAGAATTGAAGCCATACCGACAAGTTCTGGTGTTAGGAACTCAACTGAACCCTCGATCAGTTTTAAAAATTGCTCCCAATTAAGTAGCCTAAGCACAGTTTCATCAGTCTCATAGATCTCGGTAATGCGTTCTAGGAATTCAAACGGAAATCTGCTTTGTTGAAGATATAAAGCCAAATAGGTGGCACGCTCGATAGGATTGTCGTCACTCATCGCCCCTATGCATTCCCTGGAAACATGTGCATTCCGGCCGGTTAGTATTCGCTCCAACTGAGACATCTGTGCCTTGCTATACCGGCAATACTCCAGAGCTTTACTCTCGAGTACCGCGCGGCGAGCGGTGCAACTTCCGCATATCGCCTGCAGTACTATTAGTCTGCCCAAAAGTCGCTCAAACCCGTATCCCCTCATCAGATCCAGATGTGACCGCATTTCTTCTACTAAGATGTCATCATCGAACTTAAAATAACTTAGTGGAATAAAGAGTATTGAGGCATCGAATAGCGGCCAAACACTGCTGACAAGATCCCAAATAAAGTCGCTGAGGTCATCGAATGACCTTACTTTTGGAATCTGGAATTCAGGATCCAATGCTTGAAGCAGTTTCTGCATTCCCTTACGATCGAACGGGAGTGGTATATTAAGATCGTCTAGCGCTTCCTCATAGCACGAGCGTTTTTCTCTACTGCCGCCATTAAAGCTGAGCGGTGAATAAAACAAGAAACGATCATACAATTCCTCATAGGAAGCTTCGACATTTGAGCCATCAGCCAAAATGGCTCGTTTCGCAACGGTTGATTCTGTAAATCTTGCGAATTGATCTGCGACTTTAAGAGCCGCTTGCCTACCATCCTCCCTTGCTACTTCAAGCGCCGCCTTGGTCAGGACGACATCCAGCGTCTCGTGGTTCACGTTCGACGAAATACTCAAAAGATAATCTATTGCGAAGGATTTCCCGGCGATGCTTGCTTGGGTGATTTGGCGCAATCGACCCTTTCCAAATCCAGCTGCTTGAAATCGACGCAGCAGGCTTATCCTGAATTTGTTGTATTCCGAGGACAAACAGTTTCCTTCAAGTAAAAACCAGTACCGCTGGGAATTCTATTGCATCAATGCAACTTTAACGCAAGGAAGTAGTGTTTTTTGGTTGTGGGGCAGTTATTTTTTGGGTTGATCTCAGTAAGCAACGTCATATGTCTCGCGTCATTTCAGTCGACATTTACGTGAACAGTTTGTCTGCCCAGAATGCCTGATCCTTGTACATACAGATTGGCGGGGTCACTGCAGGCAGAGATGCATTCGCTGAACGGATGCCGTCGGCGACCATTGTGATGATTAGCACCACAATTCGCTGATCGGTCGAGGTTGAGTTCAATTCGAATAAATGGTGATGGTTACTTCTATTCGTTGCCGAATACCGATCAGATTTTTGATTGGATTGGACGTCGACAAAGACATCAACCTGATGGTCAGAGCAGTTGTTTGTAACCGTCAGTCGTCATCCAGTGGGCGCGGGCGAGATGTGTGTCGTGGATATGACGTGCACGTTCTGGATTGTCCGAGGGGTCTATTTTGAAAAGAACCGATACAACCTGACGCCAGTCTACATTTTCGGCGGCGGCATCAAGCAGGTGCAAATAGAGCTTAAAATGCGCTCGATCATATTCAGTCAGAACGGCGCTTTGTGGTGGTTCATCGAGGTATTCAACATCCGTTGTCATTGTGTCTTATTCACAATCTGGAGGTTGTTTGTCCGGCCGATATACCTGTCAGTTTTGAAGTGGGACGGTTCAGTTTGCTTCGGCATTGAGTGATGTGCTTGCAGCAACGGCAAGGCGAATCTACGCGGCTGATTGTCAAAGCTCCCGCCGGCCAGCCGGTCGAGATACATACTATAGTTGATAACATTATAGTATGTAAATTGCGACCAGTTTGTTCATGGATATGCGCAAACTGGTCGGCCGGAACTTCGCCCGCCTGCGTCGGGAAAAAGGCCTGACACAGGAACAAGTGGAAGAACGCTCGGGCTTCAGTCAACAATATCTCAGCAGTCTTGAACGCGGTCGGCGCAATCCAACTGTGATTACGCTTTTTGAGTTGGCGCAGGCGCTGGGTGTCAGTCATGTTGAATTGGTGGAGCCTGACAGCGAAGACCAGTGATCGGCTTTTGTGTCGACTGCGATCTGCTTGCCACTGTGTTAGACTTCGCTTTTCCTGCTCATCGCAGCGACATCTTCCTGCCTTCCATCGGCGAGACGAGACCTTTCTTCAGGTGTGTGCAATTATCAGCCGCCAGTTTTTTCCCCGCCGCTTTGCGGCTCCTCGCGCATGACGCTGCGCGTCCAAAAAACAGCCGCCTGACAATCCTCCACTGACGTTCCGGTCCTCACTTCGATCGGATGCAAGCACCTTCCGAACGGTCAAATTCGTTCGCCATCAGGCAGGAAGATGACCTTCCGACATAAACGCCAAAGCCAGGGAACTTGATCATGGCTGCAATCGGATATGTCACCAAAGACGACAACGGACTCTTCAGTGGTGAACTCAAAACCCTCTCCATTCGAGCAGAGATTGCCATCACGCCTAATGGCAGCAAAACGTGTGAATCCCAGCCCGACTACCGGGTGATTGCTGAGGGCATTGAAGTCGGCGCCGCCTGGCTTCGCAAATCCGAAACATCCGGTAATGCGTATGTTTCGCTTTCCATTGCCGCACCTGAGTTCGGTCCGAGGAAGCTCCGTGCCAATCTCGGAAAGGTTGCGGACCAGGACGATGAGAATGTCTTTGCCCTCATTTGGAATCCGCGCGACTGAACAAACTCACACCTGATTCGGGCCTTCGCATCTTCCGGTGCGGGGTCCTTCTTGTGCTCAAAAGACCGAAACAGAGCCACTTTTCAGTGAAATTTGCACCGCATATCTGTTTCGTAGTGACCTTTTTAATCGCCATTTCATCGAACTGGAGTATAGATTTGCGTTTTTGGAGGGAGCCAAAGGCACCTGAAACGGTAAAAGTTTGAAGCCGCATTATGCTTCGAACGAACCCTAATTATGCAGTCGCGAAGCGACAAATAATGAGTGGATCTTGCATTGGATAGCTTACGAAAGATCGCGCTCAGCGTGACGCATTTGGGCTGAATGCAACGCATTACAAGATGGTCCGAAATGAGCCGATTCTATGAAATTGATGGATGAGCATGGAGGTATCTCAGAGAGGGGAACCGCAAGATAAAAGAACTGGCACTGGGACGGTGTGAGGTGGCCGGATAATAACAGGTTTTTTGGTGTCAACGTTCTGGCGGCAGTGCCAAGAGAACCGCATATGACTGTTCGAACACGATGTTTCTGACACTCTCATGGCAAGTACAGCCTCCGTCCCGATCTAAGCTCAAGACCGGGAAACGTGGGGTATCGGCCATGTCTGAAAACGACTTCAAACCGAAATTGGAACGCATCCGCTCACCCTCGGCGCGCAAGCAAAAACGTAGATCGGACGTGTCGTCCGTGAAACGAAACGCTCTGGAAATAAAATGCTGCAGTATGCTGCATTCAACTTTGGTCGGTAGTCGCAATGGACGCGTCTATGTGGCGTCCGGTTCCTTTACAAATCAAGCGCCACAACCCGGACGTCGTCGCGTCGTCATCAAAGCGCGTATTACTTTGTCTACGTTCAGTGGGGTCAAGGTGGCACAATCTCATTAACGTTATCTCCAGCGCGATGGCATCACTAAGGATGGAGAACGGGAATCGATATTCAATTCGCGTTCCGAGCAGGTGGACGGAAGAGCATTTCTGGAAGAAGCGAGGGATGACCGGCACCAGTTCCGTCTCATTGTAACACCGGAGATCCATCACAGGTTGCCGATCTCAGACCCTTTATCCGCGATCTCATGCAGCAGGCGGAAATCGACCTCTGCACAAGGCTCGATTGGGTAGCCGTTGATCATTTCAACACCGTTCACCCCCACACGCGCATCGTTTCCTCGGCAAGGACGATACCGAACAGGATCTGGTCATCGCGCGTGACTACATAGCACGCGGGTTCCGGGAGCGTGTGCGTGATCTGGTTACGATGGAACTCGGTCTGGAAACTCAAGCCGAGCTCAACCGCAAACTTAACGCAGAAATGACAGCCGATCGGTTCACGCGAATCGACCGTAGCCTGCTGCGCTTGTCGGAGGAGTTGTCACCGGATGTCTGGCGCATGGCGAACACTTCGAAACCGTCTTGCGTGATCTCGGCTAAAGGGTGACATGATCAAAACAATGTAGCGAGTCTTGATGAAGGCGGGGGTCGAGTTCGGCGCGACTGATTAGATTTTCTTCAGTGCGGACGATCCAGACACGCTGGTCGTTGGCAAAATTGTCGGCATTGGCCTCGCCGACGAGATGAAGGACCGGCACTATGTCCTCGTCGATGGCATCGACGGAAAGCTGAACTATGCGGAGACGGTACGGGGCCATCGGCGTCCTGGGCGGGTGCGAAGAGGGCAGGCAGTTCGCTCAGGGTGACATCGCGCAGCCAAAGGCTCGTCGCCTTCAGCGCTGCATCAGGCCCCGTCGAGGCGCAGTGCCTCACCCCGAAGGCAGCTGGCCACCCCCTGACCGGTCAAGCTTGATAAGATCGGTGTGCCGGTCGCCGTCCTGCGCGGGCGAGACCGGGGCGGGCGTGCTGTAGTGCCAGACAAACAGTGCCTCGCGCCGGACATGGCCGCGGGCGAGGTCATCGGCGAGGGCCGGAAACTCGATGCGCGTGGGCAGGGACCCGGGCGCGTGCAGGCGCGTGCGGGCCGTCGGCCTAACCGTTTCGATCACCGAATAGACCGAGGCGGGCGGCGCAATCACCGGGGCGGCGACGATTCGCACACGCAAGACAGCCTTAAAACCGTTGGGCGCGCCAACCGATACGATCAGCGTGTCGCCAGCGGACAACGGGGCCACGTCATGCGCGGTCTCGTCCCGCAGATCGGTCAGACGCAGGCGCACGGGCTTCCCGGCCTTGATCGACACAGTCTCCTTCGGGGCGCCGCTGGGCGGCTGCACCAACAGTTTCTCAGTCGTTTCGGGCGCGTCCAGTGGCGTGCGCTCGAATTTGACCGTTGCGTTGTCGGAAAAGCTGTTCGTGAACAGATCGGTTGCGGAGTCGATCTGCCCAAAAGCCAGCATCATTGTGCTGCCGGGGTTATATTCGCGTCGGTCTGCGGCAGCGCGGAACTCTTCATCGCCCACCCGGTCAGACACAAGTGCCGCCTGGCTGGCCAGCACCCGGTCATAGGCCGGGTCTCCAAAGGCGATTGTCCGGCTGAGGGTGCGCACCACGCGGCGCGCGCCGGGGTCGAGCGTCAGGGGCAGTTCCATCGCCACACCCGGCGCAAGGTCAAGATCGACCGCAGGAGCGACATCCGCGGCGCGGGGGAACTTGAGCATGAGTGTCAGCGGCGTGTCGGCGGTGACGGCAGCCAGCCTGGACTGCAAGGCGGCGACGTCCGGGAAGGTCAGTGTCAATACCACAGCATCGTCTTCCGTATCGATATTCCAACGGCGGTGCGGGGTCACAAGCCCGCCGATGACCAGCTGCGCGATCAGCGTGGCGTCCTGTCGCGAATTCAGGCCTAACACGCGCTGAGGGTTACCCGTCATTCGGAGCTGATTATCCGGATCGGTGTAATATCCTGTCAGGCGCAGCCGCAGGCTGCCTTGCCAGGTCGGGCCGATGCTCAGGGCCTTGGCCCCGCCCGCACTGCCCGCGTCGATGCGCCAAAAGGTGCCGTCTTCAAGTGCGATGCGGATAACGTCGCGCGGGTCATCGAAGGTCTCGAACAGCGACAGCTCAGGCGCGCCATCGGCACCTGCCACCATGTCGGCGCGCGACAGGTAGGTGCGGCGGCGCAGGTTCAGATCATCCGGGTGCGGGTCGGGCGGCAGCACGGTGCTGCGCGGTGTGCGCATGCCATGCGCCAGCACGGGGGCGCCATCGGCGGGCCGCCCCATCCCTGGCCAGCCTGCATCCAGCAGCGCCCTCAGGTTGGCCCTGCGCCCGGCCAGTGTAAGCGAAGCTGTTGAAACCTCCATGGCGCCGGGCCGCCGCCCGATGGTCAGCCTGTCCACCCGCGCGGGGGTCAGAGTGCGGGGCATCCAGCCCTCGGGCGTCTGGGAGCGGGGTTTCGGAGCATTCAGGTCACCCGGATCGGTGTCGGGTCGTGTGAGAACAGCGTTTGTCAGTGCCGGCTCGGGTGCTCGGCGGCGCGTGGGTGAAGGCGCCAGATGTCTCGCGGGCGGCCCGTCATGGGAAAAGGTCACAAGCCCACGATCGAACACCACGTGCTGGCCAAAGCTGGCAAAGACAGCATCGGTGGGCGACCCGGCATCCACCGCATGGGCGGGCCAAACGATGCGCTGCCCCCGGCCCGAGAACCCGGGTTCAGGCGCCTGCACTGCACGGTCGGGTCCAAAGCCGGCCTGCATCGCGCCAGCCAGCGGCTGAGACGCGATCGGCCAGCCAAGCGCAGGCGAGGCACCAACGCTGGTTTTGGGCCGGACCAAAACCTCGCCCACCCCGGCCAGAGGGTCGTCCGCGCGCGACAGGATGCGTGCCAAAGTCGCCATCCGCCCGCCTTGCAGCCGCACCAGCCGCATCGCGGCGCGGGCCTGGTGGTCCAGCGTTTCGGCAATCTCGCGCAGCTCGGCAGGGGCGCCGCCCCCGGCGCTGCTGGCAGCGGCGGCGCGGATGCTGCGATACCCCTCGGCCCGGGTCAGATCGGCGCGAGACAGTGCCACCATGTCGGCGGGGAAGACGGCAGCGGGATCCGGGCGGGAGCCCGCGTGCAGATCGTCGGTCAGTACGATCACCTGCATGGTCGCGGCGCTGTCCAATAACGGCTCGTGATCCGCCGTCTTGCCTGTGCGCCAGGGCTGCGGGACCAAAGACTGAACGCTCCACTCCTTGCCACCTTGCGCCGCAAACGCTCGCCAGCGCGCCCGCAATGCCAGCAAAGCGCGCAGGAAATAGGGGGCTTCGCCATGCGGATGCGCAGCTTGGCCTATGCCCACCGGCGCGCCATCGGCCCAGCCTTCGAAGAAGGCGGGCTCAGCCGGGATCAGCTGCGTCGGATCGAGGGGCTGGCCGCGGTCCGCAGCAGCGTCCAGCCGCTGGCGGATGCCGGGCTCGGCCAGCCCAGTGTTCAGCCCCCGCGCGGGACGGGTGGTCGACACATGTACCGCATGCGCTGCCCAGGCGTCGGCGGTGCTGATGCGCCAGGTCAGCGGCTGTTTCGACAGTTGCAGCGCAGTGTCATCCGGCAGGCCCATGGCCCATGGCAGCTGTGCCACATGAGCGCGGTTGGGCTGCTGACCGGGCGGCACTGGCAGCGGCAGGCGCAAAGCGCCACAACCGAGGAATACCGCGCCGGTCACGTCCGCGTTCTCCCACAGATGCGCCAGCATGGACGCATCATGGAACCCCGACAGGTTGGCATCGCTGATCGGCGTCATCCCGGCGGGCAGCGTCACGCTTTTAACCGGGTCACCACGGTAGTTCAGAGTGATCCCGCCCTTCGTCGATACCCGCGGGGCAAAAGCCATGCGCTGCGCCTCTTCCTGCATGGCGATAGCCGAGGTGACAGCCACATGGTCCAGGCTGTGCCAGGTGGCCTCGAGCTCTGCGTCCTGATCCGAGGTCAGGCGATGTTTGGCCGTCGCCATCATGCGAAGCGTTTCGGCCGGTTCGATCCCGGCGTCCGTACGGCGGAGCCGGGTGGCGTCAATTCGGTGCGCGTTCAGCGTCAGCGTCACGTGGTGCGTCAGCGTCTCGCCGCCCGGGGCAATGTGCAGAAGGCGGTTCTGCTCACCACCGCTAACAGAGAACGGATCGGGCTCCAGCGGTCCTTCCGCGATCTGATCCAGCGTTTGCAGCCGGTCACCTTCGTTCAGCGCAACCTCGTTCGGCCCCACCGGCCAACGGATGGGGCAAGGCCGTTCGGGTGTTGACCACGTCAGAAGCACGGCGTGGTCCGAGGCGGACGCCACGGTCAAACAATGTTGAATCAGATAGCCTTTGTCCTTCGCATCATGCAGGTCGATATGGCAGATAGCGGTCGCAATCTCGGCCTTGCCGGGCACCAGCACCGCTGCGATGCTGCCGGTCAGTTCGGGTTGGGCACCCGCGGGATAGGTCAAACCAAAGAGGGGCGAAGCAGTGGGGTCCAGGCCCTGCGGTTCGATATTCAGCGTCAGCGCGCCCTCGTCATGGTCGATCATGATCGCCGGCACCGCATCGGCTGGCAGGGACAGGTCCAGCCAGCGCCGCGCGTTGCCGCTCAATTCCAGAAGAGCGGTGCTGTCTGCCGCGCCGGGATCGGCGGACAGGCGCATGGTGCCGGTCATCTCCATCGTGTCGCTGGTGCCGTTCGCGCTCAGCTTGATCTCAATCTGCAGGTCCTGCAGATGCAGCGGCCCCGGTGTGGCAGCGGTGGGGACATCGAAGTTCAGCGTCAACCCGCCGGGCCCATCGGGCGTCGCCCTGCCATTCAGCAGCACCACGTGCCCGCCGAACAGGTGCGCATGCAGTTCGGCGGTCTGGACAACGGGCCAGGGCGCATCGCGATCAAAGGTCAGCTTGATCCCTGCCTGCATGCTGCCGTCATAGTGGAACTGGCTGCCTGAGGCACAGGTCAGGCGGCGGGACAGCGTCAGTGACGGCGCGGAGCTGGGTTCCAACGCGATGGTTGCAGAGGTGGGCGTGCTTGCCTCATGAGCAATCAGCGTCGTCGTCCAGTCATCGCCTCGGCGCGTGGCGGTCAGCACGAACAGGTCGTCCCGGTCATAGACCCGGTCGGGTCCGAAAGCGAAGGCACCACCCGCGTCCTCACCCGCCGCGCGCAGCACCAGACTGCCCAGGATGTGCAGGTTCCGGGGTCGCAGATCGTCCGCGAACTCCGCCCGCACCAGCCGCAAGGGCCGGAAAGAAAACGGGCCCGTCGAAATTTCGAACCGGCCCAGCAAAGGCGCAGTTTCGTCCAGCCCGTAACAGCGCCATTCATGCAGCCCGTGCAACATGTTGTCGGCATCAAACGCCTGCCCGTCATAGGTGCGGCGGCCCTCGACCGGGTTTGCCCGACCCCCGGTTTGCCCGGCGATCGAAACGCCGTGGAACACAAAACCCGCTCCGCCGGGGCCAGGCTGTACCGGCAGGTCGCGCAAGGCAAAGTCGAAGTCGATCTGAGGCGTCCGGACCTCTTGATCCTCTTGCATTGTCAGCAAAAAAACACCGTGCTGCAGTGCGCCGGCCTGATTTCGGACCGAGATCTTGCGCAGCCCGGGCCGGTTTGCATCCGGCAGCGGCGCAATGGCACCGCCCCGGTTGTCGGCCATCAGTTTGCTGTCCGGGTCATCATAATGATCGGCGGCGTAGCCGGTCACGGTGACCGAAGCCGCCTCGTCCTGACCCGCAGGGCGCAATGCACCGTTCTTCAGCACCAAAGGCAGCGGAGCGTCCTCCGGCGTCAGACGCCCGCCCAGCCCCACCAGCGCCCCGGCCAGCCCGGAAGGCTGATCGGGCAGTTGAGGGAACGAAAGATCACCGAAAAGGTGATCGGGCGACAGTGTGATCGCGACCTCGGTGTCGAAGGGAAAGGGCGCGGCGATCTTGTCAAACCTCACGGTCTGCACCGTGGCATCGGTGGGCAGCAGATCGGGCGATACAACGGCGTCTTGCGTCCAGGTCAGCTGCATGCGGTGTTCGTTCGCACGCCAGACCTCGGCCAGTCGCGCAGGGGTCAGCGCGGTCACCACAGGCGGGATCGGGCGCTGTTCGGCATCCGTAGTCTCGGGCAGGAGTGGGTCGAACTGTCCCGCCTTCGGCTCGGCCGGTGGAGGGTCTGACCAGGCAAACAGCTCGTCCAGCAGCGGCAGGTCATAGCGCAAGCGCATCTGGTGCACCCATTCGGTCGCCGAGGTGTCCATTGGCACCGGGCTTTCGGTGCCGTTCAGTGTGGGCAGTAGCAGGCTTTGCATCAGGGGAGCGTCCGGGCGCGGCTGCGCTGCGGTGTCGTAGGGCTGCCCGGTCAGCGCCGTCCCGCCCGGGCCGGTCAGACGGGGCAGCCCGTCGTCAGTCGCACCGCCGTCCGAGGTGTAGGACAGCACGGGTGCACCGGTGACATGGTAAGGCAACATTCCGCGCGTTGCCGAAGGTATCCGCGCGCCAAGCGAAGTGCGTGCCATGGGATAGTTGGTGACAAACGGGTGCGGGCCGGGCGACAGCCAGGCCAGCCAGGGACGGTTCTCCTTATCGGGCCAGGTCAGGTCGGCGTCGAACGTCAGCGACCATGTCTCGCCCGCGTCGCGCGACCAGGTCAGGCGCGCGATTTTGTCCTGCGGACCGCCGAACCATAAAGGCACCTCGCGCGTGGTCGCGTCCCCGGCAGTCCAGACAGGCACAGCGTCCTGCGCATCGGGGCTGGTATCGGCGGTGTAGAGAAAGCCCAGGAACTGGCCCGCCGCGTCGCCGGGGCGCAGGTCGATCCGCGCGGGGCGCGTTTCGGTCCCGGTCCAGTTCACATCGACCGCCATGCTGCGTGCATCGTCTATCGACAGGCCCTTGACGGCTTCGGTTTCGACATCGCCAGTGCTTGGGAAGAACACGATCCGCCCGGTCATGGCTTGCGCACCGCGGTCTTCAGGCAGCACTGGATCTTGTGTGTCAGGGCGCAGTCCCAAGGGCATCTGCATCCACCCGTCTCGTGCGGCAAGGAAAGCGTAGGGGGCCTCTTCGGTTTCAAGAATGGCGTTGGCGGCACGGTATAAAGGTGTCAGCTGCGCCGAAATCCGTTCCTGCGGCAGGTGCACGGGGATGTCGGAGAGTTGACCGCTCAGCGACCCGCTCCAACCATTGGCGCCGCGGCTGAAGGTCAGCGCATAGTCTGTGCCGCCCGCGCCGTGCCGATCTTCGAACACTCCGGGTGCGTGGCCTGCGCGGAACGCCATCCGAAACCCACTCGCAACGCGCAGCCAGGCGGCCTCGTCCAGGTGCACACGCGCAAGGCCGGTTTCGGCATCGGGGTGGTCCGAACGTGTCGACAGGCGCAGGTCAAGCGCCGCCGGATCGATCTGCATCACTGCTTCCGCGGCTGCGCCCGGAACCGGTACAAAGCGCAGGCTGCTGTGGCCCGTACTGGCATCGGGGACAAAACGAAGGGGCCAGAATACCGGCGGCAAAGCGCCCAGAGTGTCCAGCCGCAGCCGCGCGGGGTTGCCCTCCTCTACCAGGCTGCCTGCGGCCTGAGCCAACCGGCCCGAAAGTGCCTCCTGGCTGCCCTCCGCCTCAAGCTCCCACGACGGTCCGATCAGGCGCAGCACGTAGGGACAGACCAGGCCCTGCCGGTTCGGCACGGTTTGCAGCCGCACGCGCGCGGCGATGCGGTCGTCCGCCGTCCCGCCACCGGCAAATCCGCGCGTGGGGTCCGGCAGGGTGGCATCGAACTCCAGCCCCTCGGCAGTCACCCGCACTGGCCAGTGCCCGTCGTCGGTCAAGTGGATGCCGAACAGGTCGAACAATGTCGCCTGCCCGAGATCCAGCGCCATATGCTGGCAAAAGGAGGCGTTGATGCCGACCATCAAGTGCCCGTCCACTGCCCCACCTGCAATCCGCAGCGGAGGGATGGCGACGTTAGGGTCGTCTGCCGCTAGCTCAGCGGTCTGTGTCACTGGTGTTGCCAACACATCGTGCACCGTGGTTTTCGGCAACAAGGCGACGGAATTGGCATGCTCGGCCACGTGGCCCGGGTGCCATAATTGCAGCGTCACTGCATCGTTAAAGCCATGCTCACTGGGACGTACAGGTACACGGTATAGCTGCGGCATGTGGCCCAGTACGTCGGCGCTGCCATAGCGTTGCTGACGGTCGTTCAGAAAAAGCGCGCGGGTAGAGTAGGTCCAGTCCAGTACCTCTGCCAACGCCTCGTCCCGCCTGTCGCGGGTATAGGATCGCAGTTCCAGCTGGCCAAAGGTCCGCGCGCCGCCAAATCCCAGCATGGTCCGCGCCAGGTATTGCCGCCCTTGCGCGTTGGTCTGCGCGATCAGCGCGGCCAGAAAGCCGTCAAGCGAGGTGTCATCGATCATATCGTGTTCTCCTCGGGGGTCAGTGTGTGTCGGATCAGGCCCGAGACCGGCGGCAACGCGCCGCGCAGTACCTGCACCGCCATCTGGCGGCGTGGACCCAGCAGATGGACCACCATGTCCGCCGCCACCTGGCGCGCTGTCAGAAGGTCTTCGGTCGCGGTTTCCAGCGCTCGGATTTCAGCGTCTGTCGCGGGTGCCCGCATGGTCAGCCACGGCGCACCTTTGGCCATCGTGGCATCAAAAAAGGCCGCGATGGCGTCTTGCAGGTCCGCGTCATCGGCCCAGAAAGCGGCCGGTAGCGGCAGCGAGAGCGTCTGATCAGGGTCTTCAGCAAAGGTGCCGAAAAGCTGCGTCAGCTGGTCGGCCAAAGCCGCCATGTCCCGGGTTTCGTCTTTCAAAGCCCCAGTTAGTGCCCCCAGTGCAGCATTCCAATCGCCTTCATTGTCCGGGTGGTTCGGTCCGAATGTCAGCTGCGTCCAGTAGCCAAAACCGAAGGCTGAGGATTGGGCATGATACTCGGTCGCCTCCGACAGCTTCTGCACCAGGTCCGCATTGCTCAGATCAAATTGCATCGGTCCGGCTGCCGGCAGGTCCAGTGCAACAGGCAAGGTCCAGATCAGACAGCCCTTGGTCTCGGGTGTCAGCCCGGCCTGCTTTGCCTGACCTTTCAGGCTCAGAACCGATCCACTGGGCTCGGCGCGATACATCACTTGCGAGCTGGGGTCCGAGATCGGGCGGATGTCGACCTCGTCCGTGCGGGCCAGCGTGCGGCGCTTCTGGTCCGCTCCCTCTGTCGCGGCGCCCGGCAGTGTTTCGACGGTGATGCGGTAGCTGGTCAACGGCTCTGGCAGGTGGGTGAAGGGTTTGATGGCGGAGAAGCCATCCTTCGCTTGCGCCCTGGTTTCCCCGAACCACAAATCGGCATCGCGTGGCGGCATGGCGTCGATGATGCGCGTCAGCGGCAGCTGCATGCTAATGTGCCGCGCGTTGTTTTCATCCCGATCAACCGTCCAGCTGGGCGGCTCGGCATCCTCGCGGTGGCGGTAGCCGACAAATTCGGAGGGCCGGGTCAGCGGTTTGCCATGGTCGACCCAAGGCAGGGCGAGCATGGGGAAACCTTCTTCAAACCGGGTGGCAGCGTGTTCTGACACAACGATCCCGGCGGCCACGTGCACCAGTACATGCATGCGGAAGAAATACGGCAACCGGTCCAGGCTGAACACGGTCGACCCGCGCCAGGCATCGGGCACGAAGGTGCGCATGGCCGTCAGCTGCGCTTCGATAGGATCGCCTGGTGGCGTGGTGTCCTCGGGCAACTCCAGCGGTGCGGTCCCGCCATAGCCAAAGGCGGCCATCGGGTCCCACGCGGCAGGGTCGACCGGCGGTTTGGCCTGCTTGAGGATTTCGCGCAACTGGGTCACCCAGTCGCGGTGCACGTATTCGCGCCAAAGACCGACCGACAGCTCAGCCGGAGCCAGCAGGGCCGAATTGCGGCGGTTCGCGGCCCCCAGCACCATGTCGGGTGGATGGGCCACCGTGACCTCGAATCGGCCTCGCCCGTCGATCCCGTCATCTTCGGGCAGCCGCCGAGCGGCCAGGATCACGGGCTTCTCAAGCGGTTCCGTGCGGGGTAGGGTGGCGTGCGCGAACTGGCGCAACGCAGGGTCGGACACCAACGCGCGGGTCAGCCCTTCGGCTGGCTTGGCGCGGTAGGCGACTGTTCCGGCACCGGTGTCGCGCATCTGCCAGGAATTGGCGCGGGTCCAATCGTCGTAGCGGCCCAGCGGACGCACCGCATAGGCTCGGCGCGCGCCGCGCCGATTGCCATCGGCTATGATCACCGATACGCGGCCCTCGCTGTCCGGCGCCTGTTCCCACGTGCCGGGATCGGTGACGGTGCCCAGCGACAGGTGTACCGGCGGGCGCGCGACCCCCGGTTCCGGAACGGCGGAGTGCGTCAGGAACGGCTGCCAGAACCGGGTGAGCTTGTAGGCGATTTCGCTGCGCTGGTCGGCACTGCCGGCGGATTCCACCCCGTCTTCAATTGCGCCGACGGGAACGGCGATGGCCCCGAACCGGCGCGCCGCGTACCAGTTCAACCGCTGGAACGCGTTGATGGGTGCCACCTGGGCAAAGTCCGCATCCGAAAGCGCGGGACGGAACAACACGTTCGCCCAGTCGCTGGCGGTGAGGTCGGTGAACCTGCCCATGCCGAGCTCGGTTGAGCCGGGCTGAGCCAGGTTGAACTCGCTCGGTTTTAAGGTGACGCCGGGCAGCGAGACGCGTTCGTGCTTGATCTTGTCGTTTTCCATCGTAACTTCGATCAAAAGCGAGACAGAGACCGAGACACCATCCAGCGGGTCCGCAAGGGTCTTGTCGGTCGCGGCCACCCGCAGGAAAGCCAACGTGTTGTGCGTGGCGGGCGAATAGCCGACAGACAGCACCGGTTTTTTGAGCGTCAGGCGGTGTACCGGCAGTGCTTCGATCCCAGAGGGCGGGGCGACGCCATCGACGATGCGCCTGGCGTCCGTATCCACCACGGTGATCTCAAATGTCTCGGTCCAGCGTTTTTTCGGCTCCAGCGCGGCCAAAACCTCATGCAGCTTCTCCGTATCCATCATGACCTGCGTCATCCGAACCGGCAGAGCGGCAGGTGTACCCAGAACCCGGTCCGGCGCGGGGCGGAGCGAGATTTGCACACTTGCCAGCGTATCGTCTTCGCGCAGACGCGTGATATCGGCGCCATCCGCCGCCTCTTGCCCGCCGTCGAACCAGAACAAACGCCCCGTGCCCCAGGGCCGGGTCAACACGTCGACAAAGGGCAGGCCTTTGTCGGCAGGAGCGTTCGCGCCGTGCATTCCGTAACGTTCCAGCACTGTCTGGAAGACGGTATTGATGTGCTCATAAAGGTCCGCACCCCGCACAAACGCTCCTTCGTCGGTGTCGTACAGCTGGAACCCCGCGGCAAGCCCCAAATTTCGCAGCGCTGCAAAGCCGTGAGGATCACGTTCGGACGGCGCTTCCTCCAGATAGCTGACAAAGCTGTCCGCATCACTGGGCGGCGTATCGTCGGGGACAACCGAATAGCGGCGGTAGGCGATGCCGATTTGGGCCTGATCGTAGGGCAACAGCGCCATCACATCCGCCAGCACCGGATGCATCTGCGGCAGCAGGTCGATGCTCTGTTCGACTTTGGCGGTTTGTGTAAAAGTGTCGTTGACCACCACGCCTTTGCGGTCAATCCGCGAGCGGTAAGCGGTCACGTGCAGAGTAACGGCTCGCAGGAAGTCCGGATCGCTCGGTACCCGCTTCATCAGCGTATCGGTGGCGTTTTCCTCGGCGTCTCCTTTCGGCATCAAAGTCGCACCGCGCAGCGCCCGGCGCAGGGTGTCAACGGAAAAGCCTTTGGCACGTTTTGCCAGCAGTTCGACCTTGAATGCCGATGGCGCGCTCAGGGCGAAGCCATCGGGCAGGACCAGCTCCCAGCCTTTCAATGGCGATTTGCCGTTTGACCAGGCGGGGATTTCGACTATCACTTTGTCGGGAGGGCCCTCGGCAAACAAGTCCGCCAGGATGCCGTCGTCGAAATCGGCGAGTAGCGTGCGGCGCACCTGCGGACGGGGGAAAATGGCAGTGGATTCAGCGGCAGAGAACCAGGGCTGCACGGCCCGACCCGGCGCAGCATCCTCGGGCGTTTCCATCTCTTTGTCGGTCAGTTCGGTCAGCCCGTCGCGCCAGGCGGTGGAGGGGAAGGCAAATTCGAGCCGCTCCATATCGCCGAATCGATCGGGCAGCAGGCCGCGCTCGGTGGCGGTCAGCAGGCGCACCTCTCCCAACGGGGCGGCCTGCCGCGCAACGTCGCGCGGGTCGTCGGGGTTGCCGACATAAGAGTCGGGGTCGATCTGGTGCAGACCAAAGCCGGACACCCAGCGAAAAAGCTGCGGGTCGGTCGCCGTGCCTGATACGGTGCCGGACTCGGTGGCTGTGGCCAGCGCCAGGGACGACGCGCGCACGTTCCACTGCACGCGCGTCGCGGTGCGCCGGGCCGGATCAGGCACCAGCCGCACGCCATGCGGCATATTCTTCTGCCCGGGCAACAGGTGGTCCAGCCGCGCCCGCGCCGTGGGCCGCATCAGATGCAGCCGGCCCGAGCGCACGCCGATGTCCTTGCGGTCCAGCGCCATGAACTCCAGCGCCACTGGCCGCTCGAACGTTTCGACAATCGTTTCGTTCGCCAAATAATCGCGGCGTGTCTCGACCGGCGGATTGACGCGCTTGCCGCCGACCACGATGTTGGGCGCGACGTGCCGCCATTCGCCATGGCGTCCGTCCGCATTGGTGTTGCGTGTCCGCAGGAACAGGCGTGCGGCACGGCCCACGTCGCCCTTGATCTCTCCGCCTTCGATCTCAGGCAACGCGCCGCCAATCGCGGGGATCAGCGCTTCGGCGCCAACCTCGGCCCCGCCCGCGTCCAGCACGCGAGCGATGAAGGGTTTCGGGGGCACCAGATCCCCTGCTGTCGCCGTGGCCGAATCGACGGTAAGGTCAAGCGGCGCGGCAGAAATCACCTCACCGTCTAGCGGGATCCGCAGGACAAAGTTCGTCACGTCCTCGCCGGACAGCCTGTCGATCTGATCCTCGCCCAGGCGGCGCAGGCCTTCGCTGACCGCGTCGCTGCCGAACCCGCCCGAGGGAACGGCAGTTTCGCGCAAGATGCGCAAGTCGAACTCCGTGCCTGCCCGCGGAGGCTCGGGCGTATTGTTCACCGGCTTGCCTTCGTCCTGTGACTGCAAGGGACTACGCAGCATGAGGCGCGGGTGCGGGGCCGGGTCCGCTGCCGGGTCCGGGCCGAAATCGGGGGCGTCCTCGGCGTTTGCAGCCAGCGAGGGCATTGCGCTGTAGACCAGCTGCAACGTTGCCTCGATGGGCGAAACCGGCGCGGGCTGCACGCGCGGAGCAGCAGGGACATTGTGCGGCTCGCCCACGTCGCCAGTGCCCGCGATGTCGATGGGCAGGATGTCATATTCGACCTGCAATTGCGGCGTGTGAGCCGGGCTGTCGCCAAGACCCAGGATCGCGTTGCGCACCTCTTCCGGGATGTCGCGGGCCTGGCTGGTTTCAGTGGCGTCCTGCCGCCGTAGATCGTCCACGAACTGATAGGGCGCGCGCGTCGTCTCACAAGTACCACCTTTGATGCGGATGGGCGTCGCGGCCTTACATTCGAATCGCGCGGCATATTCCTCGCCTCCTGCAAGGCCGGTGATGCGGCGGCGGATCATGTAGCGGCGCAGATGGAATTCGGGATCGTCATAAGGCGTTTCGGATGCCGCCCAGGCCGGTTCCAGATCCCAGTTCAGCTTGATCCCGTCGGGCGTCAATTCATGAACCGGGCGCATGCGCGGCTGGGCCTTGCGGAACATGCGGTCCGGCGGGTTGAAGAGATGGACGTGGCCCTTGGCCGCGGCGGCATCGGATTTGACGACTTTCAGCCTACCTTCGCGCGGCGTTGGGTCGTCTGTCGGCGGGAACAGCGCGTTCACCCCGGTCTCATCAACCTCGAACGTCAGGCCAAAGGCGCGGGCATCGATCTCGCTAATCCGGCCCGGTGCCGCATCAGTGCCGGCGAGGGCCGCGGCGATCTGTTCTGCGGTATCCATGATGGCTGCGATGACGGCGGAGCGGCTTTCCTCGATCTCGGCCTCGCGCCGCGCCTGACCGGTCAGCGCTTCGCGGCTACGTGCGAAATCGCCCAGCACCTCTGCTGCGGCGTCCTTGCCTTCGGGCACGTCGATCTTGTTCCATGTGACTTCACGGACTGCAGGTTCAGACAGCTCAGACACGATATCGTCGTCCACCCGCTTGTCGTTTCGCAGGAACAGGGTCGACATTACGTCGCGCAGCTCCAAGTGCCGTGACTCACCGTTTTCCTCGCCCGCGTTTTCCTCGACCACGGTGTCCAGTTTCATGGGCATCGTCAGGTCGTCACCGACCGGGTCTGGCGGTGTTTCTCCCGGTAGCATGACCGGCTTGAGATGCTCAGCCAGACCGGGATCGAACATCAGCTTGTGCGTCGCCGTCCCGTCCGCGCCGGGGGACGCGAAGAACGTGTTCTTTGGCACATCCAGACCGGTGACGTTCCCCGACAGTGTGCCGTCGCGGGGGATCAGCTGCATCAGGTAGCGGTCCGAGCCGATGGGAAACAGCATCGCCCAGAACTGGGACGTGGCAAAGTCCTGACCGGTGAACTCCTCCAGTGCGTCATCGGGTACCGGTTGCGGGGGGCGGGGCGGGGCGATGTCGAAGTCGCCCAGTCGGGCATCGCCATCGGCCACCAGTTCGGGACGTGGCGGCGCGGGGCGTGGCAGCGTTTCGGTGCGGCGACCATCCTCGGACGCGGGCGGGACCTCGGTCCCCAAACCCAGCGCCTGGAACTGCGCCACCCGTGCCCGCGCCTGATTGAGCAAGCCGTCGTTGAACTTGACGCCGATGCCGACCGACAAGGTCCGTCCAAAGGCGCGCACGCCCACCGACACCTGCGCCCGTCCACCCAGACCGTTGGGCGTGATGACGGCCTCCAGCGCGATGGACATTGCCAGATGCAGTGAGAAGCCCACCGACAGGCGGATGCGCTTGCGGAAGATCTTGAAGCTGATCCAGACAGAAACGCTGACACCCAGCGTCGCGTCGAACCGCAACAGGCCGTAGAACATGCTGTCGCTAAACCGTTGCAGCGACAAGTATGAGATGATCTTCGCTTCGAGTGCAAAGATCGCATAGGCCGAGGCGGATGCGCCAAAGTTGTCGTTGCCGATGCGCCCTCCGAACCGCACGCCACCGTCTGCCTTGAACGCCATGCCATACAGCAGCGAGAAATCTTCGATCCGATTGATCAGCCCGCCTTTGAGGCTCAGCCAGAAGGTGCCGCCCCGGTCGCCCAGTTCGACGCCTAATTCATAGGGCCAGCCGAATTCCATATGGAACAGGCCCGGCCGGATATAGAGAGTCGAGGAAAAGCTGACCCCCTGAATCGCCTTGACCAATGGTTCGGGCAGATCGGGGTGTTTGCCCACATGCCCGCCGCGTTCGGAAATGGCGCGGGCCAGGAATTCCTTGCGAGGCACCGAGAAATACAGATAACCCCGCATCGAGGGGTTGGATTTCCACGCCGCATTCGTCGGCGCCTCAATCCAATCGTTGTAATTGGTCGCGATCCAGCCGCGCAGATTGATCAGGAACGTCAGATCCGTGCGCAGCGCCGCGACGATATCGAACAGCAGCGGGTTGGGAATGTCGCGTTCTTTTTGGGACGAATACTGCGGCTGTGGGTAATGCGCGCCGATGGAAAACATCCCGCGCAGCGCCAGGGTCAGGTCGCTGTTGTCATAGGTCGGCTCCCACGCTTCGAACTGATTCAGGCTGCCCTGGTACTTGGACACCTCGTCAAGAATGCGGACCAAATCGCGCGGGGAGGTGGCGGTTTCGGCCTGCGCGATCCCGGCCAAAGTGTAACGGTAGCCAAATCCAAATCCCGCCTCGCGCAGGTAGATGCGGCCCACAGGGGTGTCGATTGGTTCGGTCAGCTTTTCCAGCTGTCCGTACATGAAAAATGCGTGGCGCGGGTTGGACGGCACGTCACGGCGGCTGAGTTGCAGGAATCCCAGCGCGGCGGACATCGACGCCCAGCCCTTGATGTCCAGCCGCCCCTTGGCCAGGAACCCTTCGGCCCGCACATTTGCGGGCAAAACGTCTGGGCGGTAGAGGTCGGGCATGTTCTCATCGACGGCAATCGCAGTCGCCTCGACGTCAATCGCACCGGTCTTCAGCCCCACGCCCAACCCGTCGAACCGGACGCGCGGCAGTACGCCGTCGCTCGAGGGCCCGGCGATCCACATCTTGTGAAAGTCGAAGCGGGGAGAGATCTTGTCCCCGAATTCGGCAAACTTGACCTGGCCAGAGATGGCCATTGCCGGGTCGCCGCCGAATTTGTCCGCCGCCGGGTAGAACCCGATGCCCTTCAGGTCGAACCGGAAGAGGTCGAAGAAATTGGTCTGCTTGGGCGGGTCGACCTTGATCAGGAATTCAAGCGATCGCATCAGCACGCGCGGGTCACCACCCAGCGGTGCCTTGTCCAGTTTGATCTCCAATTCCTTGAAGTTCTTCAAAAGTCCGCTGTCAAACAGCCCGCCTTCAGGCCGGAACGCGGCGCTGCCGGTCAGCAGAAAGTAGAAGTGGTAGTTGCCGTCATTGATAAAATCAAAGCCCAGTTCGGTTATTGTCAGCTCGAACATGGTGGCTGAACAGCGGATGGGATCGCCCGATTTGTCCAGCAGCGCGGTGGCGCCCAGAACTTCGACCGACCCGCCGGGACCCGCGCCCAGCTGCAGCGCAATCGACGCGTTTGCCTCGCCGATCAGAGCGGGCGGCAGCTGTCCGCTGCCCGCCAGCGACGCGCCTTTGAATTTCGACGCCGCTATCGACAGATCGCCTGAGGTAAAGCGGAACGGCACATCCACGCCGCCCAGCGTCACAGGGTTGTCGCTTTTGACGCTC
This sequence comes from Hyphomicrobiales bacterium, assembly GCA_024222895.1. Classification (GTDB taxonomy): domain Bacteria; phylum Pseudomonadota; class Alphaproteobacteria; order Rhizobiales; family Kaistiaceae; genus Bauldia. Next base: position 15,259 of record JAAEOR010000983.1, on the reverse strand, counting down.
GCCTCCAGGTCGAAGCCCGATCGGCTGGCCGCGAACTCCCTGAGCGTGAACACCAGCCCCTTGCCGCTGCTCGACACCCGGCGGTAGGCGACGGTTGCATTGGCATCATTGCCCAGGGCAAACCGTTCGCCCCCGCGCTTCAGGTCGAGGGCAAAGACTTCCCACCGGGCCAAGGGCTTTTTGGGAACGATCTGCACATCCAGCCCGAGCGGTTTGTACGCCAATCGCTCCTTGTCGGTCTTGATCGCGATGCGGTCACCTGCCGTGATCTTGGCCGAAAAATCGGTCAACGACACCTCGACGCCCAGATCAGCTTCCGGAGCAAAGCCGTCAGTCAGATGGATTTGCAGGGTGAAGGTCAGGCCGAGCTTGCGGTTCGCAATGTCCGGTTTGGTTTTGACATCGGTGATCTTGATTTTTTGCAGCAGCGACGACCCGTCACCACTGGATTTGGGCATCAAAGCAAGGGCGCGTTTTTTGATCTCGTCGGTCTTGATGTCGACGTCGACATCGACAAATTCATCGAGCTTTGCATCGGACAGAGCGTCCGAAACACCCATGCTCAATGCGGTGCGGTCCGGTCCGTTGGGGATTTTGATCTGCTGAACCTCGGACTGGGGCGCGTTCTGGAACAGCTTCAATTTGCCGTCTTGGACGGCGGCCAGGACCAGAACGTTTTGCTTGCCCTCGGTCACCCCGTCCTTGGCTTTGGCCGACAGCTGCACCAGCCTCGGTGGCCTTGCAGCTGCGTCTTCTTCGTCTGGCAGGGTCCCCACCGGTTTCTGTGGTCCGCTCCCCGTCTTCAGCCAAAGGTCGGTGCCCAGAGAAACGCTGGCGTCGTTGTCCTTGGGAAGCAAGGCCAGCCCGTACCAATCACTCCCGGCAAAGTTCAGCACCATCGCCGGCCGGAACTTTGCCGAGGCGGTCACGTCGATGCCCAGGAACGAGGTGATGTATTCGCCCCCGGCAGGATCACCGGCGGGTGTCAATATGATCTGTTCGAGCCGCCAATGGTTGGGATTCAGCCGCACCTCCACGGCGAGGAACGAAAAGTCCGGCGCGTCCCGATCAACCAACTCTTTGATCAAGTTGCGGATCAGGCGAGCTACAGCCTCGGCCGCGCCGGCGATGGCCTTGCCCGCTGCCGCTGCCTGACGGCCTAGCCACCGCATCGCGGCCTCCATCAGGTCCAGCACGCGGTTCAGGAGTTGCCGCAGCTTGGCCGCAAGTCCGGTATCGGGCATATCGGCGCGCGGTAGCCTGATTTGCCCGATCAGACGGATCACACCGCCCACCGCCTCGACAAATTGCCCCGCCAGGTCGGCCAGAAGATCCAGCGGATAGGGGTCCAGCACCTCCAACCGCGTCACCTTGGTGTCGATCCCGCGGTCAGTGATGCCGGTTTCCAGCGTCAAGCCCAGGTGCAGGAACACCTCCGGGTCGTCATGCGCGAGGACCGTGATCCGCGGAAAGTCGTGGGTCAGGGTCACCTCGACCGGATTGGCGCTGAGATCAGCGACGATCTTGAGCTTGGAGGCACCGATAATGACCTTGACTGGCAGGTCGTCAATCTTGACCTCACCCAGCTCGATTTCCTTGCTTTCCAGCTGCGTCTCAACCTCGACCTTCAGGTCACCATCCGAGAAGGTGAGGTCCTTGAGCGTCGAGGTCAGCACTGTATCCGTACCGTTGTGCTTTACCGTCAGCGTACCCAGGTCGATCGGTTTCTCACGCTCGATCTTCAAATCGCCCTGGTCAACAGTTACCTTCAGTCTGTTGTCATCCTTCGGCGTCCAGTCTGCCGTCAGTCCCAAACCCGGCATCCGAGGCAAAGTCACTGGCAACAGCGATGGCCAGTCGACATCCCACTTCGGCAGGTTCAGTTCGATCCCGTCCAGCGACAGTTCCGGCATGGCAAAACGCGGCAGGTTCAGGTCAAACGCGGGCATCGCGGGCAATTCGAAACTGAGCAGGCCGCACAGCGCGTCGGCGGCGTTGTTCAGCATGCGCGGGGTCAGCGTCAGTTCGAAACCGATTGTGCCTTCGATCTCGCCCGGCAGGCCCTCACCGGTCAGATTCGCTTTGACCTTCCTGTTCGCCTTCAGCTCCACCAGCACCGTGTCATCGGACACGTTCAAGGGCGGGTCCAACAGGGCAGGGGCGAGCCGCAATTCGAGTGTGTCGAAGGTCACGCCCGCGATGTTCGGCTCCAGCTGAATCGGATCGGCCAGACGCGCTTGCAGCGCGGTCCGCAGCTCATCCAGCCGCTCAATCTCATGCCGCGCCTGCGCCTCCAGTTGGGACCGTGACTTCAGCCGCGCGGGGTTCACCGATGCGTCGATCAAATCGTCGGGGACAAAGAACGGATCAACTTGGCGCACAAGGGTGGCATCCAGCGTGGCCAGGTCATTGCCTCCGAACTTCATCGCTACCACAAATTTCGAGATTGCCCCCTCATTCCCACCACGCTCCGCGGTCAGGGACAGTTTCCCATCGGCAAAATCTTTTTCAAACAAAAGCACGTTATCGGCCATGCCCGCTCCATCAACTAAGCGCGCTAAAGGGTTCGCACATTATCGTCCGTTCAGGGCGCGACCTACCTATTTCGAAACAGGTGGACTACGCCCTCATTAATCTCAGAACGCCAACTGCCCCACTGGGCTGACCGTTCACCAGCCGTTATGCCGATGAGAACAAGTGTTTCCCGTCTGTGTTCATCTCTTCACAGCACCGGGCCGAGGAATGGGCCCAGACCTTGGGTATCGAAGTCGGCATGCTAATGTTCCAAATCTCGCAGACCATAAAGACACGCCAGGGGCGATGGGCCTACAGAAACCCCAGATCCCCCACAATCGCATCAGCAAGGTCAACTTCCTTCATGTTGTCATAGTGTATTTGATCGCTGAAATGTTCTTGAAAGGATACCCCGCCAAATCAATTGCCCTTGCTTTTACTTTTAACTCTACCTTGAGTATATAAAAAGACAAGTATATTACTCGTATTTAGCACCATTAAATTCACCGTTACGGAGCAAGTGGCCGAACGGGCAGCAATTGTATTGAGCAATGTATGGGTTTTCCATCCTGCAGCAGTATTGATAATCAACTAGTAATTGCAGGCGCTGGATCTGCATATAGCGAGGTAGGCTATGCACTGGGATAGGATTGGACAGGGGCTTGCAGTCATTGCGGGCTGCCTAGGCCTGGGGTGGCTGGGTAGCTGGGTTGGTTCTGAGATCGTTCCCGCTGAGGGTTGGGAGGAGTCCTTCTGGTCGCGGTTTCAGTACATGTTCGTCTTTTCAGTTCTGATTGAGCGATCTGTTGAAGTGTATCTCAATGCCAGTCGGCTCAACGGTGATGATCGGTTCGTACCCGAACATAAGAAATCTGGAAAGGACGCGACTCGCACCGCGAACATCGCAGCAATCGTCTTGAGCATACTCGTGGCTGTCGCTGGAATTCGTTTAATGGCGACATTAGGGGAGCCCGTTTTTGATCACTGGATTACGTCTTGGATTTGGTTCGGAACCGATATTGTTGTCTCAGCGGGTTTGATGGCTGGCGGGTCAGTTTTGTTCCATGAAATAGCGGAGGTTCTTCGTGGTGGAATCGGGACCCTGGGTTCGAGATTTCAATCCATAGAAATGACGGAAGAAGTTAGCGGGCTAGATGAACGAAGCGCCTACACTGTCACAGTAACACGGACTGGGGATGATACTGGGAAACTTGAGTTCTCTTCCGGTTCAGTCTCCTTGAACGAGACATGCTACTGGGATCCGGGCGTCAAGATTGCCTCTGGAACATACGTGAAATGCTCAAAGACCCGAATGAAATCGAAGAAAGACTCCGTTACGGGTGAACTGCGCCCGGGAATATACCTGCCTGATGCAGTCGTTCCTGGAACAGACAACCACTCAATCTTCATTCATGAAGGCAAGAATCCAAGTTGGTCCGATGGCTGCGTAGTATTGGATCGTGAGAGGATGATGGAGATGTGGAATGAAATCACACCAAGCGATGGCATGAACGTAACTGTCAAGATCGTCGATGCGTAGAGGCACGATGGTTGCCTGGCAGCATGACATCTAGTGTTGAGTCTTTTGAATTCTCCGCACTGTTTCTCGAGATATAGACGTCGTAAGGGCCTACGTTGAAATGCGTTGTTTCTTTATGTGTTTCGTGGAAGGCCATGCTCATCATTTAAGTGACTTACCAGACTTGGAAAATATGTTTGACCCTGAATGTATGCGAAGCTTAGCCCCGGCATTATGTTTGGTGCGTCCCTCCAAACACATACATATTTCGATAAGGCTATCTTGCGGGATGGCATGTATTTTAATGCTTTAACCTGATACCTTCAAAATATCTCCTGATCCTTTGCGGTGTTGGGCAACAGCTTAGGGGCTGCGCTGTGCTTATGCTCGCATCTTGCAAAACCTCTATTGTACGCTCCCAAACCGTAAGGTTGTTAATTTTGTTCTCGCAGTCGGCGGTCAGTTGTGGATCTTCGCGGCCGCACCTCAGCGCAGCTTCCATGCAGCGGTCATCGGCACTCTTCGGGTTGAGTTTCGCCAGATGTCGGTCACGATAAGTTCCCGGATAACGTTACTCCTCCCGAGACAACGCCTGTCCTGCATTGCCTGCGAAGCTATGCCCAAGATATTAGGCTGGCGACAAACCACCGCTGCGATGCGATGCCGGGCATAAAATGCGCGCTCGCATCGACTTATGCGTTTGTCGAATACAAGCTAAAATAGAAATGAGACGGCGAATGTAGTTGTCGGTCCTGCAGCTTGCTACAAGATGATCCTATCGGGCAACACGATCATTGTTCTTGTTTAAGGCCGAGGCAATGTGGGCAGCAATCTTGTCTGATGCGGCTCGCAATGGGCTTGTATCAAGGTGAGCATAGCGTTCCGTTGTGGCTGCTTGTTTGTGACCTAGAAGGGCGCCTACGATAGGCAATCCCAATCCGGCACTAGCACCAACTGACGCAAAGCTGTGACGCAGATCATGCAAACGTACGTCTTCGAGGCCTGCATGACGACGAATAGCAGCCCATGGCTTCTTGAGATCGGCGAGAGGGCGGTCGATCAATTCGCCACCGTCGGTCAACTTTGGAATATCACTTGGAAATACGAATGGCCCGCTACGATACTGCCTCTTCAGAACATCCATGGTCTGTTGATTGAGGACTACGGCCCGCGCTCCAGTCTTGCTGTCCGAGAGGAACAGGAGCCCACGTTCGAGATCTACCTCCTGCCATGTCAGACCCAGGACCTCACGTAGTCGGCAACCGGTGAAAATCAGCATTCTGATGGCGTCTATCGCAACCGAAGAGAACACGGTTTTCTGTTTTTCAGGTTTTACTGCATGTTTTGATTGCGTCTTGTGTGATCGATAGGCCCACGGAATGCCCTCGGTTTCGGCCAGACGTAGCACCTGACCAAGTCTGATGAATTCATCTTCGGACAGATATCGTTCGCGGCGCTTTTCCTTAAAAGCGCGAATGCCCACTGTCGGATTTTGGCTGTCCGAAACGATCCCGGCTTCCTGGGCGAATCGAAATACCCCTGAGATGGTCTCAAGTACACGATTGGCTGTAACTGGAGAATTGCCGCCAATTCGATTGTGCAGGGCGATGATGTCCTGGCGAGAAATATCAGCAATTTTGAGCGACCCTATAGCAGGGTTGGCATGGCGGCGCAGATTTATCTCATAGTTGGTGATTGTTGACGACTTCAAGCGGCGAGGGGCTTCTTCTTGCAGATATCGCTCGGCCGCTTCCTTGAACGTTGGTGTTGTCCGTTCAGCGGCCCTATCGGCGGCGGGATCATTTCCAAGCTGAACAGCGGCCAGCTTCTCTCTAGCGACATTTCTAGCCTTCTCGCAGGTTATTTTCCCACACTGCCCAATAACAATCCGTTTCTTTGCGACTCTGCGCCCACCGTTGCCAGGCCGATACTCGATCACGAATGACTTGGCGCCAGTGGGATTGACCCTCACCCCAAAGCCAACCAGCCTACTGTCATAGACAACGTATGCGGTTGAGCGTGGTTGCAGCACTTCAATGGCTCGTTTGGTGATACGCGTTACAGGCATCGATAATCATCTCCTGTATTCGGTGATTTGTCGCCACCTTGTCGCCACCGTAATAGGAATCGGCATCAAATCTCTTCAACCCGGATGTGATATTATCACAAATAATTCAGCAGTTTAATGCACTTCCAGCCATTGCAATCCATCGCGATAAATGGTTGAATTTTCGACTCATAACCTGAAGGTCGTAGGTTCAAATCCTACCCCCGCAACCAAACAAGCTCTTGAAAACATTGACTGTTTTCGGGGCATTTTCTTATTCTGCCAAAATTTTCGTCTGGCACATCAGAGTTTCCTAATGTTACATATATTTCAAAATCTTATGCGAATCTCTCCGTGAATTTACAAGCTTTTCAATATCCTACATGGCACATGAGTGGCACATGAGAATGTGTTTTGATCATGTTTTGTTCAGGAAACTCGGCCGCCGAGATTAGACCAGAAATGTCCCTATTGTTGTCCCAATGGGGCTGGATGCAGATCCACAAACCGAATGAACTTATTGAACAGGCCCGTCTTTCGGATTTCGAGCTCCTCTAACCAGGGGTGCCTTTTGTCCGTCGGTTTTTCCTCGATCAATCCGAGCCAATTGAACGGCCGGATGATGTTGTGCAAGGCGTAGTAGATCAGGTCTTGATTTGGACGGTCGTCGACTCGCGTTCCTGGAACCAATGGTAAACACCAACCTGCAAAATCAGTTGCGCTGGTCCAACTCTGAAGTCTGTTGTCGACCACTCCGAGAAAATGCCGATAATCGATCAATGCTTCGGAGAAGGGATATCGATCGATTCCTGGATTCTCGAACCGAGTAAACTGCGCCTCACACAGCGAAACCTGAAGCTGCCCGAAATCCCTTATGGTCGCTTTGCCAGTTCGAGTCAGCTTCGCTTTGCCTTTGTACCGCCGAATTAATCGCGCTTCTGAAAACAGGTCATGCATCACGTAGAGGGGTGTGAAGGGGCTTGTCACGGCAACTCGGCGGCGACGCCGTTTGGTGGTATTAATCACCGATGCGTACCATCTCATATTGCCGCCACCGCTTCCCACCCCAGATCATCCAACATGCGGTGTGGCTGTATTTTCGCTTTCCACTCAGCTTTCGTGATGTTGAGGATCTTCTCGCCGAGCGTGGTATCGATGTTTCATACGAAACGGTGCGACGGTGGACGCTGAAGTTCGGATTGAATTATGCCCGCAAACTGAGAAGACTGCGTCCCCGACCAGATGGGCGTTGGCACCTGGACGAAGTGTTCGTCTCGATCAACGGGAAACGGATGTATCTGTGGCGCGCCGTAGATAGCGAAGGTGAAGTGCTGGATATCCTGGTTAACGCCCGCCGGAACAGGAAAGCTGCGCTCAAACTGATGCACACTCTGCTTAAGAAGCAGGGCTTTGCACCCGACGCGGTGGTGACCGACAATCTCCCATCCTACGGGGCTGCATTGAGAGATCTCGGTATGGACAGCAAACACGTCACCGGTGGGCGAAGTAACAACCGGGCGGAGAATTCTCATCTGCCAGTTCGGCAACGCGAGCGAAGAATGCAACGCTTCAAGACGTCTGGATCAGCGCAAAGATTCCTCTCCACCCATGCCGTCATCTACAATACTTTCAACGTTCAGCGCCATCTCATCTCACGCAAGGCACTTCGCAAGTTTCGCAGTGAGGCGATGCACACATGGCGGAATGTCACCGCCGCGGCTTGACCAAAAAGCTCCTCAGAATCAACGTGCCCACAGTTTCGCAACGTGACAGCGCCGGCCCCGGAGTGCGGCTGCGGGAATGATACCGCAGACGCCAATCCGCCCATTCTAACGCTGAGTTTTTTGGCGGAATCGGGGGAGCGGGCTTTCGTTGCACCTGAAACTAGTGTCCCATCCTCGATCTCGGTTGCATGCTGCAGGCGCGAAATACCGATATCACAAATGCACCACGTTCAGATCAATGACGGACGGCTGCCGCAAGCGCCATTGCCGCGCGAGCGGCTTCGTCCTTGAACCCATTGCGGTCCTCCAACTTAATGGAAGCAGATCGGACGGATAAGTCATATTGGTCACGGCACGGTACATTGGTCCTGTTGTTGGAACTAAAAGAGAAACACTCTGTATGAGTTCTCACATATACCGGCGTGGCGTTCGGCCAAAATCCTTCGAATTCGTATGGGATAATACGCGTAGCGCAGGAGATAGAGACCGATCCTCCAACGCCTTTCAATTGAAGACATTTCGCTACAATAAAATGCATCACTTCCAAGTGCAGCGTTAATCCCACGACGATCTAGCGTGTTCTTTTCGAGTACTTGGAAGGTCCGAAGACATTTTTCTCCAGACAAACCGGCCGCGATACACGTTTTTATCGCGAACATATCAGCTTCGTTTTCCCAACGCGCGCGAGTGATCGGTGACACAAAATTTTGCAAAAAGTCCACTGTGACGTTTAGCCGACCTTTCAACACTTTCGAGGCTGCAGGGATGTGCCCCAGTTCATGATGCGCGATCTCGTGGGCAATTACGAATGCAGCCATCTCAACTGTCCCGCAAAGTTCGAGCAGAGTTCTTGTTAGAAAAATATGATTGCCATCAGCAGTAAATGCGAAGTGATCTGGGTTATGCAAAACCCTAATCCGATAATGAGATATGGCTGGTAAACCTGCCTTCAGGACGCCAAACGCTTCATAAGCAAGTTTTACACTCCAGTCATCGCTTTCGACGCGCTGATCGCGGGTAACGCAAGCAATAGCATCACCAAATGTTTGGTAATCCTGCATAGATCTAATTTGGGTATGCGAAGCGAACAATTCAAATTGGTCATTCTAGACTTGCTTGGCATGGTGAACGGATTGGAGTGATGGTCAAAAGGGCCGAAGATCATCAGCTTCAATTCTGATCTATATTTGCAACAGGCCAAAGTGCGCTCTGTCCGCTGATTGGCTGTTGATCAATCGCTTCGAACTCTGACTGATCCAAGTTCTGCTTTCTAGCACTGCGTTAAAGCATTCCCTGCGGCGGTGAATGACCGGTAAGGGGCCGCAAGCCCTCATCACCTAATTCCATTCAGCCCGCCATTAAAGCCATCCCGCCAGTAGGTTCGTTCGTTAGCTGAAGGAGGCAATCGCGTCTTTTCTTTAATACGTTTCGAAATCCCAGGCTTTCATCAAACGGTCGTTTGTACCTTGCACCATGTATTTTCTCATACAATCAACGCTTTAGCATTGTCTCCCTGCACAAGGCCCAATCTACCATGTGCAAGCTAACCCGATGTGCAGACTGGGAAAGGCGCCGCTTTGCACCATTACCTTTTATCTTGCCCTCCTAAATGTACTCCTATCCCGCTGATTCTTCATGGCTATTCTTTCCTCTACTTGGACACTTCGATTCAAGGCCTGGGACATACTGTCCAGACTACTTCATTGATCATCCGCAACTCAAATCACAACAATCAGACGGTCCATGCACTCCTTCGAACTCGGCAGCAAGCCTGTGCGCCGGTTCACTTTCCGATCGGACAGGCGGGGCAACAGTCACATGCACTCCAGCGTGATCGCTCCTCTTTAAGGGCCTCACAGGCAAGATAACGAGCTTCCCGCATCGATCAGTCTCCCGTCCAATTGCTCCGCTCACAGTGAGCGGATTGCGTCAGAAGTCATGAGACTTCATGTTCCTTTCATTACCTGTTCATTGCTGCAATCGCCCGCGCCGAGATCGACAATTCGTCCCGTGATTTCGGCGCACCATAGTCTGTTCCATCGCGCCACATGGCGTGCAATATGACCGCCAGCTTGCGCGCCACGGCGACACAGGCCGCCTTGTGACCGCGCTTCTTTGCGATCTTCTGGCCCCAGCTTTTGAGCGGATCCGGCCGGCGCAGCAGTGTCAGAAGCGCGTTCGCCGACTCGTAAAGCGCCGTGCGCACCTCCCCGTCGCCCTTCTTTGAGATATGACCACCCTGATCGATCGACGTGCCCGATTGCCACCGTCTTGGCGTCAGTCCGAAGTGCGCGCCAACGGTCCGTGACTTTGCAAACCGGTGCGGATCATCGACCGAGGCGCGAAAGCTGAGCGCCGTGACCGGCCCGACCCCAGGGACCGCCAGGAAGCGCCGGCACACCGGATCACGCGCCACGATCTTCACCAAAAGCTTGTGCAGGGCGCAATACTCCGCCCACAACACGGCGCGCACCTTCAGCAGTCCTTCGACCATGCCCGTCAGCACCACATCATCGGCCAGTGCCGCCCGCACCTTGGCTTCAAACCGGCCTCGGCTGACCTTGCCGAGACGGATGCCGAAAGCCTTGAGCGAATGACGGATGGCGTTTTCGATGTCCAGAAACTTGCGCTTCATGTTGCGCCTGGCCGTCAGCAGCAATCGCATCCGGTAGCTTTCGTCACTCTTGATATGCACCGGCCGGAACCATCCCGTGCGCAATATCTGCGCCAAACCACGGGCATCGTTCTTGTCCGTCTTGTTGCGTTGCGCATTCAGTGCCGAGCGTGTATGGGCCGCTTCCATGCAGATGATCGGCAGGCCGCAGGCTCGCAATTCCTTGTGCAACCATGGCGCCAGCGATCCGGTTTCATGGCCGACCCGTCTCAAGGTTTTGGTAAATGGCGCAAGTGCTTCGGCAATCACATCAGGTTCCGTTTCGATGCTCTTTTCCAGCACGATCGTACCCGCCTCGTCGATCACGCACAGCGCCGACCGTTCCATTGCGACATCTATTCCGGCATAATATTCCATGACTGCTCCTTTCCGACGTTGCTTGGGGCGCTTGCGCGACCCCGTTTCCACAACATCAGTGTCAGGAGCAGTCGCCCCATCCGCAAGCCGAGCCATGCTGCTCGGATCCGCATTTACAGGCGCACTCCGCCACCACTGACCCTCCTCCGTTCACATTCCTTGATAACGCTGGATCAGCTTTGACCATTCTTTCGCAGATGGAAACGCTGTCCGGACGAAAAATTGACCCAAATATACGTGCTACGATGAAACGAGACGGTCGCCGTGCATCATCAAAGAGTGTCGAAGAAAGCAACTCCAACGATCAACACTTCAGCTGCCGTTTGTAGGGTTGCCATCTATCAAGGGGACCGCTTAATCCCCAAGGAGACGAAAAGGGGTATTTCTCAGAGAGCAGCCATTCGCGGCATCGCACACCTCGCGGAAAGCAATATTCTTGGCACGAAGGACGGCAATGCGGGGCGGATTCAATTGATCGCCGCAACACACTCGGCAAATCTTTCAGCCGGCGTTTGATATTGCAAGGTCTTCCTCGGCCTTTCGTTGAGCTGGCGTGCAATGGCACTGAGCTTGGCTTGTGAATGCATGGAAAGATCCGTTCCCTTCGGGAAGTATTGCCTCAGCAGGCGGTTGGTGTTTTCGTTCGACCCACGCTGCCAGGGGCTGTGGGGATCGCAGAAATAGACCTCGACATCTGTCGCCATTGTGAATTGCCGATGCCCGGCCAGCTCTTTGCCTCTGTCCCAGGTGAGGGATTTGTAGAGCTCCCGCGGCAGTTTCTTCGATTGTTTGATCAGCGCAGCAACAACACTGGCTGTGTCCTTGTTCGCGACCCTGGCCAGCAGCACATAGCGCGAATGACGCTCAACCAGCGTGGCAATGAAGCTGTTCTTCGAGCCCGCGATCAGATCACCCTCCCAATGTCCGGGAACTGTGCGGTCTTCTGCTGCCGCGGGTCTTTCACGGATCGACACGGCGTCTTTGACCTGCCCAAGCCCGTCGCGCTTCAGGCTGGCGTGCCGTGACCGACGGATCGAGCGTGTTGCCCGCAGATGCGCCAGCAGTTCCTTCTTCAAGACACCCCGGGTCTGGATATACAGGCTTTTGTAGATGGTTTCGTGCGACACGCGGTTTTGCTCGTCATCGGGATGCTCACGCCTGAGCCAACCGGCAATCTGCTGTGGCGACCATTTGCGCTGAAGCTTGCCCGATACTGTGCGACACAGGGCCGGCTGGCAAGCCAGCTTGCACAACTTGGGACGCAGGGCCCGATCCCATGCTGCCGCATCCGAGGCTGTCGCTCGATAGGCAAGTTGCCCGCCATTGCGCCAAACCTCTCGGCTGATCGTCGAAGGTGAACGGCGCAATTGCCGGGCAATGACGCGCAAGGAATAGCGAGCCTTCAAACCTCTGGATATCTCCTCACGCTCACCAAGCGTCAGCGCCAGACGGGACCTCTTACGTTCGGGCGGGCGAATGCCGCCAGTGCGCGACAATAAGGGGTAAATCGAGGAAGAGCCGCGATCGAACAAACGGCCGATCGAACTCATCGACTCGCCGCGCTGCCATCGATCCCAAATCTCAGCCTTCTGACTGGACGTAAAATAGATCCGCTGCCGATACCCCATTGTCAACACTCCCTCTTTCTTCAAAGACTAGAGTGTTGCGTCCATCCGTTGAATCCACCGGACTTAGCGGACCTTAGTTTCAAAGCACCTATTCAAATCAGATGGTAAAATCTGTTCGATAAATTACACTGTCTCCCCAATAGGTTATATTTGGAGCCGGGCAGATGAACAACTCGAACCAGCGCACATCCTCTAGTATTTCTGGCACCCAATCTGCCATGCCTGACAACTTGTACGTATCGCCTGATTTTTCCTTTAGAGCGATCGGCCAAAGCTCTGTTTTATTGTTATATTCTATTGAGATAAATTCTTGATCCGCCTCTGTTGCGACGAGCAGATAGGTGCCTCCAGAGAATTTAAACTCCCAACGACGGTTGCCAAACAGGGCGGTTTCATGATCGCCAATTCTTAGCCAATTTGTCATCCGCAGAAGCTTTCACGAGTGTGTGGGGCTAGCAAATCGAAAAGTCATTTCTAAAAACAACTAAAACGGGTTCAAAGCGTCCATTGCGTATTGGCCCTTATGGTTTCCCAGCAGTGTAGCTTACGGAGATTTTTTCTGCCCGAATGCTCCCACCCAGACCGTAGCAGGGTTCTATCTGCAACTCGTAGGCTTCGGTATTTCCATCGAATTTCACGCGTTCCAGAGTCAGTCCGTCGATGACATTTTGATGGCTGAAGCCGTCAATTTTCAAATCGATAATTCGTTCAATGGAAAATTTTACAACCGCATGCTTTTCCCGCAAGAAATACCCGTTTCGAACTTTGTTGGTTGTATCCCAAAAATGGATAGTCAGTGTTGAATGGCCATTGCGCCTGAGATGAAAATCAAGAATTTCTGCGTCGTGGAAACTTAGATCCCATCCGAACCAATCTAACAGCTCAGACCCACCCGGGATAGCTTCGTATATTGATGCTGTGTTGCTTTCAGTCATCCCAAAGATCTAGGCGAAAAATCAATCGGCAGCAATGGGCTCAGGGCGGACCTTCGCCGCGACGCACACCGATCAGCTCTTGAATATCTGAACGTGAATGGCAGGAACGCGGGGTGTGCTCAACAGGTGGACGCAACACTTTAGTCTTTGAACGAAGATGGAGTGTTCACCATGAAGTATCGCCGCCGTATTTATTATTCAGCCGTTCAGCGTGCCGAGATTTGGGATCGTTGGCAGCGTGGGGAGTCGATGAGCTCGATTGGACGTGCGTTTGATCGGCAGTCGTCCTCAGTGTTTTCTGTGATCTCTCCCACCGGCGGCATCCGTCCTCCAGACCGCAAGCGCAGCAGGCAAGCTCTGAGCCTTAGTGAGCGCGAAGAGATATCGCGGCGGCTCAGTATCAAACAATCCTTACGTACGATTGCACGTCATTTGGAGCGCGCACCATCGACCATCAGTCGTGAAGTCCGCCGCAACGGAGGGTGTGCAGCATATCGTGCGGCTGCTTCCGATCGGGCCGCATGGGACCGTGCTTTGCGCCCCAAGACATGTAAGTTGGCTTGCCACCCATTCTTGAGCCGAGCAGTATCGGCAAAGCTGCGACGCAAATGGTCACCGGAACAGATTGCTGGTTGGCTTAAACGCACCTTTCCGGGAGAGGCGCACAAACAAGTGTCACACGAGACGATATATCGGAGCCTTTACATACAGGCACGTGGCGTGCTGAAGAAGGAACTTCTGGAGCATCTTCGAGCCAAACGCACGGTTCGCCGTTCCAGGCACGCCAGTCTCAAGCGCAATGGACTGGGACAGGTCAAAGATGCCGTCTCGATCAGCGAAAGACCCGCATCTGTGGAGGATCGTGCCGTACCGGGTCATTGGGAAGGCGATCTCATTGGCGGCTCCAGGAACAGTTACATCGCAACACTTGTCGAGCGACAGTCGCGCTATGTCATGCTGATTAAAGTGGCCAACAAAGACACTGAAAGCGTGATCTCGGCATTGATCAAACAATCTCAACGGCTTCCAAAGGAGCTCTACAGATCCCTGACATGGGACCGCGGCAAAGAGCTGGCGGATCATCCCCGCCTGACCATGGCAACAGATGTCGAGGTTTACTTTTGCGATCCAAAATCGCCGTGGCAACGCGGGTCAAACGAAAATACCAACCGTCTGCTGCGCCAGTATCTGCCACGAGGAACCGACTTGTCAGTGCATTCCCAGGCAAAGCTGAGCGCCATCGCCCGTCAGTTGAATGAACGACCCAGAAAGACCTTGCAATATCAAACCCCAGCAGAGAAGTTCGCTGAGTGCGTTGCGTCGATCAGTTGAATCCACCGGACATAGCGGACAATGGCATGTTCAGATCTGGTAGTAGCATTGGATTGCTCAGAACTCTCACTTCAATTAGAGATTGATACTCAATAAACACTCATCTTTAGCGAGGAGTTTGGCAAATTGTGTGACGACCGAATTTTGCGTTTTTTCGTTAAATCGCTTGCAACAATGGCTATGATTAATTGCGCTGTCGTTTCTATGACCCAAGCAACTGCTGCAGAGGATTTCGATCGATCAGCTTATTCGGAAGCGATCGAAGCGGAAAAGTGGGATGAAGCTTGGGAATTAATAAAGGACGCGGACGGTACTACGGACACGCAGATATTTGGCGAACGGGGCATGCTGCTTGGTTCTGGTTTCCTGTCCACTGGAATCCACCGATGTGAAGCCGTTTTGCAGTTCGAGCTCGCTATCGAGCACGGCGCGCTCTGGGTTAGGGGAATGCTGAATTCGCTATATGCCGGTGACTGGATGTCATTTGCCTCAATTGAAGGAAGCAGAACAGCATTGGAGTACCTGTCTG
>JAAEOR010000982.1 GCA_024222895.1 Hyphomicrobiales bacterium | reverse complement strand
AGATTTAATACGATGCGTTGTCTTGGTCCTGAAGGAGTTCGAAAGGATTCGATGAGTTGGTGTTGGATATATTTCTTTTTGCCTTTTGCTTTTTTGCATTTTTCACGGATGAACATAAAGAGAGTATACCGGAAAAGCTAATAGAGCGCAAGCATAAAAACCATCAGTCAGAAACTACAAACAAAAATGCAAAAACCTCCGCCCTGTCATAGCACAGGTTACGATATTTGCATGCCCGATATTTACCTGTTTTTTTTATTTTTTTAGACAAATTTGTCGAACTTGGGTTAAGATATCACTATTAAGATATATTATAGCTTCAAAAAAATTTGAAGTGTGTGAAGCAAGCTGCCATCCAGGCCGTTCGTATGGGAAGTGACTAAAGTCAAAAAATTAACAGATAAAGAGATAGATTTTGTCGGCTCACTGGCGTGCATCAATTTTCAATCCCTCCTGAGCTCACGTATATGCACGTTAACAGGCGGAATACAGACCACCTCTGCGGTGCATTAAAATTTCTGGCTTCAGGAGCAAATACTGTCAAGCAAAAAAAATGTTTTTCTGCATTTTTTTTGCTTGAATTTCGTTTAAATACGCTGAATAGTTACAAGATTTTCAACTATAGTAGCGTAAGTACTAATTAGTTTCTGTACGGAAATAAGCCATTGAAAAATTTCCCCAGATTTTTTCGCCAGGTGTTTTGCCGGTAAATGAGAAAAAACTTGAAAAAAATCTCAAAAGCACATTCTTCGTCTGGATTTAAACGTACCACTACTGT
>JAAEOR010000981.1 GCA_024222895.1 Hyphomicrobiales bacterium | reverse complement strand
TGCCCGGGTGCCGATAGTCAATATCGTCGGTGATCAGGCAACCTATCATCGCCCGCTTGATCCGCTGCTTGCCGCCGACACGGAAGGATGGGCCGACGGTGTCTCGGCGTGGACGCGGGTGACAGAACGTGCCGAGGACGTCACCACGATCATCTTCTCCAACCGCAGATATGCAATCCTCATCGACGAACTGGCCAATGTCGGTGCGGAGAGCGGTCCGGCTTCCGACGAACTCTTCAGTCTGCGCAACCCGGACATGGATTGGGTGCAGATTGCCGGCGGCCTTGGGGTCGAGGGTGCGCGAGCCGAGACGATGGATCAGTTCGCCGACATTTTCACTCAAGCCAATCGGCAAAAAGGACCGTTTCTGATCGAATTGATGGTTCCCTGAGCCGGAGGGATTGGTGGCATTGAAAACAGTTCCTTCCCTGTTGATCCAGGGCATCGGCAGCCACGTCGGCAAGTCGGTCATCATTACCGGTTTGTACCGAGCCCGGAAGCGGCGCGATCTGTGGGGCGTGCCTTTCGAGCCGCAAACCGAGGTTGGTGTTTGAGCGCGATGATCGAAATACGCGCGGCCCTCCCGGACGAAATCCACAAGCTGTCGCGGATCGGTCTCGCGTCGTGGGATCGAGGCATCGGGCCGCTCGTTCCCGCTGACGTTCGAGGGCGTTTTGCTGCGCAGAATCCGTTCGCACCGTTCCTGCAACGGCTTGGCCCGCGTGTGTCGGTTGCTCTGGTCGACGCCAAGCTTGCCGGTTTGGCCGCATCCGAGCACGACGATGACCACATCTCCGATGTTTGGGTTGCTCCCGAATACGAAGGTCGCGGGGTTGGTCGTGTCCTGATCGCGGCATTGGAGACAGCGATCTGCAAGCGCGGCCATGACGACGCATGGATCAACGTCCTCACTGAAAATCAGCGTGCGATTCGTCTGTACCGCTTTCTCGGCTATCAGACGATCAGGAATGGTTTGCGGTTCGACCCCGACCTTGAAGCGGAGGTGGATGTGACGACCTTGCGCAAGCGACTGAAAGCAGCTTCGGGGACGGTAACACTCCCATGACCAGTGCGCTTCATACTCCGACCCTGATGATCCAGGGCACCGGAAGCCACGTCGGCAAGTCGGTCATCGTTGCCGGCTTGTGCCGAGCACTGAGCCATCGCGGCCTGAGGGTCGCACCGTTCAAGCCGCAAAACATGTCGAACAATGCCGCGGTCGCTGCCGACGGCGGCGAGATTGGACGGGCGCAGGCCTTGCAGGCGCGTGCTGCTGGGTTGACACCGTCGGTTCACATGAATCCGGTGCTGTTGAAGCCGGAAACTGATCGCGGCGCCCAGGTCATTGTCCAAGGGCGCCCTTGGGGTCGCCTCCGGGCCGCCGACTATGGCGAACGCAAACAGGCGTTGATGCCAGCGGTCCTCGACAGCTTCGGCCGCATTGCAGCTGATGCTGATATCGTTCTGGTCGAAGGGGCGGGAAGCCCCGCCGAAATCAATCTCAGGGTCGGTGACATCGCCAATATGGGTTTTGCCGCAGCCACCCGGATTCCGGTGATCCTGCTCGGTGATATCGACCGCGGCGGTGTCATCGCCAGTCTGGTTGGGACCCACGCTGTGCTGGCATCGGCCGACCGCGGTCGGATCAAGGGCTTTCTGATCAACAAGTTTCGCGGCGATGCCAGCCTCTTTCGCGATGGCCTCAAGGCCGTGACGGACGTAACCGGCTGGCCTTCCTTCGGCGTGATCCCATGGTTCTCCGCGGCGCGACACCTGCCGGCGGAGGATGTCCTCGGGCTGGTCAACGACAGCGGCCCGGTAGGGAATGACCAAGTGACCATCGCGGTTCCGGCGCTACCGCGTATCGCCAACTTCGACGATCTCGATCCTCTCCGGCTGGAACCTGGTGTGTCGATCGTCATCGTTCAGCCGGGCGAACCGATCCCGAGCAATGCAACGGTGGTGATGATTCCCGGATCGAAGGCAACGATCGCCGACCTGACCTTCATCCGCGAGCAGGGCTGGGACATCGACATTCATGCTCATTATCGCAGGGGCGGACACGTTCTCGGGCTCTGCGGCGGGTACCAGATGCTTGGACGGACGATCCGCGATCCGCAAGGCATTGAAGGGGCGGCTGGTGACGTTGAGGGCCTCGGGCTTCTCGACGTTGACACTGTTCTGACGGCCGACAAGTCTACGGTGGCAGTGCGAGGGCGCTCGCTACGGAACAGCACGTCCGTGGCCGGCTACGAAATACACATCGGACGCACGACCGGGCCAGACTGCGATCGCCCGGTTTTTGAACTCAATGGTCGGGTCGACGGTGCATGCTCGGCGGACGGCCTGGTGGTTGGAAGCTATGTGCACGGCATGTTCGGCGCTGATGGATTTCGGCGAGCCTACCTGGCCGACCTCGGCGCTTCGCCATCTGAAGTTCGGTACGAGCACATTGTCGACAAGACCCTCGATCAACTGGCCGATCACCTGGAGAAACACGTGGATGTTGATGAGTTCCTGAAGATCGCGGCAGAATCCGGCGGTCGCACTAGGCCAGGATGATGGCGCCACCAATTGCCGCGATACCGAACAGCCCACCCCAGGCGCCGAGATAAAGCCGCAGGGCGCGGCGGATGTCATCAGCGGTTGCCGCCTCGCGCCCAGCCGGATTGACAAACGGATCGTCCACGACGTTTTCCTGGTAGCGACGCGGCCCGGCCAGGGCGAGGTCGAGTGCAGCCGCGGTTGCAGCTTCCGGCCAACCGGCATTGGGCGAGCGGTGCCTGGGTGCTTCGGCACGCATGGTCTCGAAGGTTGCGCCGATCGATCCCCCGACCAAAGGTGCAGCGATCGCGAGCAACGCGCCGGCCAGGCGGCTTGCCGGCAGATTCACCAGATCATCCAGGCGGGCAGAGGCCCAGCCGAAGTCCGCGTAGCGTGGCGATCGGTGGCCGATCATCGAATCCGCCGTGTTGATCGCCTTGTAGGCGGCAAGACCGGGAAGGCCAAGAATAGCAAACCAGAACGCCGGAGCCACCAGTCCATCGGAGAAATTTTCGGCGGCCGATTCGATTGCCGCGCGGCAGACGCCGGCCTCGTCCAGCGTCGACGGATCGCGGCCGACGATCCGTGCTACGACGTCGCGGGCCGCGTCCAGTCCCCCGGAATCGAGTGCGGCGGCGACAGCGGCGACATGGTCGTAGAGGCTTCGGCCGGCGAGTAGGACCGCCACGCAGAGTGTCGTACCGATCCAGCCATGAGGGATTTGCGCGAAGGCAGTTTCGACGCCGAGGCCAACGACAAAGGAAATGCCGGTGACAACGATCAGCGCGACCACTCCGGCGATCCGCCGGGCAGTCTGTCCAAGACGTGGGCGGTTCAAGGTCCGATCGAGGACGTCCAACAAACGGCCGACCAGCACGACCGGATGCGGTAGGCGTACCCAGAGCCAATCCGGATCGCCGATCGCTGCGTCGATCGCCAGAGCAATCGCCAGCATCCAGACATGATCGACGGTAATCAAGGCTGTCCGCGAACGCGCCGGACTTCCGTCGCCAGCGTATCGAAAGCCGTCGGCAGCGACGGTCCGCCGCACACGGTTAGTCGTTCCGGCAAGATAATTCGCGCCTCGGCGGGGAAGAGGCGGCCGAGTGCCGGGTGTCCAACCAGCGCCGCGACCTGTCGTATCTGATCAATCGAATCGTCGATAGTGCGTGCCGGTTCCAGCGGGACAACCTCGTATCCGAGTGCCGACAGCATCGTACAGGTTGCCCGCTTGGTATAGCGGCCGGCGAGGACCAGGTCCGGCGCCGGTTCCACGACGATCTCGGCCGGGCCTGGGTCGTGCCGAAACGCGGCCGCCTGGTCAGCAAGGAATGATATGCGCGGGTTGGTGGCGAAGATCGACAGACCGGCAATCTGCTCCGGGTCTGCCAAGCCAACCAGCAATTCATCAGCACAAAGGTTGATCGACACGACGCGGCCAGGCACTGCGGACATTGCCGAAGCCACCGCCCCCGCCAGAACACCGGCGACGAGGAGTGATGAAGGGATAAATCGGGGCATCCTGTGGTCCGCGTTGTTGCCTTGGCGACACTGCTCCCTTACCTCTTGTTCGCCCGGCCGCAAAGCCGGATGGGCCCGGGACGCATGTCGTGGCGGGCGCCTTTGCCCACCTTTGGTGTAACCGCCGAGATCCTGGACCGTGATGGCGCAACGGTCATCATTTCCCGCGCGGTGATCTGATCACGGCAAGGGCCGTATCGAGACGGGAGGCCCCAGCTGCGTCAGGTGGGAGTCCGATCCGCAACCAGTCGTCTCGATGATCAAACACCCGCGTCCAGATACCCCGGTATGCCAGCTCTCGGTGGACTGCGTCGGCGTGATCATCCCGGATCAGAACGAACAGGTCGGTCCCGCCGGCGACCTCGAAGCCTCGACGGTCCAGCAAGCCACGCAGACGCGTAGCGTCCTGCGCGAGCCGTGATCGGGTTTGGTCCTGCCACGCACGGTCCGCCAGGGCGGTGCATCCGATCCGGATTGCGGGAGACGACACCGGCCAGTCGCCCAGCTGGGCACGAAGCCGGTGTATCCGTTCCGGGGGGCCGACGGCGAAACCGAGCCGGAGGCCGGCCAGGCCGTAAAACTTGCCGAACAACCGCAGCACCACTGCATCCAGGCTGCCGATCTGGGGGATCAGGCTCGCGTCCGGGTGGAGATCGGCAAACGCCTCATCAACGACCGTGGTCACACCGGCACCGGTCTGTGCCTCCACAAAGCTTCGCAGATCCGCGACAGGGATCAGCCGCCCGTCGGGATTGTTGGGATTGCAGATGACGGTCACCCGGGCGTCCGTGCTCGACGGATCAGGCCATACGACGTCCGCGACCGTGCGACCAGCGTTACGCTACGCCTCGGTATGACTGCCGTAAGTGGGGCCAAACACCGTAATTGGTCCGTCGGGTGCCACTAGCGGAAGGAGCCGGATGGCGATCTCGGTTCCCGGTACAGCGGCAATCTCAACGTCCGATGGGACCAACCACGCCGATCGGGCTATGTCGATGAGGGTATTGAGTGCGCCTGGATCTGGCAGCCGGGCGATGTCGCGCGAAATATCCTTAAGATCAATAGAGTAGCGGTGTGGGTTAATCCCGGTTGACAAGTCGAGTCAGCCTTCGGTCGGTCCTCCGAATTGTGCTGTCGCAAAGGCGAGGTCGCCTCCGTGGCGGGGAAGGGCACTGGCAAGCGGGCTGGACATCAGTGATGAGTCAAATGACAAGGGCGTCACCCGAATCGAACCGGGATTGAAGATCGCGGACGATGTCGCGCTTGCGGCCTGAAGGTTACCAGGCAGGCGATGATTTCGCCCAGCTCGGGTCAGGTTGTCGGAATCGCCGTTGCGACCGGTGTCCGGCGCTGATATCGCCAGTGCCTTGAAGGCGGGTTTGGCTATCGGGCCCGTCGAGACTTGGGGGACGACGCCGATGACCGGCGAACTGCATTTCTTTGTGGGCACCTATTCACGGCCGCTGGGCGATATGGCCGCTCACGGCGAGGGGATCTATCGGGTCGATGTGGATGACGCTACCGGCGCGATCGGAGCACCGACGCTGGCGGCTGAATGCGCCAGCCCCTCCTACATTGCTCTGCACCCGAACGGCCGGGTCCTCTACGCGGTCAATGAGGTCTTCGCCGACGCCGACCCAGCGGTGGAGTCGTTTAGCCTTGACGGCGAGGGGGCGCTGACGCCGCAGAGCCGCCAGCCGATTCCAGGCGAACTTCCCTGCCACTTGGCGACTGACCCCACCGGACGCTGGCTCGCGACCGCCCAGTATTGGAGCGGCGATTTTGCGCTGTTTCCGATTTCGGCAGATGGGTCGATCGATCCAATCGCCGCGCATTTTTCGCCAACCGGATCCGGGCCGAATCCCCGGCGGCAAGAGGGTCCGCACGGCCACTACGTGTATTTCAACGATGCGTCAGACCGGCTGGACGGGGTCGATCTCGGCATCGACCGGGTGCTGAGCTACCGGGTTCCGCCTCCCGGTTCCCAGCCGGTGACCGCGCCGATTGCCGAATGCGTGATCCCGGCCGGCGCCGGGCCGCGTCACATGGCAGTCACTCGCGACGGTGCCATGGCCGTGGTTGTCAACGAACTGGATGAGACCGTTGCAATTCTCTCGCGGGACGGTGCCGGTTGGGGGCTGGTCGGCACCATCGAGGCTTTTGCGTGTCCGGCCGGCACCGACGGGTCGCTTGCCGCTATCCGTTTTTCGCCCGACGAGCGCAACGTCTACGCCACTGGTCGGCGGCAGTCGCGGGTGGCGGTCTTCTCTGTCGATCGCGAGGGGCCGGGCCTGACCAGAACAGGGGACGCAGACGCAGGTGGCATCGCGCCCCGTGACTTTGTCGTTTCGTCAGACGGACGATGGGCGCTCACCGCCAACCAGGACAACAGCCAAGTGGCGAGTTTCGCCCGTGATCCCAAATCGGGAGCACTGATACCGACCGGCAGTGTCGTCGAAATCGGTAGCGCCTGCGCGCTGCTCCAATGGCAAAGGCAGTAGTGTCTTTTGGGGGAAGTGGAGGCCTCGCCCGGATTCGAACCGGGGTACACGGATTTGCAGTCCGCTGCGTAGCCACTCCGCCACGAGGCCATGTGCCGCTGTCAGCTATTGTGTTTCAGCGGCCTATGCAAGCTTTTCGGGCCGCTTCTCTCGCCAAACCGATTGCCCGCCCGCGGCGCGCCGGCGGGTCCGATTACTGTCCAGCGCCGGTTTGGGTAGCGGCCCAGTAGGATCTCCCCGCTCAACCAATCAAACCGTTGGCCAAGGCCGTTTCTGGTTCGAATGGCGCGGAAGGCGGCCAATGGTTACCCCACGTCACTGTCGCGGACGGCATCGTCGAATCCGATACTCAGATCATCCGCGCCGCTGGTAAAAACCGCCGGATCCCGGACATGGCTCACCGGCAGCTCACCGGCCACGTCGTTTGACGCATGCGCGAATAGTATATAATCGACAGAGAACTGTTTGGTGTACCGGACGAGAGGCATGAGCAGCCCATTGAAGGCGGTTGCGGCCGCGGATGTGTCAAAGGGCGAGGATCGTCGGCTCGGCGAAACGCATCTTGCATTGAATGACAGGGTCCGTGACGCGTTGCGAGACGCGATTATTGACGGGGAGTTCAAGCCGGGCGACCGGTTGATTGAGGGGCGCCTGGCCGACCGCTTCGGTGTGTCGCGTAACCCGGTGCGGGAGGCGCTGAAGGCACTCAATACTGAAGGCATCGTCGAGATCGTGCCCCGTCGCGGGGCATTCGTGTCAGTGCTTTCCCACGCCGAGATCTGCGAGGTGATCGAGCTTCGGGCCGCTCTGGAGGGGCTCGGTGCCAAGTTGGCAGCTCGCCGCCTCGACCCTGCCGCCGCCAAGCGTCTGCCATCCATCCTTGCGGCGGGGGAGGTGGCGGAGAAGACTGGTGATATTGCCGAGCTCAATCGGTTGAACGATCTGTTTCACGCCGCGCTCGCGCAAGCCAGTTCCAACCGCTATCTCTCCGGCTTCATACGCACGCTTCGTGGCAAGACCCATTGGTTGTTTACCGGGATCCCGCGTGAGAGGGCTCTGGAGTCCTGGCGGGAGCATGCCGCAATCATGCGGGCCGTGCTCGACCGCGACGCGGAAATGGCCGAACTGTTGGCGAGCCGTCATGTGACGAATGTCGGCGGCGACCTGATATCGGGCGCGCGGATGGACGACGGGTCCGCTGCTTCTCCCGCGTCCGACGGGCACCCGGATTGATGCGCATCGTCAGGGATGCCGAAGTCCGCGCCGTCGCTGACCCGGTAATGGCCGTTGAAGCGATAAGAGAAGCCTTTATCGCTCGCGCTGCCGGTCGAACGGCGCTTCAGCCCCGTCGGCGCATCTCGATCGGCGATGCGAAACTCAGTACCATGGCCGCCATCCTTGCGGATGCCGGTATCGCCGGAGCGAAGGTCTATACCACAGTTGGTGGGCAATTCCGCTTCGTCGTGCTCTTGTTTGACGCGACGGACGGGTCGCCATTAGCCTGCATCGAGGCCGACACCTTCACCGAAATCCGGACCGCTGCGGTGACTGAAGCCGCGGCAGTGGTCCTGGGGCCTCCGAACCCTTCGAAGCTGGCTGTCTTCGGCACTGGAGTTCAGGCACGTGCGCACGCAAATGCGTTCGCTCGCCGGTTTCCGCTTCGCACGATCAATGTGGTTTCGCGCGGCGATGCGACGTTGTTCTGCAACGCTCTGTCGGTTCCGGATGGATGCAGCGTGAGCCAGACCGGCGCTGATGCGGCCGTCGACGATGCCGATTTCGTCGTCACCGCGACCCGGGCGCGGGAACCGCTGTTCGGCGGCGCGCTGTTGGCTCCCGGCACTTTCGTCGCTGCGGTCGGCAGCACGCTTCCGGACAAACGGGAAATTGATAATACGACCTTCCAGCGGGCGACGGCGATCATTGTTGAAGATCACGATCAGAGTTTCGCCGAGGCTGGCGGTCTCATTCTGGCGGAACAGGACGGTGCGCTGGACCGCCGGAAGGTGCAGGATCTCGCGGAGGCTCTTGCTGACCCGGATCGCGCTCGACCGGATGCGGAAGCGATTGTTGTTTTCGAGTCTGTTGGGATCGCACTCGAAGACGTCGCGTTGGCCGCCGCCATCTGGCGCGCACTTTCGGGTTAGGGCGCTACATCACCCGCTCAAGCTTTGCGTCGATATTGCCGAACTGGATCAGTTCCTCGATCTCGGCGCGCGCGGCTGCGACATTGTCGAAATCCCCGAAGAACTTATTCGGCACCGAGTTCACGCAGGTCTTGTCCGCGGCGTCGATGATCGCGATGCGCGCGGCATCGTCGGTGACCTCTCCGATTGTGAAGGTCGCTCGTTCTTGACCGTAAAAGATATACTTCCAGGACTCTATCGGGTTGATGCCATCTCCGGGCTCGGATCTGTACTCACCGGGCTTGTCCGTAACGATGATGTACATGGCTTCCTCCTGTGCCGACGCCCGTTCAGGATCGCATACCAAAATCTTTTCACCAAGCCTATTTCAAGCCCGTTCAGCCTCCGGACCGCGGCGCGTTTTGTGAACTTTCGACCACATCGAGAGGAGTTGTCTTCTTCGAAGTTTATCGTATACAGTTTTTCAATGTGCAAATGAGCGTGGCTCGCCGCTACCCGGCGGATCCGAGCAGGGAACGCCACACCAAGTCAACCGGGCCCAGACAGGGGGGACCTCCATGGCGGAACTTCTGGAACGCGATGTATTCAGAGAGCAGCTTGAAGCGACAATCCGCGGGAACACGGCGAACAAGTCACCGTTCAGCAAGGCCTGGGCGTCCGGTCTACTGTCGCGCGAACACCTCTCCCGCTGGGCGGAGAACCACTATCACTATGTCGGGCCCTTTGCCGGCAGATGGAGGCTTGTTTCCAGCAACCGTGTTGCAGTTCGTTCCGTTCCGAGCCCCGCAGTGCTACATTGCGAGCGCCCGACCAACGAGCGTCGCCGCGGCAACGGTGCAGAGTATTAACATCGAAGGTCGCATCCAGCCGGTGTCGGCGAGGGTCCTGAAATAGCGCGACAAGAAAAAGCCCAGCCAAAGCGCCGGGATGAGATACATCGCAACGGCAAGTTCGGCCCAATCGAAAGCGCCGAAAGCGACGAGCGAGCCGATAGAAACCAATGCGCCGGCAGCGAGGAATACCGACATGTTGGCGCGCACCTCAGCGGCCGGTGAATGCTGGTATACGATGGCCATCGGCGGAGCTCCGGACGATGTTATCGTGCCCATATATCCAGACGCGGATCCGGCCAGGAAGAGGTTTCGTCGGGTTGGCGCTATCTTCCAGCCTGTGAGACTGAGCGCGACTCCGGTAATGACCAGGCCGGCGAACAAGAGAAGAAAGTCGCGCTGGCCCAGGGCGCTTGCGGTCAGGCCGCCGAGGATGCTGGCCGCGACGCGGCCGGACAGCGCATAGCTCAAGTGACCAAACCGGACATCCCGTCGATCGCGGATTGCCACCATCAGCGACGTGAGCATTGCCAGTACCAACAACGGCCCCGGCACCATCTGCGGATCGAGCAGCGCCAGAGCCGGGGCGGCCACAACGCCAAAACCGACGCCGAGCGTGGACTGTGCGATCGCGGCTACAACGATGACGAGGAAGGCAGCAGAAAAAAACGTCAAATCGTGCCCAGTTGTCAGGATAAGATCGTACAATTCAAGAATGTCCTTCCGCAGCCCCCTCGCAGAGGCGAGAGCAGCCGATGCGCTGGTTTTGTATACGCCATACAGTTCAGCATGCCAGGTCTAATCATCAGGCGAATCGGCGAAAGGAAGGGCGCCACGGGGTTCTACAACCGTTGCCAAAAGACCGCGAATACCGAATACCAACATTTATTACATATATTACATATAGTTACCGCGCCCTTCTGGCAGCCTGCCTCGCGCGCCGAGCGCTTTGAGATAGGTCAATACGGGATGTTATTCTGATGGGGGCCACTGCTTGATAACCTTGTTCGAAGTATACAAACATCCTCGGCTTGGGGATACAGCCACCGGCAACGTCTTGGGGGCTCGATGTCGCGAACGGCAAGGACTACCTGTTCGCGGCGTGGTGCTCGTGTTGCTAACTTCATGCGCACCCTGGCTTTGCCGGAGGCAGTCAAGCGCTGGTCGCTGACCAGCCCGAGGGAAAAGCTCATAAAGATCGGCGCCAAGTTTGTCAGCCACGGCCGCTACGTCACTTTCGGGATGGCCGAGGTCGCCGTGCCGCGATCTGAGCGTCGTGCAACATGTCTCCGATCGCATCGCGATCATGTACGCGGGTTAGCTTCTTGAGATCGGTCCTGCCGACGAGATTTGCAATTCTCCCAAGCATCCATACACTGAGCCGCTTCTGTCTGCGGTGCCGGTCCCGGACTCTGTCGAGCAGAGCAAGCGCCAGCGCATCCGTGTATCAGGGCGAGCCACCCAATCCGATCTTCCCGCCTGAAGGTTGTCGCTTCGCCAGGCGCCGCCCGCTTGCCGACGCCCAGTGTCACGCCCAAAAGCCCCACAGTTGACAGAAGAACGAAGCCCACGCCACTTCGCAGCCTGCTGGCACAGCCATTAGAAAGGTCGAGCATGCCAATCGTTACCGGATCCTTCGTGGCGCTGATAACCCCGATGAACGGGGATTACAGTGTCGACTTCCAGGGTTTCACCGATCTGATGTCGTTTCAGCGCGAGCACGGAACCGCGGCGCTCCTGATCATGGGATCGTCGGGCGAGGTTTCAATGTTGAGCGAGACCGAACGCCACGCCATCGTCCGCGAAACGATGAAGCACAAGGCGGATGACGTGCAATTGTGGTTTGGTTGCACAGGCCCAACAACAGAAGCGACGATTGACTACGTCGCGCAGGCTGCTGCCGAGGGAGCCGACGGTGCCGTCCTTGCGGCGCCGTCTTATATATGCGCTTCGAACTCGGACATCGTGCGTTTCTTCCTCGACGTCGCCGATGCCTCAGCCATACCGATCGGCATTTACAACAACCCTCCGCGTGTCAAAACCGACCTTGGTGTCGAAGATGTGCTGCGACTGGCGGAGCATCCAAAAATTGCGGTTCTGAAAGAGAGTACATCGCGGGTCGGGCAGGTGGGCCAGGTCTGTGCCGCCGCCCCGGATGTCGCCGTCATGTGTTGCTGCTCTCCAAACCTTGGGCTCATTGTCCCGACGATGACCCTCGGGGGCCATGGCACGGCCAACATGAGCGGCAACATCATTCCCGTCGAGATGGCCGAGATCTCGACGCCTTGGGGAGATGACGGGTCTCAGGCCTTGAGGTTTAGGGAAGTCTACCTCCGCAACCTGCCGATGCTGCATTTTGTCTATTCAGCGATCAATCCGGTGCCGGTGAAAAGCCTGATGGCGGCCGTGGGCCTGCCGGCCGGGCCACTTAGACGTCCGCTCAACGCGCTCGATGGCGACGCCCTGGCGCGGGGACTGCAGATCATCACCGATCTCGGTCTCGATCGCCGGTATGGATACAGAACAGCACGCCGGGCGGTGGCGGCCGAATGAGTGCCGAGCGCGTCGTCGTCATCACCGGTGCGGCAAGCGGCATTGGTGCTGCGACCGCACTTCGGCTCGCCGGCGCGGACACCGACCTGGTGATGACCACGCGTGCAAATGCTGATGGCCTTACAGAAACTTCGGCGGCTGCCAAAGGGCGCGGGTCTCGGGTAGAGACCCTTCTGGGTGATCTCGCCGATCCGGGATTCGCGACACGGCTTGTAGGCACGGCCCGGGCGCGCTTCGGGCGGATTGACCAGTTGGTTTCGAATGCCGGGCGCGCGCAGAAGAAAGACTTCGCCTCGCTTGGTCGCGCCGACCTCACCGATTCGCTTGGCGTCAACACGTTCCCGTTTGTCGAATTGGTCACCGCCTGCATGGAGGATCTTGCTGCCTCCCAATGGGGAAGGGTGGTCAGCTTGTCATCATTCGTCGCCAATGA
>JAAEOR010000980.1 GCA_024222895.1 Hyphomicrobiales bacterium | reverse complement strand
GCTGCCGTGTTTAGATGCTGTCCATCACGTCCGCTTTCGGGGGCAAAGCGGACTCTTTTTGGCACGTGCATTTATGTCCGCTAATGACGGTGGATTCAAAGGGTCGGCGCAACACTCTAGTCTTTGAGGAAAGATGGAGTGTTGAAGATGGGATATCGGCGGAGGATCTATTTCACGGAGAAGCAAAAGGCGGAGATCTGGGATCGCTGGCAGCGTGGGGAGTCGATGCGTTCGATTGGCCGGAGGTTTGATCGCAACTCCTCGTCGATCTTTCCGCTGCTGGCGCGGACGGGTGGCATTCGTCCTGCGGCGCGCAGGAGATCGAGACTGGCTTTGACGTTGTCGGAGCGCGAAGAGATCTCCCGGGGGCTGAGGGCACAGCTGACCCTGCGCGCCATCGCCCGTCAGCTGTGTCGCGCCCCGTCGACGATCAGCCGTGAGGTGCGGCGCAATGGTGGCTGCATCGGTTATCGGGCCACGCGGTCGGATCAGGCGGCGTGGGATCGCGCTCTGCGCCCCAAACCCTGCAAGCTGGCTTGTCGGCAGGCGCTGTGCCGGACAGTATCAGCCAGGCTTGAGCGCAAGTGGTCGCCGCAGCAGATCGCGGGCTGGCTGAAGCGCGCATATCCCGACGACGAGGACCGCCGCGTGTCCCATGAGACGATCTATCGAAGCCTGTTTATCCAGACGCGGGGCGTTCTGAAGAAGGAATTGCTGGCCCATTTGCGGGCGAGGCGCGCGATCCGCCGCTCCCGGCACGCCAGTCTGAAGCGCGATGGGCTGGGACAGATCAGGGACGCCGTCTCGATCCGGGAACGGCCCGCATCTGTGGAGGAACGCGCCGTTCCCGGGCATTGGGAGGGTGATCTCATTGCCGGCTCCCGGAACAGCTACATCGCGACGCTGGTCGAGCGTCGCTCCCGCTACGTGCTCCTGGTCAAGGTGCCTGACAAGAATACCGAGAGCGTCGTGGCCGCGCTCATCAGGCAGGCGAAAAAACTGCCGCAGGAGCTGTGCAGGTCACTCACCTGGGATCGGGGCAAGGAGCTTGCGGATCACCAGCGCCTGACGCTGGCAACCGATCTGACGGTCTAC
Source organism: Hyphomicrobiales bacterium (assembly GCA_024222895.1). Taxonomy (GTDB): domain Bacteria; phylum Pseudomonadota; class Alphaproteobacteria; order Rhizobiales; family Kaistiaceae; genus Bauldia. The sequence continues at coordinate 32 of JAAEOR010000980.1, read as the reverse complement.
TTCTGTGATCCAAACAGCCCCTGGCAGCGGGG